>NZ_JAWOTC010000015.1:0-90435 GCF_033338675.1 Vibrio sp. Vb1574
TATCGCCTTGGGTAACACCACTATCAACGCGTACGCACGCTAGGCGCACACTACTGTCTGATACGGGTTCTTTTAAGTAATCAATGCGGCCAGTCGACGGCATAAAGTCATTGTCTGTATCTTCTGCGTAAATTCGCAGCTCAATTGAATGACCGTTGTGGGTGATTTCAGATTGCGAAATAGGTAAATGCTCGCCAGCTGCGACTTTTAATTGCCACTCCACCAAATCAACGCCGGTGATCAATTCAGTAACAGGGTGTTCAACTTGCAGACGAGTATTCATTTCCATGAAGTAAAACTCACCGCGGCTATCGAGCAAGAACTCCACCGTGCCCGCGCCAACATAGTCGATCGCTTGAGCGGCCTGAACCGCAGCTTCACCCATTTGTTTACGCAGTTCATCACTAAGACCGGGAGCTGGTGCTTCTTCGACTACTTTTTGGTGACGGCGTTGAATGGAGCAATCGCGATCAGAAAGATAGACACAGTTGCCATGTTGGTCAGCAAATACCTGAACTTCAACGTGGCGAGGCTGCAATATACATTTTTCGATTAGAAGCTGCTTATCGCCAAAGCTTGAAAGTGCTTCACGCTGCGCACCGTCGATGGCCAGAGGCATTTCGGCTGCGCTATTGACCACTCGCATGCCTTTACCGCCGCCCCCTTGGGTTGCTTTAAGCATCACTGGGTAACCGATTTTTTCAGCTTCCGCTAATAAGTGCTCTACGCTGTTGTCTGTGCCGTGATAGCCGGGAACCAAGGGCACGTTCGCCTCAGACATGATGGCTTTGGCTTGCGACTTCGAACCCATTGCTTCAATTGCGCTGGTGGAAGGGCCAATAAAAACAATGCCATTTTCGCTGCACGCTTTCGCCAGTTTCGGGTTCTCGGAAAGAAAACCATACCCAGGGTGGATAGCATCGGCTTGCCATTTTTTCGCAGCGCCGATAATCGCATCGATATCGAGATACGATTCACTCGCCGGAGCGGGGCCAATGAATTCAGCGAAATCCGCTTGTTTAACATGTAAGCTGCTGCGATCCGCTTCGGAATAGACGGCTACCGTCTCTATAGCCATGCTTTTTGCGGTTTTAATGATTCGGCAGGCAATTTCACCGCGGTTTGCGATCAGTATTCTTTTAAACATGATTCCTCCAATTGGCGGCGCGCTTTTCAAAAAATGCAGCTAGTCCTTCTTGTCCTTCACTGGACACGCGAGCGGTTGCAATAGCTTGGCTGGTGTATTCAATTAATGAATGATCGATAGGTTGGTTATCACAGCGTAAACAAAGTGCTTTTGCAGCCTGCATGGCTTGTGGACCGTTGTTGAGCAGGTGATCAATGGTGCGATTGACGGCTTCACGTGGTTGAGCGTCTATCTGATGAAGAATACTCATCGATAGCGCGGTTTCGGCATCAATCAGTTCCGCGGTTAAAAAGTAGCGTCGGCTTTGTCGTTGTCCAATCGCTCGGATTACGTAGGGTCCGATTGTCGCCGGTAACAAACCGAGTTTCACTTCACTCAAACAGAAGCGGCTTTCAGGTGTACCAATAGCGATATCGCAGCAGCAGATAAGCCCAAGCGCGCCGCCAAATGCAGCGCCGTGCACCATAGCAATGGTTGGTTTGCTAAAGGTATCCAGCGTATGCAAAAGTTTTGCTAGTTGCTGTGCATCTTGCAGGTTTTCACCCTCGGTTTTGGTTGCCATTGACTGCATCCAGCCCAGATCTGCTCCCGCAGAAAAGTGTTTTCCCTGTGCAGTTAACACCAGTGCACGGAGAGAATCGTCCTTTTCGAGCTGTTCTAGTGTCTCAATTAGTGAGGCAATCAATGCGTCATTAAACGCGTTGTGTTTTTCTGGCCGATTCAGGCTCAACCAGGCAACGCCATTGCTGTCTTTTTCAAGCAGTAGTCCGGTCATGTGACTTCCTTTGTCTGACATTTCAGTCTGTATTTCAATGCTCGCTAACCATTACTTGTTAAACATCGGTATTCGCGAGGAGTTAAGGTTTGCCTTGCATCCGACTACATACGGAAGATGCCAAATTTGCTATCTGGTATCGGCGCATTAAGCGCAGCAGACAGAGCAATGCCGACAACATCACGGGTTTTCGCAGGGTCAATAATGCCGTCGTCCCACAGGCGTGCACTGGCGTAGTATGCATGGCTTTGAGTCTGATATTGCTCCGCAATTGGACGTTTGAACGCTTCTTCTTCCTCCGCGCTCCAGCTTTCACCTTTGCGAGTTTTGATATCGCGGGTCACTTGCGCCATCACGCCAGCCGCTTGCTCTCCACCCATGACGGAAATACGTGCGTTTGGCCACATCCACATCATGGTTGGATCATAAGCGCGGCCACACATGCCGTAGTTTCCTGCGCCATACGATCCACCAATAACCACGGTAAACTTCGGCACGTCTGCACATGCAACAGCAGTTACCATTTTCGCACCATGTTTGGCGATGCCTTCGGCTTCGTACTTCTGACCGACCATAAAGCCCGTGATGTTCTGCAAGAAGAGCAGAGGAATTTTGCGTTGTGCGCACAGTTCAATAAAATGCGCGCCTTTTTGTGCTGATTCCGAAAATAGAATGCCGTTGTTAGCGACAATGCCAATCGGCATACCGTGAATATGGGCAAAGCCACAGACCAAGGTTTCGCCGAACAAGGCTTTAAATTCATCGAACTGGGAATCATCAACAATTCGGGCAATGACCTCTTTAACATCAAACGGCTTTTTAAGATCGGTTCCGACGATGCCGTACAGCTCTTGGGCAGGAAAACGTGGTTCCTGTGGTGCTTTTTGCTTGAGTTGAACGGGTTTCAAGTGGTTGATTTGTGAAACCGCTTGTCTTGCCAACTCTAACGCGTGGTGATCATTTTCTGCGTAATAGTCCGCCACACCAGAGGTACGGCAGTGAACGTCTGCGCCACCAAGATCTTCCGCGCTGACTTCTTCACCTGTCGCTGCTTTTACAAGAGGTGGACCTGCCAAAAAAATCGTGCCTTGTTCTTTGACTATGATGGATACGTCGCACATGGCAGGGACATAAGCGCCGCCAGCGGTACATAGCCCCATGACCACCGCAATTTGTGGAATGCCTTTGGCCGACATACGGGCTTGGTTGTAGAAAATACGGCCAAAATGGTCTTTATCTGGGAAGACTTCATCTTGGCGGGGGAGGTTAGCACCGCCAGAGTCGACTAAGTAAACACACGGCAGTTGGCATTTTTCTGCAATTTCTTGTGCTCTTAAGTGCTTTTTCACGGTGAGTGGGTAGTAACTGCCGCCTTTTACCGTCACGTCGTTCGCGACGATCATGCACTCAGTGCCGTCAATCACACCCACACCTGCAACCACTCCAGCACATGGAACGTAATCTGGATACACATCCCAGCCAGCAAATTGACCAATTTCTAGAAAGGACGAACCAGGGTCGAGTAGGGCAAGAATGCGCTCACGTACCGGAAGTTTGCCTTTCTTCTGCTGATGCTCGCGGGCTTTCTCACCGCCACCATCTTCTATTTGAGCAGTCACGGTATAAAGTTGATCTACAAGTGACGCCATAGAGCGGTAGTTTTCCTGATACTGCTCTGAATGGGTATTAATATTGGTCGTCAAACAAGCCATAAATAGCCGATCTCCATTCGGTAGACGGGTGTCACCACCCGTCTTTATTTAGGTTGAATAAGATTTAGATTGAATAAGGAAGTTGTTTCGAGTTCGAACCGCCTAGGTATGATGATTAGGCGCTTTCGTTAAACAATTCGCGACCAATAAGCATGCGGCGAATTTCTGAAGTGCCCGCACCGATTTCATACAGCTTGGCATCTCGCAACAAACGGCCCGTATCAAACTCGTTGATGTAGCCGTTACCGCCAAGTAGTTGAATCGCATCCAGTGCCATCTTGGTTGCCAGCTCTGCGCTGTAGAGGATCGCGCCAGCAGAATCTTTACGGGTGGTTTCACCGCGATCACAAGCGGCAGCGACGGCGTAAACATACGCTTTAGCGGCATTCATTTGTGTGTACATATCCGCGATTTTTGCTTGAACTAGCTGGAATTCACCGATGGATTTACCGAACTGTTTACGGTCGTGAATGTAAGGCACAACGGTATCCATACACGCCTGCATGATGCCAAGTGGGCCGCCTGCAAGCACCACACGTTCGTAGTCGAGGCCGCTCATCAATACTTTCACGCCTTGGTTTTCTTCGCCGAGAATATTTTCCGCAGGGACTTCGCAATTTTGGAAGACCAGCTCACACGTATTCGAGCCGCGCATACCCAACTTGTCGAGTTTTTGTGCTTGAGTAAATCCAGGGAATCCGCGTTCCACAATAAATGCCGTGATGCCTTTGGAGTGCTGGCTTGGGTCGGTTTTTGCGTAGACAACATAGGTGTGTGCATCAGGGCCGTTGGTGATCCACATTTTGTTGCCATTTAATAGGAAAATATCGCCTTTACGTTCGGCTTTAAGCTGCATAGAGACCACATCAGAGCCGGCGCCGGGTTCACTCATAGCAAGGGCGCCGATATGTTCACCGGAGATGAGCTTAGGTAGGTATTTCTCTTTTTGCGCTTGTGTGCCGTTACGGTGGATTTGGTTGACGCAAAGGTTGGAGTGAGCGCCGTAACTTAACGCAACCGAAGCGGATGCTCGGCTGATTTCTTCCATAGCGATAACGTGGGCGAGATAGCCCATGCCTGCACCACCAAACTCTTCGCTGGTGGTCACACCTAAAAGACCCATGTCACCTAATTTGGACCAAAGATGGTTTGGAAAGTCGTTAGTTTGGTCGATAGATTGCGCTAGCGGCGCAATTTCTCTTGCAGCAAAACTATTGATTTGCTCGCGAAGCAAATCGGTATTTTCGTCATAAACAAAGTTCAGGGAAGAGTAGGTAGATTTCATTGCGTGTCCTTGCCTTTACGTCACCTACATCCCAGAGTTGAGGTGTTAGGTGACTTTTTCGCCTTTCATGGATCTCAGTGTGTTTTGGCATCGCAACTGCGCAGCATTTAACTCCATCATTACCGCTTGAATGTCGTTTGCTTGCTGTTGCAATGCTGCCTTCTTCTCTTCGATCAACCGAATCATATAGTTCAACTGCTCAGTACTTTGATCGGTATCGTAGAGTTCAAATAACTCTTTGATATCTGCAAGAGAAAAGCCCAATCGCTTACCTCGCAAAATCAGTTTTAGTCGAATTCGATCACGACCATTGTAGATTCGAGTGTTGCCTTTACGTTCTGGAGTTAGGAGACCTAAATCTTCGTAGAAGCGAATGCTTCGAGTAGTAATGTCGAACTCTTTCGCGAGCTCGCTGATCTTAAATGTGTTCATTCCTTAACCTTACGACTTTCGTATAACATTTACATGAATATACAATTCGTTAACGTTAAAGTAAACAAACAACATCCACTCTTGAGCCTTGATATCACTCGCATTTACTCGAAATCAAAGAATCACTCGAACAAATAATAACCTCAAACTTGACGTTAACGTAAATGTTAGTATAGTTATGACGTGAACGTCAATAAAAGGTTAATGGAATGAAAAATGAAACATGGATTGTTGCCGCTAAGCGAACGCCTATCGGCTCTTTTCAAGGTGCATTAGCTTCAACAGATGTCACGGAACTCGGTGCGAAAGCCATTCAAGGGGCGCTAGCCGAAAGCCAACTCGATGTGCACAAAATAGACGAAGTGTTGATGGGGTGCGTTTTACCCGCCGGTGTGGGGCAAGCGCCTGCAAGACAAGCAAGCCTTAAAGCTGAAATGCCACAATCGATTGGTTGTACGACACTGAACAAAGTTTGTGGATCGGGTATGAAAACCGTGATGCTGGCATATGACCTTATTCAATCTGGTAATGCGCATGCTGTCATCGCTGGTGGCATGGAAAACATGTCGTCTTCTCCTTATCTATTAAAGAAAGCGCGTGATGGTTTCCGTTTAGGTCACGAGCAAGTGCTTGATCACATGTTTTATGACGGGTTGCAGGATGCCTACCAAGGCGAGCTGATGGGTGTCTTTGCAGAACAGACGGCGCAAAAGTATCAGTTCAGCCGTGAAAGTATGGATGCCTGGGCGCAACAGTCGTTGACTCGTGCGCAGCAAGCAATCGAACAAGGTTTGTTCAAAGAAGAGATCGTGCCTGTTAACGTAAAAAGTCGACGCGGCGAAACCTTGGTTGTAGATGATGAGCAACCGAGCAAACTCGACGTCACTAAAATTCCTGCCTTACGCCCTGCGTTTGCCAAAGATGGCGGCGTAACCGCAGCAAACTCTAGTTCCATTTCGGATGGTGCGTCGGCAATGATCTTAGTCGATAGTGAGTTTGGTCGTCAGGAAAACCTTCAGCCTCTAGCCAAAATTGTCGCGTACAGCACGCATGCAAGACAGCCTGATGAGTTCACCATCGCACCAGTCTTCGCGATTGAATCGCTGCTGGAAAAAACGGGCTGGGACAAATCAGACGTGGACCTTTGGGAAATCAATGAAGCTTTTGCTGTCGTGACTCAATACGCGGTGAAAGCTCTCGAACTGGACGAGAGCAAAGTGAACCCTCGCGGAGGGGCTTGTGCGCTGGGGCATCCAATAGGCGCAAGTGGCAATCGAATCCTTGTCACTTTGATTCATGCGCTAAAACAAACTGGTGGTAAGCGTGGCGTTGCATCGCTTTGTATTGGCGGCGGCGAAGCTACCGCTATCGCGATTGAAATCTGCTAAATCACTCTCAACAAAGTTTCACTTACATAACAGTAGTTAGTAACAAGCTGAAAAATACAAGGATGTCATCATGACAGAACAAGTAAAGCAGTATATCGGTGGTGAATTTGCCATCTCCGATTCAAAACAATGGCTAGATGTAACCAACCCGGCAACCAACGAAGTGATTGCACAAGTACCTTGTGCCACGGAATCGGAAATGAATGCGGCGATTGCCAGCGCAACAGAAACGTTCAAACGCTGGAAAGAAGTTGCAGCGCCGGAGCGTGCTAGATTGATGTTGCGCTACCAACATTTGCTAAAAGAGCAACACGATGAGTTGGCGATACTGCTTTCAAGTGAGACAGGCAAAACCCTCGCGGATGCAAAGGGTGACATTTGGCGTGGGATTGAAGTCGTAGAACAAGCGGCGAACATTTGTAGCTCAATGATGGGCGAAACGGTTGAGAATGTCGCAACCAATATTGATGGTTACTCTTACATTCAACCGCTCGGTGTTTGTGCTGGCATCACACCGTTTAACTTCCCTGCGATGATCCCATTGTGGATGTTCCCGATGGCGATCGCTTGTGGCAACACCTTTATTTTGAAGCCGTCAGAGCAAGTGCCACTAACGGCAATGAAACTGGCGGAGCTGTTTGAACAAGCTGGCGCACCAAAAGGCGTATTGCAAGTTGTTCACGGGACCAAAGAGCAAGTCGACCGCATTCTGACTGATCCAGTTGTTCGTGCGATCTCTTTTGTTGGCTCTGTGCCCGTTGGTGAGTACATCTACAAAACAGGTACAGACAACCTGAAACGCGTGCAGTCATTTGCAGGTGCTAAGAACCACATGGTCATCATGCCGGATGCAAACAAACAGCAAGTCATCAATAACCTAGTTGGCGCGTCAGTTGGTGCTGCAGGCCAACGCTGTATGGCGATTTCGGTTGCCGTATTTGTCGGCGAAACCAAAGAATGGATTCCAGAGCTTAAAGAGGCGTTAGCTCAGGTTCAGCCTGGCGCGTGGGATGATGAAACCGCCGGTTATGGTCCCCTGATTAGCCCTCAAGCGAAGCAGCGAGTGGTGAATCTGATTAATGAAGGCAAAGCGTCAGGCGCGAATTGTGTTCTGGATGGAACAGACTGCCAAGTGCCTGGCTTCCCGAACGGTAACTGGGTGGGGCCAACACTGTTTACCAACGTGACCACAGACATGTCGATTTATCAGGAAGAAATTTTCGGGCCTGTGCTGTTAACTATGGAAGTGGATGACCTAGATGAAGCGATTAAACTGATCAATGCAAACCGCTTTGGTAATGGTACGTCTATTTTTACGGCGAACGGCGCTGCCGCGAGAAAGTATCAACACAATATCGAAGTAGGTAACGTAGGCATCAACGTGCCGATTCCGGTGCCATTGCCATTTTTCTCATTTACTGGGTGGAAAGGCAGCTTCTACGGCGACCTGCATGCTTACGGTAAACAAGCGGTTCGCTTCTACACCGAGACGAAAACTGTCACCGCGCGTTGGTTTGAAGATGACATTCCAAGCGGTCCAAACATGACCATTCAACTTAGCTAATTACTGGATTAGCGACACCTCTAGCCAAGCGCCACCGTTTAAGTGGGCTTGGCTCGGATACAAATGCAACGAATTAGACCTTAGGACTTCAAGATGGATTTTGAATTAAACGAAGATCAACTCGCGTTTGCCGAAGTAGCAAAGCAGTTTGCAGACCAAATGTTAGCGCCTCATGCGGCCGAGTGGGATGAAAACCATCACTTCCCTAAAGATGTACTGCGTCAGGCGGGTGAGCTGGGCTTTCTGAGCATCTATACGCCGCCAGAGCATGGTGGCTTAGGGTTATCTCGTTTGGATGCGGCGATCATTTTCGAGCAGTTGGCTATGGGTTGTACCGCGACTACTGCGTTTATGACCATTCACAACATGGCGACGTGGATGATCACCAGCTTTGCCAAAGCAGAAGTGGCGCAGCAATTTAGCGCGGATCTAATTTCGGGTGAAAAGCTCGCTTCCTACTGTTTAACCGAACCTAATGCCGGCTCTGACGCCGCTTCTCTAACGACTAGCGCAGTGCGTGATGGCGATGAGTTTGTCCTCAATGGAGCAAAAGTGTTTATCTCGGGTGCGGGTGATACAGATGTATTGGTCGTGATGGCGCGTTCGTGTGGTGAAGGAGCGGGTGGCGTTTCTGCATTCGTTGTTCCTGCTGATTGCGAAGGCATTAGCTACGGTAAAAAAGAAGTCAAAATGGGTTGGAACTGCCAGCCAACTCGCATGATTACCTTCGAAAATGTTCGTATTCCGGCTGACTATCTGTTGGGTGAAGAGGGAGAAGGCTTTAAGTTCGCCATGCTTGGCCTTGATGGTGGTCGAATCAATATCGCTACTTGTTCCGTCGGTACTGCGCAACAAGCACTGAACGAAGCCAAGCAATACATGAACGAACGCAAACAGTTCGGCCGTTCACTGGCGCAATTTCAAGCGTTGCAGTTCAAGCTTGCTGATATGGCGACTGAGCTGGTCGCTGCGCGTCAAATGGTGCGACTCGCTGCCGCTAAACTCGATGCCCAGCACGCAGAAAAAAGTGCGTACTGTGCCATGGCAAAACGCTTTGCTACTGATGTGGGCTTTAAAGTCTGCGATCAGGCGCTGCAAATTCACGGTGGCTATGGCTACATCAAAGAATATCCAGTCGAGCGCCATTTCCGAGACGTTCGTGTTCACCAAATCCTTGAAGGTACCAACGAAATCATGCGTCTGATCGTCGCAAGACGATTACTAACGGAAGGCGTTGAGCTGCTTTAGTCAGCGAGACACAGCCTTACCTAAAGAAATTAAAAAGGACTGAAAGATTATGACGGCACAAATCAAATTAGAGCGCGAAGCGCACATTGCCAAGCTCACGATTAGTAACCCGCCAGCAAACACCTGGACGCTTGAATCTTTGAATCAGCTAAAAGAGTTGGCGATTGAACTCAGTAATGATCGCTCCATTTATGCGTTGGTATTAACAGGCGAAGGCGAGAAATTCTTTTCTGCTGGAGCGGATCTCAACAACTTTGCATCCGGCGATAAATCGCAAGCAGCAGATATGGCGTTCGCATTTGGTGAAGCCTTTGAAGCGCTGTCTGCGTTCGATGGTGTTTCCATCGCAGCAATTAATGGTTACGCGATGGGCGGCGGTTTGGAAGTGGCGATGGCGTGTGACATTCGCATCGCAGAAGAACAAGTACAAATGGCACTTCCTGAAGCATCGGTAGGCTTGTTGCCGTGTGCGGGCGGGACGCAAAACCTGACCGCGTTGGTAGGTGAAGGTTGGGCGAAGCGTATGATCCTGTGTGGCGAGCGTGTGACGGCCGAGCGAGCGGAAAAAATTGGGTTAGTCGAAGAGGTGGTGGCGAAAGGTCAAGCACTCGAAGCGGCTATGGAGCTAGCACAGCGTGTTGCAGGTCAATCACCGAAATCTGTGTCTGCGTGCAAAACGCTCATTCAAGGTCGACGCAGCCAAACTCACGCAGCTGGATTGGTTTTAGAGCGTGAACTGTTTTTACAGCTGTTCAATACACACGATCAGACTGAGGGTGTGAATGCGTTCTTGCAAAAGCGCAAGCCACAATGGACAAACAGCTAGCGGAGGCCAAATGACAGGTACAGTAAATGTTTCAAAACTTGAGTGCGCTGATGGCTCTGTTATTGGTGTGCTAGAGCTTGATAACCCAGCAGCTCTCAACGCGTTGAGTTACGTGATGATTGAGAAGTTGTACAAACAGCTTAATGAATGGCAAACGGACGACAGCGTCATCGCGGTATTCTTGCATGCTCAAGGTGAAAAAGCGTTTTGTGCTGGTGGTGATATTCAAGCGATCTACCGTGCACTTGAAAACAAAGAGCAAGACTTTGATTCTGCGTTTTCAGCGATGGAAACCTTCTTTGACCTCGAATATCGCTGTGACCATCTTATTCATACTTATCCAAAACCGATCATCGCGTGGGGACATGGTTATTTGATGGGCGGGGGAGTTGGCCTGTTTATGGGTGCCAGCCATCGCGTAGCAGAAACCACCACACGCTTTGCAATGCCAGAGATTAAAATTGGCCTTTACCCAGATGTAGGCGCGACGTACTTCCTGAACCAGTTGCCAAAACATTTGGCACTGTTCTTAAGTTTGACGGCTTGTCAAATTAACGCAACAGATATGAAAGCGTTGGGGTTAAGCCAATGGATTGCACAGCCAGAAAACAAGCAAGTGCTGCTGGATCTGCTTGCATCGGTAAGTTGGAAAGGTGAAGCGAACATCAACGAAAAAATCGCCACTACGCTGCGTTCGGTACACGTGGACGAGCCAACCGAAGGGATGTTGATGCCCTATGCGGAATTGATTGAGCAGTTATGTTCGGGTGACTTAGCGTCAATTGTTGATGCAATCAGCCGTGCTAACGTTGATAACAAGTGGTTCGTCAATGCGCAGAAGTCACTGAACTATGGCAGTCCGTTGTCGCTCAGTATCACTTATCAGCAGTTAACGCAGTATCAAAACCTCTCTTTGAAAGCGTGTTTTGATATGGAATTTAACCTAACACTACGTTGTGGCTTAGAAGGTGATTTTAGAGAAGGGGTTCGTGCGCTGATTATTGATAAAACCAATCAACCGACTTGGCAACATCGCACGGTTTCTGACGTAACGCCACAAGTTTTGGAGCGCTTCTTCTCGCCAATTGACTCAGCAGAATACCCACTGACCGCATCGTCGGTAGCTATAGCGGCACTTTAGTACAAGGAAGAAATACGATATGGACAAAATTGCATTTATTGGCCTTGGTAACATGGGTGCGCCTATGGCTAAGAATCTACTTAAAGCGGGCTTGAACGTCGAAGTATTTGATTTGAACCCAAACGCAGTTGAGGAGTTGACCGCATTGGGCGCTTCAAGTGCCGATTCCGTTCAGCAGGCAGTACAAGGTGTTGATGTGGTTGTCACTATGCTGCCAGCGAGCCAACACGTTCAAAGCGTTTATCTTGGTCAAGATGGCATATTAGATAGCGTCGAATCAGGCACCTTGCTGATTGATTCATCCACCATCGATCCTGCGACTGCTCGTTTGGTTGGCGAAAAAGCATCGCAACTTGGTATCAGTTTTGTTGATGCACCAGTATCTGGTGGCGTTGCGGGCGCAGCAGCAGGTACGTTAACTTTCATTGTTGGCGGCTCGCAAGAGAACTTTGTTCAAGCCAAAGCGGTGCTTAGCCACATGGGTAAAAACATCTTCCATGCGGGCTATGTTGGAGCTGGTCAGGTCGCGAAGATCTGCAATAACATGATGTTGGGCATTTTGATGAGCGGCACCTGTGAAGCACTCAATTTAGGGATGGAAAACGGACTCGATCCCAAAGTGCTTTCCGACATCATGTTGCAAAGTTCAGGGCGTAACTGGGCGCTAGAGCTTTATAACCCTTGTCCAGGTGTGATGGAAAATACGCCTGCAAGCAATGGTTATCAAGGCGGCTTTATGAGCCAGTTAATGGCTAAAGATCTGGGTCTTGCGATGGAAGCGGCGGTTGTCAGTCAAACCTCAACGCCAATGGGCAGCTTGGCTCGTAATCTGTTTAATTTTCACAACGGTCAGGGCAACGGGCAAAAAGATTTCTCAAGCTTGTTTGAGTTCTACCAAAAGCAAAATCAGGCCTAAGGAGTGCGTATGGATCTAGCAAATAAGGTTATTGCGATCACGGGGGCAGGGCAGGGGCTGGGTAAACAAATGGCACTGTCACTGGCGGAAAATGGCGTTCATCTTGCGCTTATCGACCTCAATTCAGAGCAACTGGCTGAAACGAAAGCGGAATGTGAATCTCTCGGTGTTACCGCTCGTTTTTATGTGACGAACGTGACTGACGAACAGCAGGTATGCACTGCTTTTGAGCAAATTGAGGTAGATTTCAAGCAGCTCAATGGCGTTATCAATAACGCAGGTATTATGCGTGATGGTATGTTCATTAAAGTCAAAGGTGGTCAGGTTAACACGATGTCGCTGGAACAATTTCAGTCTGTTCTAGATGTGAATGTAACAGGCACTTTCCTGTGTGGCCGTGAAGCGAGCAAGGTAATGCTGAACACCGATAGCAAAGGGGTTCTGATCAACATATCCAGCGTTGCGCGTGCCGGGAATATTGGTCAAACCAACTATTCAGCATCTAAAGCGGCGGTAGCCACCATGGCAACGGTGTGGGCGAAAGAGTTAGGGCGTTTCGGAATTCGCTCAGTGGCGATTGCTCCGGGTGTCATCAAAACTGCCATGACAGACCAAATAAAACCTGAAGCGATGGAACGTTTAATCGGAATGATTCCAGTTGGACGTTTAGGTTTGGCGGATGAAATTTCATCGACCATAAAATACGTGTTAACCAACGAATTCGTGACCGGACGAGTGTTCGAAGTCGATGGCGGAATGCGAATGTAACCCCCTCTGCAACATAAAAAAGGGGAGCGAGTTTGATTGTCCGCTTCCTTCCACTTTCTCCTTTCTTTTATTGCTTCTATCTGAAAAATGTATTGGATGCATGGTCGACTGCTATCTCATCGAACGGTATAAAAATTGATTCTATTTCTAATGTGAATGGCTAGTTCTATATTGCTTGTCATGTAAATGCATTAACTCACAACTAAGACGATCTTTTGTCTCACTAACGAGATCGTCATTCTTGGTGTGTAAAAAACACTCTTATTGGTCATATTGCAACCGAAAACTATTTCGGCATCTAAAGATGGTGATTTATTATTCAGCGCAAAATACATGGGAATATGAGGCTGACTGAATAACCTTCAGTTGTCTTAATAATAAATAATCAGAGTTCTCAATTACACTGAAGTAACTACCCATTAGGGAAGAGCAATAATGTCACTATTTCATTCGCTTAGGACGATGCCGCTATTATTGGGGTGTCTGTGTTTTTCTGTTCAGGCCTCCACAGAAAAGGTGGAACAGGAAGGTAAGTTTTTACAGTCGTTAGAAGGCATCGAAAATCAAATTTACGCATTACCTCAGAGTTCTTTAGCTTTGATTGAAGCGTTAGAAGAAGAGTCTTTGCTACAAAACCAACCAACAGCGCTGTTGGTGCGTTACTGGCTGGCCAAGGCCACGGTTTTAGAGCTGCTAGGGCGCGTAGAAGAGAGTCAGAGTGTAGTTCAAAAAGGATTGGAGCTTGTGCGTCCACAGAGCCATGAGTATCTCCTGTTTAAGTTGATTCAGATGCGAACTATGGTTGGAAAGAGCGATATCGATACCGCGCTTTCTGCGTTGGATAGCTTGTTGGAAACATCGCGTGAGAATGGTGATAAGCAACTTGAATCAGAAATCCTGTTGCTAAAAGGACGCTATTACGATGAGCAAGGTGAGTTTAAAAAATCCTATGCTGCACTTATGTCGTCCATGGATGCGGCTGAATCTTCAGGTGTTCACGGGCTGGTAGAACGTGCAGCACTAGAGCTAGGTGACGTACTTGTCAAAATTCAGGGTTACGACCGATCTGAGGCGCTTTTGGAACAAGCATATCGCTATTTTAGGGATAGGCGTATGTCGTTCAATGAGTTGTTGAGCGTTTTGACGATAGCGAAACTTCATAAAGCACAGTTCCAATACGAAGAGGCGATAGCGTCATATCAGCGAGCGTTAAAGCTGGCTCAAATTATCGGTGATGGACGCTTTAGATTTCGAGTTAACCTTGAACTTGCAGCTTTATATCGCGAGACGAATCAAGAAAAGAAGATGGTTAACCACTTGAAGCTGGCGGAGAATTTACAGTACAGAGAAACGTCTAGCGCGTATTTGGCAACATTTAAGTTGTTACAAGCCGAATATATGTTAGAGCAGCAGCAATTTGAAATACTTTTAGCGATGATCGCGCCAATGCTGCCGGAGATTATAGAGAGTCGATACGTCAAGCAACAGCAAATGGAGCTACTAAAAGTCGCCGCTATGGCCTATGCGGGGAGCAATGACTTTAAACTAGCATTCGAAACTTACGGTAACTATCACGATAAATTTATCCAATTTAGCAATCAAAGAGAAGTTGAAAATCTTGAGCGCCAGCAGACGTTATTTGAGTTGGAACGACTTGAATATGAGAACGAAGATCTCAACTGGAACAATGTCTTGCAGCGTATGGAGCTAGAAAATAACCGTCGTACTTTTTACTTATTGGGTGAAGCGCTACTTGCGCTCATCGGTGTTCTATTTTTGATGGCGGTAGTATTTCTCGTCGTCAATCGCTCGCGTTTGAGAATGCGTCGCCTCGCAAAGACAGACACATTGACAGGGTTGTTCAATCGCCGTTTTTTAGAGGACTGGTTCACTAAGCCAGTAGAAGTGAGGCGTGAGCGAAAAGAGAAACCGGTACCTCAATCTAAGCAAGAAAAGATACAACAATTTGTTTTTGAGCAAGTCGAGCAAGTTAAGTACGGTTATCTAGCTTTAAATAAATGGGTAGATAGCAAACTCGATAAACAGAAAATGGTGCCAAATAAACCACAATCGGGGCCAGTAACTTTAGCGTTAATCGATGTGGATTATTTCAAGCAGGTAAATGATACCTATGGGCATGTGTTTGGAGATACCGTACTAACGGGCGTTGCCAAAGTGTTGGAGGAAACTGTACGTGAGAACGACATTGTTGCTCGCTTTGGTGGTGAAGAGTTTGTTGTTGTTATGCCCAATACAGACCATAAAAACGCCCTTATTACTGCAGAACGTTTACGTAGCGCTTTATCCCTACATGGCTTTGTTACGGAACAGAAAGAAGAAGTGAGAGTGACCTGTAGTTTTGGAGTCGTTACCACTGAAGATAATGAGATGAGTTTTAAATCACTTTGCGATCAGGCCGATAAATTGCTTTATCAAGCGAAAGCGAACGGACGCAACTGTGTGGAAGGTCGCTCGCTAGCGTAACAGAAATCAAAAGTTCAGGCTCATCGCACGATGAATCTGAACTTATCCCTCCCATTTACTTTGATAGCCAAGTGACTTTGAGATCCTTGCTTCGAATATAAAACGCTGAATCTAACATCTTAAAGTCACTTGGCGATATTACTTAAAAATGGCTTAAGGATATCGAATCGCATATTCATGGCGTTCAATATAGCCTCACTTTTTGTCTCCTTCACCTTCAAAGTGCGAATGCCACTTGTGTCTACAAAACTATAACAAACTAGTGTGTCTATTCTTTGTACAAACAAACCGTGTACAGGTGAAATGATTAGTGGTCGATATAAATTTTTTGTAGCACAGATTTTTGTTGTTTAAAAATCAACTCGTTCATCATCGTTTTAAAAATAGAGTAAGGGTTAAATATCTGATTTTATTTTCCTTATTTGTTTATTCTTAAACTAAAATCTACTTATCCCGACAAGTTCTTACCGAGCAATTTTTCGTACACCCTCAACTTTTCATCCTTTTTTACTAACATTTTTCTTTAAAAATAATTTGAGTTCGAATTAATTTTCAGGCATTTTATATTTAACTAACCGTTCAATTAAAAATAACAGGGACGCAAAATGCCAAAGGTGGGGATGCCTGAAATCAGAAAACCGCAGCTTGTGAAAGCGACAATGTCAGTGATTGATAGAGTCGGTTTACACGCGGCGAGTATTTCGTTAATCAGCAAAGAAGCCGGTGTATCAACGGGGATTATCAACCACTATTTCGGTGGTAAGCACGGATTGCTGGAGGAAACGATGCGCGAAATCTTGCGTCAGCTTTCGTCCACTATCACACAGAAGTTACGTGAGCTGCCAAGTGATGCTCATCACCAAAGAATTAACGCCATCATTGATGGTAACTTTGTCGGCTATCAGGCAGAAAACCAAGTTGCTAAGACTTGGCTGGCGTTTTGGTCGTACTCAATGCATGACGAGCAGCTCAAGCGTTTACAGCGTGTCAACGAACGACGTCTATTGTCCCACCTAAGAAAAGAACTCAAAGCATTATTAAATGCAGAGCAGGCTGAATTGGTTGCTCATGGTATTGCATCACTTATTGATGGAATTTGGCTGCGCGGAACGCTCAACCCGCAAGGCATTGATGCAGAAAGAGCGAGAATCATCATCAACGATTATCTCGAAAAACAACTTACGTTTTATTCTGAAAAAATATAAAAGTTACAGGTCTTCAAAATGGAAATGAAAGCACACTATATCAATGGTGCGATGTACGACGGGTGTTCAGATGAACACTTCACCACTTACAATCCGGCGAATGGTGAGCCATTGGCCAACATTAAACAAGCGAACCAAGACGATCTTCAAGCAGCGATTGAATCGGCAAAGAAAGGTTTTGCTGCATGGTCTGCGATGACTGCGATTGAGCGCAGCCGTATTTTACACAAAGCCGTTGCCATTTTACGTGAGCGTAATGACGATTTGGCTGCATTGGAAGTGTCAGATACTGGTAAGCCAATTCAAGAAGCTATCGCGGTTGATGTCACAACAGGTGCCGATGTTCTTGAGTACTACGCGGGCCTTGCTCCAAGTCTACAAGGTGAACAGCAGCCACTCAGCGACGATCAGTTTTTCTATACACGTCGTGAGCCATTGGGCATTTGCGCGGGTATTGGTGCTTGGAATTATCCAATTCAAATTGCGATGTGGAAATCGGCGCCAGCACTCGCTGCGGGCAACGCAATGATCTTCAAGCCATCAGAAGAAACACCATTAACGGCGCTTAAGCTCGCCGAAATTTATTCAGAAGCGGGCATGCCAGATGGCGTATTTAATGTCGTGCAAGGGGATTACCGAGTAGGACAGATGCTAACGGCGCATCCTGATATCGCAAAAGTGTCATTCACGGGTGAGTCAGGCACCGGTAAAGTCGTCATGAGTGACAGCGCTAAGACACTAAAACAAGTAACGATGGAGCTTGGTGGTAAGTCTCCACTGATTATTTTTGATGATGCGAAGTTAAACGATGCCGTTTCTGCGGCCATGGTGGCGAACTTCTACACCCAAGGTGAAGTTTGTACGCACGGTACACGCGTATTTGTCCATGAAGGTATTTATGACGACTTTATCGCACAACTTAAAGCCCGAACCGAGCTGTTAGTCGTCGGCGATCCGCTTGATGAGAACACGCAGATTGGCGCGCTAATCTCTAAAGATCATGAATCGAAAGTTTTAGGAGCGATTGAAGCCGCTAAAGCGAGTGGCGCGACGTTACTGACTGGCGGCTACAAAGTAACAGACAATGGCCTAGCTAATGGTAACTTTGTTGCTCCAACTGTATTTGTCGATTGCGATGATGCCATGAGCCACGTTCAACAAGAAATCTTTGGCCCGGTAATGTCAGTCCTGAAATTCCGCGATGAGTCGGAAGTGATTGCGCGTGCAAATGGCACCGATTATGGCTTAGCGGCAGGTGTATTTACTCAAAACCTATCTCGTGCGCATCGTGTGATCCACCAAATTCAAGCGGGTATTTGTTGGGTAAACACATGGGGTGACTCACCTGCGGAAATGCCAGTTGGCGGCTACAAGCAATCAGGTGTTGGCCGTGAAAACGGAGTCGAGACCCTTAAGCATTACACACAAACGAAGAGTGTTCTGGTTCAGCTAAGCGACTTCGAAAGCCCTTACAAATGATACCAATCGTAGTAGATAACTGACCACTTTAGCTTGTTAAAATGCTCGATAACTGCTTTGTCAATTTCGATTGTAGGTTAACTACTTATCGAAAATTTCCGCCTTGTTCTCAAGCATTTTTCCTACGCTAATTTCGTTCACTTATCTACGGTGATGAGTATTAACTCCTAGGAGAATAAAAATGCAACAACACTACGATTACATCATCGTCGGTGCGGGTTCCGCCGGCTGTGTGTTAGCGGATCGCTTAAGTGAAAGTGGTCAAAATTCGGTCCTATTACTCGAAGCGGGTGGGTCGGATAAAAGTATTTTTATCCAAATGCCAACAGCGCTTTCTTACCCGATGAACACTGAAAAATACGCGTGGCAGTTTGAGACGGTTGAAGAGCAAGGGTTGGATGGTCGCCAACTTCATTGTCCTCGCGGAAAAGTTCTGGGCGGTAGCTCATCTATCAACGGCATGGTTTACGTTCGCGGACACGCTTGTGACTTTGACCAGTGGGAAGAGGAAGGCGCGAAAGGCTGGAATTATCAGTCGTGTTTGCCTTATTTCCGTAAAGCAGAGTCTTGGATTGGTGGTGCTGATGAATATCGGGGCGATCACGGTCCAGTCGGCACATGTAACGGCAACGATATGAAGCTCAATCCACTGTACCAAGCTTTTATTGATGCAGGCAAAGAAGCGGGCTACCCAGAAACAAAAGATTACAACGGTTATCAGCAAGAGGGCTTTGGCCCAATGCATATGACCGTCGACAAAGGCGTACGCGCTTCGACCTCTAATGCATACTTAAGCCGCGCTAAAAAACGCAAAAACTTCACCCTAATGAAGAGGGTGACGGTTCATCGAGTTTTATTAGAAGAAACTGGTGCAGAAGGTAAGAAAGCGGTAGGCGTTGAATTTGAAAAGTCAGGTTCAATTCAGCAATGTTTTGCGAATAATGAAGTGATTTCGAGTGCGGGTTCGGTTGGCTCCGTTCAGCTGTTGCAGCTTTCAGGCATTGGCCCTAAGGCAGTATTAGAAAAAGCGGGCATTGAGGTGAAACACTCGTTGGAAGGGGTAGGTAAAAACCTGCAAGATCACTTAGAAGTGTACTTCCAATATCACTGTAAGCAACCTATCACGCTCAACAGCAAATTAGGCTTGGTGAGCAAGGGCTTGATTGGCACTGAGTGGATATTAACTCGCAAAGGCCTTGGTGCTACTAACCACTTTGAATCGTGTGCGTTTATCCGCTCTCGTGAAGGACTAAAGTGGCCAAATATTCAATATCACTTCTTGCCAGCGGCAATGCGCTATGACGGGCAAGCTGCTTTTGATGGTCATGGTTTCCAAGTGCACGTCGGACCTAACAAGCCAGAAAGTCGCGGGTCGGTCGAAGTTGTCTCTGCGAATCCGAATGATAAGCCGAAGATTGAGTTTAACTACATTTCCACTGAACAAGATAAGCAGGATTGGCGTGATTGTATTCGCCTTACTCGCGAGATCCTCAATCAGCCAGCCATGGATGAGTTTCGTGGGGACGAGATCCAACCCGGTCTGAACATCACAACGGATGAACAGATTGATGAATGGGTGAAGCAAAACGTCGAGAGTGCTTACCATCCATCTTGTACCTGCAAAATGGGCGCAGATAATGACCCATTAGCCGTCTTAAATGAGCGATGCCAAGTACGCGGTATTCAAGGCTTGCGTGTGGTGGACTCTTCTATTTTCCCAACCATTCCGAACGGTAATTTAAATGCGCCAACGATTATGGTGGCAGAACGCGCCGCGGATATGATTTTGGATAACGCCCTAGAAACGTCGAACAACGTACCAGTTTGGATTGCACCAGACTGGCAAGAGATGCAACGAATGCATCCGCCAAAAAGAGATCTCGATTCGATCTCATAAAATGAAAAAGTCAGTAATCATTACAAGGAATTCAACATGTCTAAGATGACAAAAATCTTCTCAACAATTGCACTAAGTACTTTAGCAACAGGCGCTTACGCCAACCAATGTGAAACGGTTCGTTTCGCAGATGTAGGTTGGACTGACATCACAGCGACCACTGCCGTTACATCAGAGTTACTTAAAGGGTTGGGGTACAAAACGAAGACCGATCTTCTGTCTGTACCTGTAACTTACTCCTCTATGGCTAATGGCGATATCGACATTTTCCTAGGTAACTGGATGCCAACGATGGAAGGTGATATCGCGAAATACCGTGATGCAGGTACTGTTGAAACCGTACGCGCGAACCTCGTTGGCGCAAAGTACACGCTAGCGGTTCCAAAATACGTTTATGACGCAGGCGTAACCAACTTCGCTGACCTAGTAAAACATGCCGACAAATTTAAAGACCGCATTTACGGCATTGAACCAGGAAACGATGGCAACCGCTTAATTCAGTCAATGATTGATAGCAACGCATTCGGCCTAAAAGATTTCAGCCTAGTTGAGTCCAGTGAAGCTGGCATGGTGTCTCAAGTATCACGTGCCGCACGCCGCAATCAATGGATTGTGTACCTAGGTTGGGCGCCGCACCCAATGAATAGTAACGTTGAAATGGAATATCTAGCGGGTGGTGATGACTTCTTCGGTCCTAACTACGGCGGCGCGAACGTCTACACAAACGTACGTAAAAATTACCTCGCTGAGTGTCCAAATGTAGGTCAGCTAGTGAAAAATCTAGAGTTTAACCTAGAAATGGAAAATGAACTGATGGAAGCGATTCTTAACCAGAAACAGAAGCCATCAAAAGCAGCGCAAGCATGGTTGAATGCAAACCAAGAGCAAATTGAAGCGTGGCTAGAGGGCGTGAAAACGGTAGATGGCCAAGATGCGCTAACAGCTATTACAAACTACTTAAAAACAAACGCTTAATAAGCAGTATTTGAGCTCGTTTTTTTAAAAGAAAGTGGGCAGAGTTTTGCCCGC
Organism: Vibrio sp. Vb1574; assembly: GCF_033338675.1. Taxonomy (NCBI): domain Bacteria; kingdom Pseudomonadati; phylum Pseudomonadota; class Gammaproteobacteria; order Vibrionales; family Vibrionaceae; genus Vibrio; species Vibrio sp. Vb1574. The sequence goes on from NZ_JAWOTC010000015.1 coordinate 21,297, forward strand.
TTCATTAACACAAAGGTTTTATTTTGAATTTTATTACGGACAACAAACTACCGTTGGGCCAATGGATGGAAACTGGCGTCGATTGGTTAACCATCAATGCATCGGGTTTTTTCGATGCAATCTCTATTACACTTGAAACGATCATTCTTTTCGTGGTGGACATTTTTAAATGGATGCCACCTGCAGCGCCAATCATTATGACGGCGGCAATTGCTTGGTTCTTACATCGCAGCATTCCTCTTGTCGTATTTATCGTGTTGGCCTTACTCGCAATTCTCAACCTTGGTTACTGGCAAGAAATGCTGGAAACCTTTGTCCTTGTGTTTGCAGCGACAACGATTTCCGTATTAATTGGCGTGCCGTTGGGCATTATGGCGGCGCACCGTCCTTGGTTATACACCTTGTTGCGGCCAATACTCGATTTGATGCAGACCGTACCGACATTCGTTTACCTAATTCCAACCTTGGTTCTGTTTGGCTTAGGTATTGTCCCTGGTCTAATCTCGACCATCATTTTCGCTATCGCTGCGCCAATTCGATTGACGTACCTCGGCATTATTAAAGTGCCGGAGGAGCTACTTGAAGCGGGTAAAGCATTTGGTGCCAGCCGCATGAAGCTACTGTTTAAGGTGGAGTTACCTGCGGCATTGCCAAGTATTATGGCTGGCGTTACGCAATGTATTATGTTGTCTTTGTCTATGGTTGTCATTGCGGCGCTTGTTGGTGCTGATGGGCTTGGTAAGCCAGTCGTACGTGCACTGAATACGGTAAACATTTCACAAGGTTTTGAAGCGGGTTTAGCGATTGTACTCGTTGCCATCATTCTTGACCGCTTGTGTAAAGCACCAAACCAGAAGGAGTCATAATCATGGACGCTATTACTATTAAAAATCTTGATGTCGTTTTTGGTCAGCAACAAGCACAGGCGCTAGCACTACTAGATCAAGGGAAATCTCGACAAGAAATCATTGATGAAACTGGCCAAGTGGTTGGGGTTGATAATGTTTCGCTGAACGTGAAACAGGGTGAGATCTGTGTCTTGATGGGGCTTTCAGGCTCGGGTAAATCAAGTTTGCTGCGAACGGTTAACGGATTGAACGATATTTCTCGTGGCTCTCTGAAAATCAAAGATGGCGACGATATGGTTGAGCTCTCTAACTGTGACGAACAGAAACTGCGCCACCTTCGTACGCACCGCGTGTCCATGGTGTTTCAGAAGTTTGCATTGATGCCATGGTTAACGGTGTTAGACAATGTAGCGTTTGGTCTAGAGATGCAAGGCATTGGTAAAGCAGAGCGTCGTAAAAAGGCGCGTGAACAGCTCGAAATGGTCGGTTTATCTGAGTGGGAAACCAAATTCCCGCACGAGCTTTCTGGTGGTATGCAGCAGCGTGTTGGCCTAGCGCGAGCGTTTGCGATGGACACTGATATCTTGTTAATGGATGAACCGTTTTCAGCACTTGATCCATTGATTCGTGCTCAGCTTCAAGATGAATTGATTCTGCTTCAAGAAAAGCTAAACAAAACCATTCTTTTTGTGAGTCACGACTTGGATGAAGCACTTAAAATCGGTAACAACATCGCCATTATGGAATCAGGAAAGCTGATTCAACATGGCAAGCCAGAACAGATCATTCTTGCTCCAGAAAACGATTATGTGGCGGACTTTGTTGCTCACACTAATCCATTAAATGTGCTGAAGGGACGTTCCTTAATGCGTGACGATTTGGTTCGCGAAGATACGCGTGTTCTAATTTGCCCTGACAAAGATATTTGGGTGATACAAGAGAGCAAGGGGTTAAGTTTAGCGGATAAAGATAAATCGTTGATTCAATGGAAGAGCGACTCTTCGAACCTTGACGAAGTTAATGAAAACTCTCTGGTTCAGGTTAGTCCAGAAATCAGTATGCGAGAAGCGATTGAACTTAAACAGCGTAGCAATCAGCCTCTGCTTATGGTTGAAGATAATAAGTTGGTTGGTGTGTTAAGCGACAATGAGCTTTACGATGCATTGCTTGGTAATTTTAAGTCAGAGCAAGTTGCGTAAAGTTGACGCAGAACCAAGTAAAAAAGAGCCGCACATTAATGCGGCTCTTTTTAGTTTAAACAATGAGTTAAGTCGCTAAGCTAAGACAATGGTCGACTATAGAGTCGTAATTACGTCATCCATTGCAAGGCGTGCTTTTGGAAGACCATGATTATAATCTTCCCCATCTTTATGGTAGCCAATCGCCAGCGCAACTTCACAAATATGGCCCTCGAGCTCTTCTTTAAACTCTTCTCCAATCAGAGCCGGATCGACACCTTCCATCGGTGTTGAATCAATGCCTAGTCGTGCCAATGTGTGTAGTAGGTTGCCTAGTGCCAAATAGACTTGTGCTTTTGTCCAGTTTCCGTTGAAGCCATTTTCGTCCGTATTTGCATCGGCAAAAGCGTAAGCACCCATAAAGTTGTTGTACATCTCCGCTGGCAAGTGGCCAGATGTTACTTCTGCATCCACACGCTTCGCAAATTTCTCTTTAGTAAATTTAGGATCGTAAGCAAACAGAATCGTATGTGATGCGGCTTTCGCGTGTGGTTGGTTAAACTGATGCATATTTGCAAACGTATTGTGGAAACGTTGCTTCGCTTCATCACTTTCAATAACGATGAATTTCCATGGTTGTGAGTTGATAGAAGACGCCGACAAACGCAGTGCTTCTTTGATTATCGCCATGTCTTCTTGAGAAACGCGCTTGGTTTCATCATATTTTTTTGCAGTGTAACGGCTATTTAGATCGGTAATGATTTGATGGGACACGTTTATATCCTCTTTATGTGATGACAGATGAGGATGCACTAGCATCGACAACCATGCGTACCTCGAATATGGGGTCATGATAATGGATATTTTTTCATTGATAAGAGGGTGTTTATTTAAATCACTTTTTACTTTTTGTTGAAAATCGATGTGGGTTGATCGGTTTGAAACTTAAAAGTCCTTATTTGGAAGCTTTTATTTGATATTAAATTAAACTCATATTAAGGCGTAGGGGAAAGCAACATGAACGTGATTGAAGTTTTTAATGATAGCTATGAACGTTGTACTTCAGATCAGGAGTTTTTCGACTTGTTCTACAAAAATTTATGGTCGAAAAGTGCCAACTTTAGACAGAAGTTTGACGGTATAGACATGCACCAACAAGTGAGAATGCTTAGAGGGTCTATCGTATTTTTTATGATGGCAGATACCTCGACCGAAGCGCACAAAATGGTGGAAAAGTATGGGAAAAAGCATGCAAGTGCAGATATTGGTATAGAGCCGCAGGATTTTGATGTTTGGCTTGAGAGTTTGTTAGAAACGGTTCGGCAGTGTGATTCTGGGTACGATGCCGATGTTGAAACCGCTTGGCGAACATGCTTTAAAACGGGCTTAGAAGTAATGAAACAAGAATGTGATAAAGAAGATGGGCACATCCTTAAAGCGAGTACCAAATAAGGAAGTAACGTGAGTGGTCGTTACTTCCTAGGGGCAGAATCTTACTTATCTTGTGTCTCTTTATTCTTTTTCACCGCTTCGGCGATATCACTGACAGCTTCGACAAGATTGATCGGCATTGGAAAAATAATAGTGGATGTTTTGTCTGTAGTGATTTCAGTGAGTGTCTGCATGTAACGTAATTGCAATGCATTCGGTGCTTCGTTGAGCATTTGCGCTGCTTCTTTTAATTTATTTGAAGCCTCTAACTCACCAGTAGCGTGAATGATCTTCGCCCTACGGTTACGTTCTGCTTCTGCCTGACGGGCTAGGGCTCTGACCATGCTGTCATTTAAATCAACATGTTTGACTTCAACCGTAGCAATCTTGATTCCCCAGTCATCAGTCTGTTGATCGAGAATGGATTGTAAATCCTTATTGAGGCGTTCTCGCTCTGATAGCAATTCATCGAGTTCATGCTGACCCAATACCGAGCGCAGCGTGGTTTGTGCTAACTGGCTGGTAGCATCGCTGTAGCTTTCAATATTGTTAATCGCCATTTGAGGATCAACTACACGAAAATAAACGACCGCGTTGACGCGCACAGAAACGTTATCTTTGGTAATTAAATCTTGTGTCGGCACATCCAAAACGACAGTACGTAAATCAACCCTCACCATTTGCTGAATAAATGGGATAAGGATGATCAAACCAGGTCCTTTGACTTCTTGAAATCGACCAAGAAAGAACACAACCCCACGTTCGTATTCTCTCAAAACCTTGAACATTTGGGTCGCTAGTGCGAACAGCAGCACCACGATCACCGCAACGGTATAGAGCATCATAAAGCGCCTCCTATTTATTTTGGCGGTCATCAGGCATCACAGTTAAGGTCAGCCCTTTAACATTAACAATGGTGACGTGATCACCTTGTTTGAATTGTTGATGGTCTTTGGCTTTAGCTCGCCATAACGCACCGTTGAGTTGAACGCGTCCTTCGCCATCGATAAAGTCATCGCTTACCACGGCGACCTTCCCAGGGTAAGTCTCTAAACCCGTCGTTACACGCCGGCGACGAATTTTGAGCAGCAGGCCGACGGTCAGCACGATTAGAGCCACGGAAAATATGGCAATACCAAAAATCAAAGGAAGGGCGATCTGGAATCCTGGTAACTCACTGTCCATGAGAAATATCGAACCGAGTACAAAGGCGACAACGCCGCCTAAGCCCAAAATACCAAAGCTCGGGCTGAATGCTTCCGCTATCATTAGTGCAATACCGAGTAACAGCAGACCAAGACCTGCGTAGTTGACGGGCATCATTTGTAGTGCGTACATGGCAAGAAGCAGACAAATCCCACCTAGCACACCGGGTAAGCCAATTCCTGGGTTGTAAAATTCAAGAAGTAAACCGTAGATGCCGATGAGCATTAGAATGTAGGCAACGTTTGGATTGGTTATAACGGCTAGCATTTCTGCTCGCCAGTCGGGTGTTCTTTCAATCCATACGGGATTTTCCAGTGACAATGTCACATCACGATTGTTAACTTTAACAGTTTGTCCATCAATGGCTTTGACTAAATCCTCTGGTGAGTTGGCTATATAATCAATAACGTTTAATTCCAATGCCTCTGTGGCGTCCAAACTCGCTGCTTCGCTCACTGCTTTCTCTGCCCACTCTGCATTTCGGCCATGAAGCTTTGCTAAGCCTTTAATATAGGCTCTAGCATCATTAATCACCTTTTTCTCCATTGCGGTTTTCGCGGGAACTTTCTCTGAACCTTCGTTGGTTCCTTCTGGCGTTTCTTCCGCGTTTTGATCTTTGCCATCATCCGATGAAGGAGGTTGAGGCGTACCACCTAACGCGACGGGCGTTGCAGCTCCGAGGTTTGTCGCTTCAGCCATGGCGGCTACGTGACTAGCGAGCAAGATGTATGTTCCTGCACTGGCAGCTCTAGAACCAGATGGGCCGACCCAAGTTGCAATGGGAGTCGAGGAGGTGGTAATCGCGTGAATAATATCTCGCATTGCGCTATCTAAGCCGCCTGGTGTGTCCATCTCTAAGATCACTAAACTGACACCGTTTAGTTGAGCTTCTTCTATTTCACGAGATAAATAGTCGCTAGTAGCAGGCCCTATAGCGCCTTTGACAGGAACAATCCAAACGGTATTCGCCAGTGCTTGACTGGCAATCAAGAGTAAAGGTAAGAACCATATCCATAGTCGTTTCATGCAGTCCTCCTTGTGTGGTCACAGGGACTTTTTGAAATCCTAATTCAAGTATATCCAAATAACTTAGAGATGCTTGAGTATAGGTTCTAATGAATAAGTTCCCGAGGCTAATTAGGAGACTACATTTTTATATATAAACGCTGTGTGAGATAGTAAACTAAAGCAAATTATTGGTAATTGTGATGTTTATGTTTATTGTTCAGCGTTTGATTAAGTTGGCCGTTATCTGTGCCGTATTCTTTACTATTTTCGATCTGATCTCGTATGGAGAGGTGACTTGGTTTCAACGGTTTTTGGCTTTTCTACACTAAACTCAGATTTCAATACGTTAGCTACTCATAAGGCGATAGGTTTCTTCCTATTCGCCTTATTACTCCCTCTTCAACCAAAGCCTTAAACAAAGCAATACTTAACTCGTTTTTTCAACTTCCTGTCGGTGGAAAAAACGCCAAAATGCAACTAAATTCATATCAATGATAAGTTTAAGGTATGTAGTTGATGAGGCAATTCAGCGCAATCGCACTAGCTGTTGTAACACTCATTTTGAGCCAAACAACAACCGCAAGAAACGCGAAGATGTTAGGTGATATCTCCCTAGTTCAGCCCATACAGGGTGATCCTAATGTGGATATTAAGCTAGCGAGAATTGGCTGGCATCTCTTCCGCGATCCTCAATTATCGTCAAATGGTAATGTCAGCTGCGCGACATGCCACAATCTGCAAACCAATGGCGCTGAAAATACACCTGTCTCTACGGGGGTGAAAGGTGATGGAATTAGAAATTCTATAACAGTGTTTAATGCAGCGTTAAATTATCGTTTTTTATGGGATGGTACGGAAAACACCTTGATGGCTCAGATTGATGGTCCAATCCATAATCCAATGGAAATGGATTCAAACTGGCAAACAATAGAGCAATATGTAAAAGAGAGTGAACATTATCAAGCTCTATTTAATCGTGACGGTGAATTGCCGATTAACGTTCATAATATCAAGTCCGCTATTGTGGAGTTTGTTGAAGGGCTGCAGACGCCTGGCGCACCATTCGATGCTTACTTATTGGGTTACACGCATGTACTGAGTGAACAGCAAATCAGAGGTTGGAAAACATTTCAGACTTCAGGTTGTGTGCAGTGTCATCAGGGCAAAAATATCGGCGGAGCGATGATCCAAAGGTTCGCCTATTTCAAGGATAAGCCAGTAGTAGAGGACTCGGGCAGGCAACTCGTTACGATAGAAGATGAAGAGCGATTCTATTTTAGAGTAGCCAGTTTACGCAATGTCGCGCTAACGAGTCCTTATTTTCATAATGGGCAAGTCGATAAGTTATCCGACGCGATACAAATCATGGCTAAAACCCAGCTCGGTATAACGATGAACGATGAGAATGTCGCGGACATTGAAGCATTCTTGCAGTCGTTGACAGCACCTAGACCCATAATTTTAGAGGTGTTGGAAAATGAATAAATTCAAACTGATCAACTTTTGCTTTTTTATTGGGATACTGACGTGCTGCACACTGGCGTATATGTCGTATATGAATTCAAAAAACGCTCAAGAATTTCATGCTGGGCTAATGAATATCGGACATGAGTTGATTGAAGAGCGTGATGTTATCGTGAACCGATATGCCGTTGAAGATAGGAAAAACTATGAGTTAACAACATCTTTAGTAGAGATAGAAATCGCAGTACAGGCACTGTTGGAATCATCAAAGGCATCAGTTTGGTTTCCCGTGACACCCAATCGTATAAAAGTTAGGGATACGCTTGAACAGTTTAAGGAGCGAGTGCTTCAAACAACGTTGAAGCTTGATATGTTAATTGGTGTTCAGGTAGAAAATCGGTATGCATTACTCATGTTGTTCAATTTATATCAGCAAGATGTTTCTACCGAGAGCGGTCAATCTTTGGGTGGCAGTCGTTATTTTGAATTTCTCAACCAGTTGCTTCTAACACAAACTGAAGTTGAGAGTGAAAAGGAAGCGAACTTCCTTAAACGGCTTCAAACGAGTGATAAAAGAATTGAATTGCTGACGAATGAACTGCTTGATCACACTTATATTGAGTTTGTCGAAAGCTCAGAGCATCGGTTACTCAATATTGCTCAAAGTGAGGCGCGTTTTACGTGGTTGTTTGTATTTATCGCGGTGATGTTTCTAGTTAGCGCGTTTGTTTATCAGTCACATCACCGAATGCATAGCTTAAAACAGTTGAATCTTGAAATTGAAGAGGCGAGAAACAAAGCCGAGCGAGCGGCAAAAGCGAAATCAAATTTTCTTGCTGCAATGAGTCACGAACTAAGAACGCCGATGAATGGTGTACTAGGGCTTTCTCAAATGATTGCAGAAGAGACCAAAGAGCCGACGACGAAAGAGCACATTAGGGTTATTCTTGATTCTGGCCAGCATCTGATGACGATCCTCAACGATATTTTGGATTTTTCTAAAGTTGAAGAAAACAAACTGGAATTTGAGCAAGCTAAGTTTAAGCTCGATCAAGTGCTTTCTCCGGTGTGTAGCGCAATAAAACCACTTGTTGATGAAAAAAATATCGAGTTAATCTTGGAAAACGAGGTTTCTGAATATACTGAATTTACTGGAGATTGTGCGCGTTTACGACAGATCTTGTTTAATCTCGCCGGTAACGCGGTGAAGTTTACCAATGAAGGGCATGTGCTGGTTAGAACTGAGTTAGATGAATCGAATCAGTTGTTGGTCATGCGCGTGAGCGACACCGGTATTGGTATTGCGCCAGACAAGCACGAGCATATTTTTAACTCGTTTGAGCAAGCAGACTCATCAACGACTCGAAGGTTCGGCGGAACAGGGCTTGGGTTAGCCATCGTCAAAAAACTAACCGATTTGATGGGTGGCCATATTACTCTGAAGAGTATAGAAGGCGTTGGAAGTCAATTTATCGTTGAGTTGCCGATTCCTTGGGTAGAATCTGCTCCGAAAAAGCAGCAAGAAGCACCGAAACCTCGCGCAAAATCACACCATTTAAAGATACTACTTGCTGATGATAACCGTGTGAATGCCATTGTGGCAAAAGGGTTTTGCGAAAAGCTTGGGCATGAAGTGGAAGTTGCAGAAAATGGATTAATCGCGGTTAAAAAGGCGAAAGAGAACGAGTACGACCTGATCTTGATGGACAACCATATGCCCGAGATGAATGGCGTTGAGGCGACACGCGTTATCCGACAAGAGTTAGGTATCAAGACATTACTCTTTGCGTACACGGCAGACGTATTTCGTGAAGCTCACGATAGCTTTATCGAAGCAGGAGCAGACCATGTGCTTACGAAACCGCTACAGCATGAGAGCTTTTCAGACGCTCTCAAACAGTTTGCCGCCAGACTCGAACCGAAACAGAATCCGCCACTAACGAGTGACAGCAATGTGCTTCAATTGCAACGTAAGCCAATCGAGAACTTAAGGTTAACAGAGGAAGAACTCTCCCGTTCAGGCATGTTTACTTCTTTACGAGATGAGCCAGAAGCGCTCGACGAGTTGCTAAAAAGCATTATTGTCGATTTTGAGACTTCTGTTGATGAACTTATTGAATACTTTATGGCTGAAGACTTTGCTTCATTAGAGCTGACGTTGCACAAAACGAAAGGGATGGCACTGAACCTAAGTTTACCTATTTTGGCGAGCCAAACGGAGGCCCTGGAAACTCAACTTAAAGCCAACCAAAGTCCCGAGATTGAGCAGTTGCAGATGCTGATCAATCGGTTACAGGTCAACATCCATCAGTCTCATAGACTTTTGGATGATATCCAGAAGAACAATGCCGATCCTCAACAGATTTTATAGTCCCTGTGAGTGCGATGCTTTCCTTAACTCATTTTGTTGTGGTTTACTGTGGCAAGGACGGATAGTGTTGATTCGTCGTCGGAAAATCAGGGAGTTAGAATGAGTAAGCATTCCGCTTTAATCAAATGGCATCGTAAAGCTGGCGAAGAGTTTAGTGATAATAAGTATAGTAGGGCACACATTTGGCAATTTGATGGAGGGTTGCAAGTCCCAGCATCTCCATCTCCCCACGTAGTACCATTACCACTATCCGTAGAAGAAAATGTTGATCCAGAAGAAGCGTTTGTCGCGGCACTTTCTAGTTGTCATATGCTCGTTTTCTTGTCTATTGCAGCAAAGCGGCGTTACGTTGTGGACAGTTACTTAGATGAAGCGGTAGGGGAGCTTGAAAAAGGCGAAAACGGAAAAGAGTGGGTATCAAAGGTAACGTTAAACCCTAAGATAACATTCTCAGGTGAAAAACAACCGACACCATCTCAATTAGAAAAACTGCACCACATGGCCCATGAGAATTGCTTTATCGCCAACTCCGTTAAAACAGAAGTGACAACGCTTATTGCGAATTAAGTGGAGCTCTTTATCAAAAAGCGCGGCCTATTGCGGAGTTATATTAAGCCAGCAGTCATCCTGCTGGCTCGTTCATCTAGACGACACCTTGCTCAATCATTGCATCAGCGACTTTTCTAAAGCCTGCAATGTTGGCGCCTAAAACTAAATTTCCAGGTTGGCCAAACTCTTTACTGGTTTCGTTTGCATTGATGAAAATATTTTTCATGATGGTTTGCAACTGACTATCCACTTGTTCAAACGTCCAGTTTTGCATGCTGGCGTTTTGCGCCATTTCAAGTTGACTGGTTGCAACGCCGCCTGCATTGGCTGCTTTGGCAGGCCCATAAGCTATGTCCGAGTCCACGATAATATTGGCAGCATCACGGGTGGTTGGCATGTTCGCCCCTTCACTAATCAAAATACATCCGTTTTCGATAAGAGCCAGTGCGTCGTCTGACGTTAATTCATTTTGAGTCGCACAAGGGAAGGCAGCATCAGCCTGATATCGCCAAACAGCATGTCCTTCATTAGGATAGTCGCCCTCTGGTGTGTATTCTGCTTCAGGGTAAGTTTCTAAATATTCTTCTAAGCTTGCTCTTTTCACTTCTTTCAGTTGTTTTAGGAGCTTAAGATCAATACCGTGCTCATGATAGATCGTACCTCGAGAGTCGCTGCATGTAACCGGCGTTGCTCCCATATGGTACAGTTTTTCAATGGCGTAGATAGCCACGTTGCCAGCACCAGAAACGAGGCAAGTTTTCCCTTTCAATGAATCGTTGCGGTCGTTGAGCATGCATTCTGCAAAATAGACGGCGCCATATCCTGTCGCTTCTTTTCTGGCGAGTGATCCACCCCAAAGAAGACTCTTGCCTGTAAGCACACCTTCGTAGCGCCCCGTCAATCGTTTGTATTGACCAAACATATAGCCAATTTCGCGCGCCCCGACGCCGATATCGCCTGCGGGAACATCGGTGGCAGGACCGATATGACGGTACAACTCGTTCATAAATGATTGGCAAAATCGCATGATCTCGCCGTCGGATTTTCCTTTAGGATCGAAGTTTGAACCGCCTTTGCCGCCACCGATAGGAAGGCCAGTCAGTGCGTTTTTAAAGATTTGCTCAAAGCCGAGAAATTTTATGATGCTCGCATTGACTGAGTGATGGAATCTCAATCCTCCTTTGTACGGCCCCAAAGCAGAGTTGAATTCAACTCGATAACCTTTGTTTACTTGTACATTTCCAGCATCATCAACCCAAGGAACTCGAAACATGATTTGACGTTCTGGCTCGACGATCCTCTGGATAATCGCTTGTTCCTTATATTTATTATTGCCTTCTATTACCGGCGCGAGAGAAGTTAATACTTCTTCTACCGCTTGGTAAAATTCTTTTTGCGCAGGGCTACTGTGTTGCAACGCAACAATAGTATCGTGTATGTATGACATAGGTTTCTTCCTTGATGTGAATAAGCAATCAGTTTATATGAATGTATTTCCATTAAATAGTGATTTTGACCAAGATTCAATGGTTGTAGTGGTATTTCCTGCGGATGAGAATGTGCAGCTTCTAACCCGGGCAGTGTTGGTTGAGATAGGTAGGGCGAGCTAAGTAAGCGGGTGGTTGAGTGATCAGTTTCACATATAACAAGCAGAAATCACTTTAGTCGATGTTGTTGTGCAGTTACGCAAATTGTTTATGTTAACGTCGTGTTAAAGTTTGTGTGTGTGATGACTTGTGAAAAGACAACTATATGGATGAGCTTAAGGTTCTGAACTCGTTTATTCAGCAGAATGGTCTACCAGCGTTTGGCCACCTTGATGGAATTCCAACATCGTTACAGCTAGATAAATTTACCTACCTTGATGAGATGGATAAGCCAGTGTCTAAGTGGCGCCGTTACCGCGATTATAAGCAGTTTCAGTTCGTCAATTTGGTCACACCTGATTACGTCATTGGAGTAGCGATTGCTGATATACGGTATTTAGCATCCGGCTTTTTCTACCTGTTTGATATTAAAAAGAATAAGTTGATTGAGCAACAATGGTTGAAACCTTTTAATATAGGTTATCAAACTCAGCCTTCCAGTTGGTGCAGTCTTGCCCATCTTGCTAATAAAAGAGTTCAGTTTTCTATTAAGGATGGTATTTGGCACGTCCACTTTGTGACAGAGTCAGTCAATGCGGATCTCTATTTACGTCCAGAAAATATGAGTTTGCCATTAATGTTGTGTACGCCAACAGGTTATGCGGGTTGGACATATACTCAGAAGCACAATGCGTTAGCAGTAGACGGTAACTTGTTCATATTAGGAAAAGAGCAAGATCTTTCAGAGGTGGCTGCTGGTTACGATTTTTCCGCTGGGTACATGCGGCGAGAAACAAGTTGGCGCTGGGCGAGTATCAATTGCTTTGAGGATGACAGGCGTCTGGGGTTGAATTTGGCAGCTGGCGTTAATGAAACTGGCTATTGCGAAAATGTATTGTGGATTAATGGTCAGCGTCACTTTTTGCAACCTGTGCAGTTTCAGTTTTCACGAAGTGATGAAGGGCAAAAGTGGCATATTACGTCTGAAGATAAACGAGTTAACTTACAGTTCACGCCTTTGAATCGACGCTCAGAGAAGAAAAATTTTTGGCTTCTCAAAAGTAACTTTCGTCAGTACATCGGTTATTTCTCTGGCTATCTTATCGATGGAAATGGCATCAAACATCAGTTAGAAGAAGTTATGGGTCTTACTGAAGATCACTATGCAAAATGGTAGAAACATAATGGATTGGACGCAGTTGATGGACCGCCCAGAATTACTTCTGATGATTCTGGCTCCAGTTTTCTTTTTCTGCATGCTTGCCGAATATTGGTTCGGACAAAGAAGGGGACGCTTGCCTGAAAGCGCGACGTATTACTTCCCTGAAGTAGCGTGTAATTTTGTTCTTGCGGGCTTACACCAAGCGACAGACATACTCACGGGTTTACTGATTGCTCAGTTGTATTTGTGGTGGTTTGATTGGCGTTTGTTTGATATCGAAATGAGCGTCTCAGCTTTTCTTTTACTTGTTGTCCTGCAAGATTTTTTCTATTACTGGTTTCATCGGGCTAGCCATCGTATTCGTTGGATGTGGGCCGCGCACGTTGTTCATCACAGTTCGGAAAGAATGAACTTCAGTACCGCCTTTCGTCAAAGTTTAATGTATCCGCTAGCGGGGATGTGGATTTTTTGGTTGCCCTTGGTGATTATTGGTTTTGAGCCAAAATGGGTTGTCTTCGTTGTGTTGTTTAATCTGGGCTTACAGTTTTTTGTTCACACCCAATCAATTCGTTCGCTCGGGCCACTAGAGTGGGTATTTAACACGCCGTCTCATCATCGCGTTCATCATGGTGTGAACCGTCAGTACATCGACAAAAATTATGCGGGTGTATTAATTATTTGGGATCGAATGTTCGGAACGTTTGAACCAGAGGTGGAAACGGTTCGGTATGGGGTTTCTAAACCTGTAAACAGCTTTAATCCCATCCGCGTGACGTTTGCAGAATGGAAAGACATGTTTTATGACGTAACTCGACCAAACTTATCATGGAAACAACGCTGCCGCCGTTTGTTCGCTCCGCCATCGGATTTTTATGAGTAAATTGAGATAAAGAGATTGGAGCGGGCAGCGGGAATCGAACCCGCATCATCAGCTTGGAAGGCTGAGGTAATAGCCATTATACGATGCCCGCGCATCGATAGGACTCAGTTAATATGCCACACTGGACGAAAAAGAAAAGTCTTTTCTCATCAAATGTTTGTCAGTTGCCTAAAAAAGTAGCGGACTGATGTTAAAGTGTTCATTGTCTCTGGTTTTTTGTGGCACTCGCGATTCCGCTACTAAGCCTAGGGGCTTCCAATTAGGTCGTAAACACCGAATTCTTAGGTGTTTAGATGTTGATGATATTCAAGATTTTCTGTGTAAAGGTTAATCTCGTTTATTGAACAGTCACGTTTCATGGTCAAGACTAGATATTGAAATGATTACTTTTTACTGTTGATGCGTATGTATAACACAGGGTAATTCTGCTGAAACAGTCAGCTTAACCAAAGGAGATTTAACATGATGAGAGGTTTGATATTAGGGCTGGTGGTGATGCTGGTATCTGCTTGTACTACCGTTACAACTGATGTAGATAAACAAGCCGACTTTTCAGCTTACAGAACGTTTGACTTCGGTGCTCAGGCGGAAGCTCCTACCAGTATTGATGGTCGACGTATTGAGCAAGGGCTTGCTGAACAGCTTGAGGGTAAGGGTTTAATTAAGGTAAATAGTGGCGGTGACCTTTACGTACATCATGATATCGTAGAAGAATCCGAGCTTGTTTCTTCAGGATCGTCGGTGAGCTTTGGCTATGGCTGGAATAGCTTTGGTGTGATCACTTCAAGCCCAGAAAGATATAAAGAACGTAAGTATGGGAAGTTGGTGGTTGAACTGGTTGATGCAAAGGCTAATCAAGTCGTTTGGAAAGGCGTTTCAAGTCGTAAACTGTCTGAGTCAATGAGCTCTGAGAAAAGAGAATCTCTCATCCAAGAAGAAATCGCGAAGATGTTTGAAAGCTACCCTTACGGTGAAAAATAATTAGTATTCTTAACGATTAAGAATACTAATTGCCAATAGTTACGCACAGGGTTAAAAGAACTTATTATTTTGGTTTTGGTTACCTTTGTGCGTACGACCCTGATTGCTTTACTCGGACTACTTTTCTGCTTGTTGGCTCCGAGCATGAGCCTGGCGCACTCACACCCAAATTTTCTTTCCTTTCATAACCAGAATATTGCTGTTGACGCTAAGTCGAAGCACTTTTCAGAACATCCTATCTCTCCAATACAACTAGACTACCCGAGTTTAAACAGCCGGAATGTATTGAGGGTTAGCCATGCTAAGGAAATGAGCTCGAACGACGATGTAGAACCCGAATGGTTTGAAATGCTTGATGTAGCATGGTGGGCGCATCGTTCGGCAATTTACTCGATGAAGCGGCTAAAACGCATCGGCAATGAGGCTTTAGGTTGTTGTATTGAAAGTATTTTTACTCACTTTAAATACAGAATCGGAGTGAGAAAAGAATCGAATTTCATATACCGCTTTATACATGCTCGCTAACACATTCCATGTTTTTGCAACTTTTGGTTAATTATGCTTAGGAGCGGTTTATGTTTGATTCGATCATTCAGGTCTTGAGTGCTTTTTGGCATCAAGATTTCACGGCGTTAATGGCGCCAGGCAGTGCAGGTTTGGTTTATTTTGTTGTTGCTGTGATTATCTTTTTGGAAAGTGGCTTTATTCCTGCTGCACCTTTCCCATGCGACAGTGTCGTCGTATTATCCGGTACGCTGGCGGCGGTTGGCGTCCTTGACCCAATTATGATCATGTTGGTGATAGCTGTTAGTGCGGGGTTGGGAAGTTGGGCGGCTTATTTACAAGGCAAGTGGCTAAATCGCTTACCTAAGGTCCAAGGCTGGGTGAGTGCGGTTCCTCAAAAGCGTTTGGAACAAGTCGACGTATTACTCAGTAAACATGGATTGATTGCGCTTTTTTGTGCGCGGTTTATTCCGGTTGTTCGTTCCCTATTGCCATTAATGATGGGGTTGCGAGTGAAACGTATTAGTAAATTCCATTACTTTGCGTGGCTGAGTGCGATTTTATGGACGCTGATATTATGCGGTTTTGGTTCATTACTTCCTTTGCTACCAGAAAATATGAGCAAAGCAATCACAATGCTATTAATGGCGGCACCAATAATTACTCTTGTGATTGGAGTGCTTAGTTTCTTGTTTGTTAAAGCACGTCGAGCGACCTGTAAACCCAAGGATGTGTCAGAGTTTTCCCAATAAGTTTACTTTGATTTGCACTTTTAAGCTTGTATGCAGATTAGACCTCTAATCGACAGGTTTTTGTCAGTAAAAAGAAAGGCGCATACATTGCGCCTTTCTTTTTGAGTGTCGTTAGGGTTTCGAATTTAATAGCCAATGCTATATAGGTATTCGCCAACTTCTTTGCACTGAGACTTGTAGATGTTCTCTACTTCAGACTCATTCTTATCTGCTGCTTTAAATTCAAGTTCGGCAGACGATAGCTGGTCAAAGCTGTAGTCTCTCTCAGACATTAAGTAGTGTCTGAACATCGCTCTGTGTTCCGGAACTGCAATACGTGCGTTAGAAACGTTGGCACACTCTAACAGAGTGTCGTTACTCATTTCTTCTGGCTTAGTTTCTGTGTTTGCTAAGGTTGAGCCCGCTGCAAATAGTAATGCTAGTGCGATGGTTGTAGCGATTCTTGTCATTATATGGACCTCAAATTGGTTCTAGTAACAATGAGCATATTGGCTCTTATCGTTACATTTTCGTGTTCTCTGTATGTCATAAAAAGTTAAACAACAGAGAAGGCGTTGCGACCATGAGTAAAGACGTACATTAAGTTCGCTTCCTTTCTTCCAGAGAGGCGATAAAGAGAGCGTTGACTCATGAGTCCGCCATAACTGTCTAGAGGTAAGCGAGATGCTTGTTTTGCCAACTCCAGTAGTGGTGGAGAAGAGAAAGCAATAAGTAAAAAATAATCAGGAGTAAAATCTGATGATAAAACGCCATCAGTAGCTGATGTTCGGCGACAGGAGACAAGCCCGAACAACTCGCGCTTTATATGTAGGTAGTAACTTTCTGAACCCCAAGAGCTCAGAGAAGCTGAGGCATGAAAATCAGTGTGTGCTAGCTCAAAATCGTCTTGTTGAGAGAGTTTAAGTAGGCGCTCGGAAGTGTAATGTTTGGTGTGGTGCCACTCATGCGCATATGAAGCTGTGATGAGCCCTGAGAGCAGGGACAAAGAAAGCATCAATAATATACGGTGTAGATAACGCAAGAAGTAACCCTAAACATATAAAGCCACAGTTACCCACCATGATTAAGGAATCTTAGTGGAACTATGATAACGATGAAAGCCAGTGTCTGATGAACTCAGCGTATACTAACGAGATGGAAGGGGGATGAACAGAGTTTTCTGATCGCACTTAGGTATATCAGCGAATAACACAATAGTTTTCGCTTTCGAGTAAGCGAAAATGGAAAGAGAGTCGTTGCACAAGGACGATTAAGCTAACAGGATTATTACTGGGGAAGAAATAGAATCTTCTTTTTTCTTCCCCATATGTGTCGCATCGGTATTACGCGCTTGCGTAAATAACACTGCCGCCTTTTATAGTGTCAATGATCTCGCGAGACAACTTCTCTGGTAAAGCAGGGCAACCCCAACTGCGTCCGAGGTATCCATTCTTCTTGATAAAGGAAGGGTTTGCGTAATCGGCACCGTGCACGACAATGTAACGCTCGCGAGCTTTGTCGTTTAATCCAGAGCTTAGCCCATCTAATCGAAGTGAATAGCCATTTGAGCCGTAGTAAGTGGTATCAGTCAAAAAAGTGCCCAATGATGTTTTTCGCGAGTTCACGACATTTGAAAACTGTGTCGCTATTTTCTTTCCGCTGTTCACGCCGTGAGAAACATACGTATTGTAGATTAGCTTCTTTTTATCTAAATCAACCACATAAAAACGCTTTTCAGTTGATGGTTTACTATAGTCGATGATCGTTAGTACCGACTTCTTTCTATCGGGTGTCTTCTGATAAGCGATGTAAGCGTCACTGAACAACTTAAAGTCTACTATGCCATCTAGCTTGGCTTGTTTAAACACATGTTCAACTTGCTTTGGTCGTAAATGATCCCTGGGTTCGTTATCTGATTGTTTTGCAAAAGCAAAAGGTGAGACAGACAACAGCGCACATGTAAATAATAAAATTAACTTTTTCATCTTGGCTAAATAAAACTCTATGGTGTTACAAATTTACCGATTGCTTCATGCATTCGTTAAAACAACATGCACATCAATATAATTCTATTCCCAATGTTTCTTATTGCACGCTTAGGTGCTTGATATTGGGTTGACGATAAGTTTTCGAGTTAAAAACTAACTAATTGAAACTTATATAAAATATGAAGTTTAACGATGGTTTCTATAAACTTCGGCGTAAATAATATCTGATATATGTAATTAATAAAACTGTGTTTAAGGATATTTGTGAAGTTGCTAATTTATAAAAACGGCGTTTTATTTTTCGTACTTTAGAAACTCTTTTTATTTCAATGTGTTTTCTTTTTCTACGCTTTATCCAATACCTCAAAAGTTTGTGATTTAACTCGTAACAAATCGTAACGCCGAATCGTTATGTGTATAAGTGCATTTATAATGTATGAATAAACAACAGGGTGGTAAGAAAAGGCAGTAAAACAGCGGTGAATCGGTTGTTTTTAATTCACGATTGACAAAGCCAAGTCTAAGTCGTACAAAAATTGAACTTGTGAATGTATCGTTTAAGTGAGAGTGATGAGCTCGACAAAAGTGAAGTGATGCGTGCTATTGTTTATTCTCTAATTTATTCGATTACATAAGGAAGGGTACATAGTAAAAATTTAAAAAATAATTCTATCGTGTGGATTAAAATATATAAATAATAAAACTTAGAAATTAAAAGATAAGAACGCCAGATCTGAATTCATTAAATTTTTGAACATGAAAGTAAACTCTATTTATTATGTTTGGTTTGAAAGCGCTCAAATTGATTTAAGGACGGTTATGACAGCATTTAATAAAGTGTTTATTGTCACTCCCAATGTTAATGATTTTGCAATGTTGCGAGAGTCGCCATTGGAAATGTCTCTTCAAGTAACGGCAAGCAAACCTATCCAACTCTATGGAGAGTCTGTTAAAGCCAGTTGGAAAAGTATTGATATTGAATGGTTAGACGTTAAGGGTGAAAAGCCATTACCCAGGCCTGATATTGCAGCATGGGGATCTTTTACTCTTGCTGTATCCGCTTCTATTGCGGATAAGCTCGATGTGTTGAGCGAGAATGTCGAATTTTTACCATTAAATCTACAAGGAAAGCCTTGGCGAGCATTAAACATTGTCACTCAAATTGATGCCATTGATACCTCTGCTACCGAGTATAATCTTCGTCATGGTAAGCTAAGTCGTGCTAGACCGTTTAAGAAACTCGTTTTGAATAGGGAAGCCGTTAATGAATCTGACTTGTTCAGAGTAAAAGGTGCTGGGCTCAGAACGTTTTGCACGGACAAAAAAGGTGGCTTGTACGATAGCGTCAAAGCGCTGAATTTGACCGGTTTGGATTTCAAGGAAGTGCTGGTTTAAAAACGAATAAATAGTGATTTACTCGACTAAAGTCATAGATATAGGTATGGGGGAACAAAAGCTGAGCATCTATCAATGAAGCTCATATATAACTAAATACAGCCGCCACAGTTGTGACAGCTGTACGTCTCCCCTTAACTTATGTTCTTGAAACCCTAATTGAGCTGGCCATGGACGCATCAAATCGACTGTCGTCATTTGCCGATTGCCACCACAAGCTCAATTGTTCTTTAGTCATTGGTTTGCCAAATAAATAGCCTTGCATATAGTCGCAGCGGTATGCCGATAGCCATTCATGCATCATATTGTGTTCAATACCTTCTGCTGTAACCGTTTTATTCTGGGCATGGCATAGCTCAATAATAGGTTTGATCACATGGCCGTTGTTGGTCTTCATCAATGTAACGAGGAACTCTCGATCAAATTTGATTTTTTGAACCGGATACTGAACGAGCTGAGTTAACGATGTGTAACCAGAACCAAAGTCATCAATTGCAAGACGGTAGCCACGTTTTGATAGCTCATCAAGTAGAGCCGTGCCTTGTTGTTCTGCGGCAAAGGTTTCGGTTATTTCTATCTCAATACATTCTGGTTTAACACTGTGCAGTGTCGCTTGTTCATGGATGTAGTTTGCCATTTCTATCGAGTTTAGCTCTGCTGATGAAAGATTGACCGAAAGAACAATATTCTTACCGAAAATATTCCTTAATTGATGGTATTCCGCCGTTGCATTGGCGAAAACCCAGCGGTCAATTTTATCAAATAATCCGGCTTGCTCAGCAATTGGAATAAACTCCTTTGGAGGGATAGGGCCGATACCTTCGGCTTCCCAGCGCAACAAGACTTCTAACCCCTCAATTTTGTTGCTTCGATTGTTCATATAGGGTTGAAAAACAAGGTGAAATTCTTCCTCTACATTGCTTTTTCGGAGCGCACGTTCAAGTTGACTTCGTCTTTGAGACTCAATATTGAGAGCGGCTGAATAATAGGCGTATTGATTTTTCCCTGCCCGTTTTGCTTGATACATAGCCGCATCGGCACTGGAGAGTAACTTCGCGATGTCAGTACCGTCTTGAGGATATTGTGCAATACCTACGCTTGCCGTAACGGGAAATGAATTACTCCAAGATGAACTGAGATTACTAATCGGTTTTAGTAACTCTGATGCAAGCAAATCAGGCAAGCGTTTTACCTCTTGATTTGAGCTCAGCAAAATTGCAAATTCGTCACCAGATAACCTGGCGGCAAAGCAGGGGCTGTTGTAATCGTGCGAGAACTTTTGACAGGCATTCTTGATGTGTGATGAGAACACTTTTAATAAGTTATCTCCCAATTCATGCCCGTATTTATCATTCACGTATTTAAAGTTATCAAGATCGACGTAAACAACCCACAGAAACTGCGAAGGGGAGATAAGTTCACGAGTGGCAAGCTCATGAAAACGATGGCGATTGGCGAGTTGCGTCAGGTGATCCGTTTCAGCTAGGCGTTTTGTCTTTTTATAGATGACATTAAGTTCCTCATACATATCAAAAAAGCGTGCAGAGAGGCGTCCTATTTCATCGTTTGTTTCTAGCTTTTCAATATTGTCACGTTGATTAGATTCAAGTTCGTTCAGCTGCTTATCAAGGCGAGAAACAGGGCGCAACACATAGCGGTACAACACCAAAATGATTAATGTGATGGTGAAAAACGCCGCTACGCCAAAGGAGAAAGCAAGTTCTAGCCACACTTTATCGACTTTATTCCACATTAAATATTCGGCAGGAGAAAGCACGGCATAAAAGTGCGGCAGCAGCTCAATGGTTTGAGCGAGAGGAATATCAAGATAAATGGGTTTGTCGGCGAAAGTAATCACGCTGTGCGTGTCAAACTCGATGTCATGCTTAATCTCGTTAAAGGCTTCAAGTGATACGGAAACTACCACAAAAAACACATTTTTCGAGTCAAAGCTCAAAGGGTGAGCCCCCGTTCTTTTGTCGACGACCTCATATTGAAGAAGAATGCTTTGTCCACTGGAGTTATAAATAAAGCCAGTGTGACTGAAAGTCTCTCTCTCATTGAAACTTCGTGATATGTACTCTAACACCTTTGGGTCGACCACACCTGATGATTCGTAATATTTGTTTTCTGTGTAGTAGAGAAGGTTTTGTTTGCCGTCGAGGATCGCCATACTCGCATCGCCTTTGTAACCATGGCTTAATACTTCAGCGGTCTCGTCTAATCGATTAAACAAGACTCGCTCACGATAGGGGTTGTTATGATTAACCAAATAGTCTTGTAATACATCACTTTTACTGAGCGTATAGGCATAGCTATTAAGAAAAATATTCGCTTGTCGAAACTGCCCGGCGAGCTTTTCCATCTGCAACTGAATATAGCTGTCTTCCCGCTTGATGAGCGTCACTTTTTGAATGCTATAAATAATATAGCTAGATACTAACGCGCTTAATAAGATCACTGGCGCGACAAGCAAAATGACTCTATTGCTTAACTTCATTATGGTTCTTAGTTTCCGTTTGTGTCCCTACAAACGTCGCGTACCAGGTAAGGTACTGAACGGATGATGTGTTTTGGCAAATTGTAACCAGATTGTAAGGTGAGCGTTCTCCAAAATCAGGCAGCTATCTAAGAATTGTGATGACGTGAAAGGTTTCGAGCTTATTAACTAGAGGTTTTCTCAGTAGTTGGACGTCTCTTTTCCTCCCTCCCTGTATAAAACCTAACTGTAATGACAGGGAAATACCATCATCGAAACGTTTCGATGATAAAGTGTGACTCAAGTGCACTTTTCCTATTCAATGACAATTGAATTACAGATCATTCTCACACCTTATCGATCTCACACTGGTCAAATTGCGATGACGAATTATTATTTCATCGAAACGTTTCGATGAGTTTTCTGTTAATAACGAAAACACTTTAAAACAGGCGCTCATGGTTGTATGAACGTGTAACCGAAAGGTCGATGAGATGAAAAAAAGTACCCTAATTAACTCAGATATTTCTTACTTGGTGGCGACGCTAGGCCACACTGACGAGATCACGATATGTGATGCTGGTCTACCAATCCCAGAGCATGTTCAGCGAATCGATTTGGCGCTAACGCATGGGGTACCAAGTTTTCTTGATACTGTTCGCGTAATTCTATCTGAGTCCCAAATCGAAGGGGTCATCATTGCGGAAGAGTTCTCTGATGCAAGCCCAGTTTTGCATGAAGCGTTGCTCAACGAACTGAGCAAAGAGAGTGAAGAGACGGGCAAATCTATTGAGGTGAGCTACGTGTCACATGAAGCGTTTAAAGCACGCACGGCCCAAAGTCGCGCTATCGTAAGAACCGGCGAATGCTCGCCATATGCGAACGTTATTTTCCAAGCGGGCGTGGTTTTTTAAGCCAGAGATATTGAGGACAGATTATGACTCAAGCCATTCTACAACTAAGCGAAATTGAGAAGGCGTTTCCGGGCGTAAAAGCACTCGACAAAGCAAGCCTGAATGTTTATCCAGGCCGTGTTATGGCGCTGATGGGTGAAAATGGAGCAGGCAAGTCAACGTTAATGAAGGTGTTGACAGGCATTTACCACATGGATGCGGGGAGCATTCAATATCAAGGTCAGCCGGCGGCCTTTAAAGGTCCACGCGATTCACAGGAAGCTGGTATTAGCATTATTCACCAAGAGCTGAACCTGATTCCTGAACTGACGATTGCCGAAAATATTTACTTGGGACGAGAGTTCACTGGCTCCTTAGGGCGTATCCAGTGGGGCAAAATGTATGACGAAGCTGACAAGCTTTTAAAACGTCTGAATGTAAAGCACTCATCAAAAACATTGCTTGGCGATTTAAGCCTTGGTGAACAACAAATGGTGGAAATTGCAAAGGCACTTTCGTTTGAGTCGAAAGTCATCATTATGGATGAGCCAACGGACGCATTGACCGATACCGAAACGGAATCACTATTTAAAGTGATTAATGAGCTTCGCGAGCAAGGATGCGGCATCGTATACATTTCGCATCGTCTTAAAGAAATCTTTGAAATCTGTGACGACATTACCGTGCTTCGTGATGGTAAGTTTATCGGTGAGTGCAAGGTGTCCGACACTGATGAAGATGGCCTAATTGAAATGATGGTTGGCCGAAAATTAGAAGAGCAATATCCACGTATTGATGTCCAACATGGCGAAACTTGTCTTGAAGTCATTGGTTTGACTGGGTCTGGCGTTCAGGATGTGAGCTTTACTCTCAAGCGTGGTGAGATTCTTGGAATTTCTGGCTTGATGGGCGCAGGCCGCACTGAACTCATGAAAGTCATTTACGGCGCATTACCTAGTGAGCATGGTGTTATCAATCTTGATAACAAAACTATTAACCCGGTTAGCCCGCAAGATGGCTTGGCAAATGGTATCGCTTACATCTCTGAAGATCGCAAAGGCGATGGTTTGGTTTTAGGTCTTTCAGTTAAGGATAACATGTCACTTTGTTCGCTAAACCAGCTGACCAAAGGCTTCCAGATTCAACACAGCGACGAAGTGATTGCAGTGGAAGATTTTATTAAGTTATTCAACATTAAAACCCCAACGCGAGATCAAATCATCGGCAACTTATCTGGTGGTAACCAGCAAAAAGTTGCGATAGCGAAAGGGTTAATGACGAAACCTAAAGTTCTGATTCTGGATGAGCCGACACGTGGTGTTGATGTCGGAGCAAAAAAAGAGATTTATCAGCTCATCAACAAGTTTAAGGCCGAAGGCATGAGCATCATCTTGGTTTCTTCCGAGATGCCTGAAGTGCTCGGCATGAGCGACCGTATTTTAGTGATGCATGAAGGTCGTATCACCGGCGAATTTGATGCGAAAGACGCCGATCAAGAAAAATTACTCGCCTGTGCCGTAGGCAAAGAGATCAATGAGGAAGCAGCATGAGTACGAATACCATGAGCAAACCAACCGAAACTGGCAACAAGAAGTTGTTCACAAAAGAGTGGCTGATTGAGCAAAAATCACTGATAGCTTTGATCTTTCTGATCGTTGTTGTGTCATTTTTGAACCCGAACTTTTTTACGGTCGACAACATTCTCAACATTCTTCGTCAAACCTCCGTGAATGCCATTATCGCAGTGGGTATGACATTAGTTATTTTAACAGCAGGCATCGACTTAAGTGTTGGTTCGGTATTGGCATTGTGTGGTGCCTTTGCGGCAAGCATGATTGCGCTTGAGGTTCCGGTGCTGGTGGCGGTTCCAACTGCTTTAGTCGCAGGTGCAGCGTTAGGTGCGATCAGCGGTATCATTATTGCGAAGGGTAAGGTGCAGGCATTTATCGCTACGCTGGTTACCATGACGTTACTACGCGGTGTGACCATGGTGTACACCGAAGGTCGACCAATCTCGACAGGCTTTACTGACACCGCGGATGCGTTCGCATGGTTTGGTACTGGCTACGCGCTAGGCATTCCGGTTCCTGTTTGGTTAATGGTGGTTGTGTTCGCAGCGGCTTGGTATTTACTTAACCACACGCGCTTTGGTCGCTATGTTTACGCACTAGGCGGCAACGAGTCTGCGACTCGCCTATCAGGTATCAATGTAGACCGAGTGAAGATTGGTGTCTACGCCATCTGCGGTATGCTAGCAGCGCTTGCAGGTATTATCGTAACGTCTCGTCTTTCTTCGGCGCAACCTACAGCGGGTATGGGCTACGAGCTAGACGCTATCGCAGCGGTTGTTCTTGGCGGTACCAGCTTGATGGGCGGTAAAGGCCGTATCATGGGTACCTTGATTGGTGCGCTGATCATCGGTTTCTTGAACAATGCACTTAACCTACTTGATGTTTCTTCTTACTACCAAATGATTGCAAAAGCAGTGGTTATCTTGCTGGCGGTATTGGTAGACAACAAAAACAAGTAATTCATAACAATCTGTATATATAAAACAGTGAATACAAACCGAGTCAGGGGATGTGTACTGGCTCACCCTACACAAAGGACTAGAACGATGAAAAAACTTGCAACTCTTATCTCTGCTGCACTTCTTTCTTCAACCGTATCGGTAGCGGCGCAAGCTCAAGATACCATGGCGATTGTGGTTTCGACGCTAAACAACCCGTTCTTCGTAACGATGAAAGACGGTGCGGAAGCAAAAGCGAAAGAATTGGGGTACGACTTAATTGTACTGGACTCGCAAAATGACCCGAGTAAAGAACTGTCGAACATCGAGGATTTAAGTATTCGCGGCGTAAAAGCAATTCTTATCAACCCAACGGATTCTGATGCAGTGTCTAATGCAATTCGTATGGCGAACCGTTCTAAGATCCCTGTGTTGACATTAGACCGTGGTGCAAGCCGTGGTGAAGTTGTGAGTCACATCGCGTCGGACAACGTAATTGGTGGTGAAATGGCAGGCCACTACATCATGGAAAAAGTCGGCGAAAAAGCAAAAGTCATTCAACTTGAAGGTATTGCGGGCACATCGGCAGCGCGTGAGCGCGGTGAAGGCTTTATGAATGCCGTGAAGGGCAGCGATATGGATCTTCTTGCTAGCCAACCAGCTGACTTTGACCGCACGAAAGGTCTAAACGTAATGGAAAACCTGCTAGCGGCTAACCCGGATGTACAAGCGGTATTTGCACAGAATGATGAAATGGCGCTAGGTGCACTTCGCGCAGTTCAAGCTTCTGGCAAAGATGTCGTTATCGTTGGTTTTGATGGTACGGAAGACGGCATTGCAGCAGTTAACCGTGGCAAACTAGCGGCAACTATTGCTCAGCAACCAGACCTTATCGGTGCTTTAGGTGTTGAAACGGCTGACAAAGTTTTGAAAGGTGAAGAAGTAGAAGAGTACATCCCGGTACCACTAAAAGTAGTCACTAAGTAAGTTTTTAGTTCCAATAAATCATCCTAATTTTTGCTCTCTCCTCCGTTTATATCTGTCGTTTAGGAGGTGAGGGCAAACTTACCCAAAATACTGCAAAGTGTGGGGTATAGATGCCTTTGGCTTTTTGTCGAGACTCCTTCATCAGGAAGAGAAGTTAAAGTCATCTAATGTATTTTCCTAAACAGTTTTTAAAAAGGGTTCATTCAGAACCGAGGATAACCGTATGAATAAGTTAGTGGTGTTAGGTAGTGTAAACGCTGACCATGTTCTTCAAGTGCCTTCTTTCCCTCGCCCAGGCGAGACGCTGCATGGTCGCAACTATCAAGTTATCCCAGGTGGCAAAGGTGCCAACCAAGCCGTCGCGGCGGCGCGATTAAATGCAGACATAGGTTTTATCGCTTGTGTGGGCGACGACTCATTCGGCATTAACATTCGCGAAAACTTCAAAATGGACGGCATCGATATCACTGGTGTGAAGATGCAGCCAAATTGCCCGACAGGTATCGCGATGATTCAAGTGTCGGACAGTGGGGAGAACAGCATTTGCATTTCAGCTGAAGCGAACGCCAAACTGACAGCAGAAGCGATTGAGCCAGATTTAGAGCGTATTCGCCAAGCAGATTACTTGCTAATGCAATTGGAAACGCCGATGTGCGGCATTGAGAAAGCTGCGCGTGTAGCGAAAGATGCCAAAACCAACGTAATTTTGAATCCTGCGCCAGCTCGTGAATTGTCAGATGAATTACTGTCTTACATTGACGTGATTACGCCAAATGAAACGGAAGCTGAAGTTCTGACAGGTATTACTGTAACAGACAACGAAAGCGCGCAAGAAGCGGCGAATGTGCTACATGGTAAAGGTATAGAAATTGTCATGATCACACTCGGTGCAAAAGGCGTTTGGCTAAGCCAAAACGGTCGAGGCGAAATCATCTCGGGTTTCCGCGTTGAAGCGACGGATACTACCGCAGCGGGCGATACATTTAATGGGGCATTCGTCACTGGTCTCCTAGAAGGTTTACCTTTAGAATCAGCGATTAAGTTTGCACATGCGGCGGCTGCAATTTCTGTGACCCGCTTTGGCGCGCAAACGTCGATTCCAACCCGCGAAGAGGTGGACGCGTTTCTCGCTGAACAATAAGGCGCACAACGCCTCATTAAAATAGGAGTAGTAACATGGCGACGATGAAAGACATCGCAAAACTGGCAGGGGTTTCCACTTCAACAGTGAGCCATGTTATTAACAAGACGCGTTTTGTGAGCGAAGAGATCTCTGAACGCGTTAACAATGCCGCAAAAGAGCTTAACTACTACGCGCCCTCTGCGTTGGCGCGTAGCCTCAAAGTTAATCGTACCAAAACCATTGGTATGCTCGTGACAACCTCAACCAACCCATTCTTTGGCGAAGTCGTAAAAGGCGTCGAACGCAGCTGCTACCAAAAAGGCTACAGCCTCATTTTATGTAACACCGAGGGTGATAACGAACGTATGCGTCAATCCATTAATACGCTATTGCAAAAGCGTGTCGATGGTTTGATCTTGATGTGCTCGTCGCTAGAAGGAGAGCGTATCGATGTATTTGAGCGTTACCCAGATATCCCAGTTGTGGTAATGGACTGGGGGCCGATGCTATTTACAAGCGATAAAATCCAAGACAACTCACTTCGTGGCGGTTACTTAGCGGCGAAATACTTAATTGATTGCGGCCATACCGAAATTGGGTGCATCACTGGCCCTTTGATTAAACACCAAGCGCAAATGCGATACGAAGGTTATAAGCGAGCAATGAACGAAGCGGGCTTGGAATTTAATGCCAATTGGATCATTGAATCGGACTTCGAATGTGAGGGTGGGTATCAAGCGTTCAAAAAAATGGCTCAACGTGGCGCATTACCCAGCTCGATTTTCGTCTCTAACGATATGATGGCGATGGGTGTGATTAACGCCGCAAATGAGCTCGGTATTAAAGTGCCGGACGACCTATCCATTATTGGTTACGATGACATCCATATCGCGAAATTTATGTCGCCATCGCTAACTACCATTCATCAGCCTAAGTACCGTTTGGGGCAGGCTGCCGTTGAGACTCTTGTCCGAAAGTTGGATGAAAAATCAACAGAGGCACAGGTCGTACAATTAGAGCCGACTCTAGTGGAACGAAAAAGCGTCAAGAGGTTAAAGTCAAACCTCACTGAATGACGTGTGATGTTGAGCTAAAAAATTAAAAAAGTCGTTTCTCTTTATACGATAAAGCCTTACTATCGTCGTTGATTATAAATAAAACTATTAATTGTTGTCTGGCGGATTAGTCAAATGTTATCAAAAGGTTACGCTAAGTTATCTGTAAAACACCCTTGGTTTCACCGAGTTAATGTTATTACAGTTGTATTGATTTTTTTTGTGAGCTGCTATCAGCTACTGGTTAATGAAGCATTTGAGTACGCAATTGGCTTTATTATTACACTTTTGGCGTCAGCTTTATTTGCATCAGCTTCTGCATTCAAAAAACGCTATCTAGGCTTGGATTCATAGGCACGTCTATTTCCAACATCGTTCAATAGCATCATTTATTGCTTTCAAGTAAACATTGAACTGAATTATGATCGAGTGCATCAAGAGGAGGACAAATGTCCTCCTTTTTGTTGGGGATCACGCTCTAATATAAGCGTATTCCAAACAAAATAATAAAGGACATGTTATGGACCTCTTTGCCTTACTCGATATTAATAATACTCTCGTTAACATTCCGATTGGCGACGGCTACGCAATGAGCTGGATCGAAGCTTTCGGTACCGTTTTTGGACTGCTTTGCATTTGGTTTGCCAGCCAAGAAAAAACCATCAACTACTTATTCGGTTTGCTGAATGTCACGCTTTTTGCCGTTATCTTTTTTCAAATTCAGTTATACGGATTATTGCTTCTTCAATTGTTTTTCTTCTGTGCGAACATTTACGGCTGGTATGCGTGGACTCGTCCAAACGCACAAGGTGAAACGCTGGAGGTTCGCTGGTTAAATAAACAGAAACTTATTACTACTGCCTCTATTAGCGTTGCATGTATCGCATTATTAACGATCTATATCGACCCATTTTTCTTTGCGCTAGCAAACATTGCTGTTGATAGCTTGAATCTCTTTGGTGCTGGCTTGGCTGAACCGGTGCTTGAACCTGACGCGTTCCCGTTCTGGGATGCAACCATGACAGTACTTTCTGTTGTTGCACAAATTCTGATGACACGTAAATACGTCGAAAACTGGATTCTATGGGTTGTGATTAATATTATCAGTGTGGGTATCTACGCGACGCAAGGTGTTTACGCAATGTCTGTTCAGTACGCGATTCTTATGTTCATCGCTGCCAATGGCACGCGTGAGTGGGCTCGTAGCGCTAAGCGCAATGGCGATAAAACCTTAGCGCACGCTGCTGCGTAAGGAACGAAAAATGGCCAAACAACCTCATATCGGAGTGGATGAAACACAAATCGCTCCCCTCGTTATTGTATGCGGCGAGCCAGATCGAGCGAATCGTATCGCGGTATTATTTGATGATGCAGAAATGGTGTCGGAAAACCGCGAGTACCGTGTGTTTACCGGCAACTACAAAGGCAAGCCTGTTTCAGTATGTAGTACAGGTATAGGTGCGCCATCGATGATCATCGCAGTGGAAGAGCTAAAACAGTGCGGTGTGACTCATGTGGTACGCGTTGGATCGGCGGGGGCAATGCAATCAGGCATTCATCTTGGCGAGTTGATCATTGCCGAAGGCGCGGTAAGAGATGAGGGCGGCTCTAAAGCGTATGTCGATTCGTCTTATCCAGCCTACGCAAGCTTTTCACTGTTAAAGGAAGTTGAGCGTTACTTGTCGATGCAAAAAGTGCATTATCATTTTGGTGTGGTGCGTTCTCACGACAGTTTCTATACCGATGACGAGGATGCAATATGCCAACATTGGAACAAGAAAGGCATCTTAGGTGCCGATATGGAAACCTCTGCGCTGTTTACGGTCGGTCGACTACGAGGCCTTCATGTGGCTTCGATATTAAACAACGTGGTGCTGTATCAACAAGATGTGAAAGAAGGTGTTGGTCAGTACGTTGATGAGGCCAAAGTAATGATGCAAGGTGAGAAGAGTGCCGCGATTACGGCATTAGAAGCCTTGGTTGCTCAGCGTTAGCCAGTCTCTATCTCAGTAAGTCACATAAACAGAATAGATGTAAAGCGACAGGTCACTGTCGCTTTTTTATTTGGAGTTACGGGGTACAATCCACCTTAAATAGTTGTCCGTAACTTTTTCTGAGAGAGCAGAAAATGAAAATCAGCCCTTATCCGACTGGTCGCTTCAAAACATACCTTGAAGAAAAGAGTGCCACCTTTCGCGATTTGATTTATCAATGCCAAATAAATTCGCGTTACTTTGATGCTGGGGAAGCAATTCTCCGCCAAGGTGAGCAACTTCAGTACTTGTATGTTGTGCCAGTAGGTCGAGTCTCGATGAACATATTGGCCGCAAATGGACGACGTTTTCAATTAGGGGAAGCTAACTGCGACTATCATATTTATGGTGAAATGGAGTTCTTCACTCAGACTCCTTGTCAATGGAATGTGATAGCAGATGAACATATGCAGGTTGATGTTATCTGTATCCAAAAACTAACCGAAGCACTGCAAAATCATCCCCAAATGATGGTGTTCTTCGCTTCAGCATTGGCTGAGGATTATCAAGACTCCATGGATATCTACACTAACCGTTTGTTGCATCCCATTACTTACAACATTGCCTATGATCTTCTCGTCCGTAATCAGACGGATAAGTTGCTTGGTGGTTTTGATAAAGTGAACCAAGAGGCTGAGCGGTTTGGTACCTCAGGCCGAGTCTATCGACGTGCAGTTAAGGACTTGATTGAAAAGGGATTGATTACAAAAACGGACAACGGTTTGGAGATTATTGATGAGCTGGCACTCAAAGCGTTTATTGAAGCGCATGAATGATACGCCCAGGTATTGGAACTGATGGGTTTTATAAGTCTTTGATATATCTAAGTCTTGAGTAAACGTAACTAATGTAAAGTACCTTAAATTTTGTTGAATGCATTAAAGAGTAGCGTTATATTGCGAACGCGTATGATAATAGATCTCATTAAGGCTTAACAAAATGAAAAAATTCGTTGGTGCGGCTATGCTGTCGTTATTTACTGTTTCTCCTTCTTTCGCTGCTAAAGTTGTGATTGACCACTACATGGGTCAAACAGAGCTAGAACAATCCCCAGAGCGTGTGGTTGTGATTGGCTTTGGCCCGCTAGATGCGTTGGACAACTTTGGTATCGATCCTGTTGCAGTATCTAACTCTTCTAATCTTCCTAGTTACCTTTCAAAATACAGCAAAGATAACTACACCTCTGCGGGTAGTTTGTTTGAACCTGATTTTGAAACCATCTACATGCAAAAACCGGATTTGATTTTGGTTGGTCCGCGAGCGTCTGCGAAATATGAAGAGCTGAGTGAAATTGCCCCTACAGTTGTTTTTGCTGCGAAAGAGAACCAAGGCTATTGGGAAGGCACGCAAGCGCAATGGCGCAATATTGGTAAGATCTTCAATATCGAAGAAAAAGTAGAGCAGAAAATTGAAGCGCTAGATGCTCAATTTAAAGCAATCCGTGACTACAACCAATCGAACAAAAATGATGCATTAACGATTTTGAGCATGGGTGACAACATCAGCGCGTTTGGTGCCCAGTCGCGATTTGGCGTCATTTATAACGACTTTGGCTTCTTGGAAACGGTTGAGCACGTGAAAACGGGCACTCACGGAGATGTCATTTCTTATGAGTTTATTCGTGAAGCTAACCCGAAAAATATTCTCGTGGTTGACCGAAATTCTCTGACAGGTACGCCGGATAACGATATTCGTAAATCCATGGATAACGACTTAGTCAAAGCGACTGCGGCATATAAAAATCATAAAATCACTTATTTAGATGTGGACGCGTGGTACTTGTCGATGTCTGGTGTGACAGCAACAGAAAAAATGGTCAGTGAGATAAAGCAAACCGTTGAACTGTAATCCAAGATAGCAGAGGTTAACTTTGAAGAAGTTATTGCTAACCCTTGTGGTTTTAAGCACGGTTTCGTTATTTGTTGGGGTGGCAAACATGACGCCCCAACAACTCTTTTCAGGTGATGAGAAAGCATTAGAACTTTTCTTTACCAGCCGTATACCACGTTTATTTGCCATATTGCTTGCTGGTGCTGGCTTGAGTATTGCGGGTCTTGTCATGCAGCAAATCAGCCAGAACCGATTTGCGGCACCTTCTACAACTGGTACGATCGAATGTGCCATGCTGGGCTATGTACTGAGCGTGGTTTTCTTTGGTAATGATAATCACCTTTGGCTCGTGTTCGGCATCTCGGTATTTGGGACGCTGGCGTTTGTTTTCTTTATTCAGCGCATTCAATTTAAGAGCGTGGTTTTTGTGCCACTTGTCGGGATTATTTTCGGCAATGTCATCCAATCCATGACTACGTTTATCGCTTACAAATATGATGCACTTCAAAGTCTGAATGCTTGGACAGTCGCAAACTTCGCCAACATCTTGCGTGGTGATTTTGAACTGCTGTACATCGCGGTACCAATGGTTATCCTCAGCTATCTTTTTGCCGCAAGGATCTCTGCCGTAGGTATCGGAAAAGATTTCGCGATTAACTTGGGTTTGAATTATCAGCAGGTTGTGACGATTGGCGTGCTATTGGTGTCCATCATGTCAGCAAGTGTCGTGATGATTGTTGGCCAGTTGCCATTCTTAGGGCTGATTGTACCGAATCTCGTGAGTCACTTTTATGGCGATAACCTCAAAAAGAACATTCCGCTTACGGCCATGTATGGGGCCATTTTAGTGTTGTGTTGCGATTTGGTGAGTCGTTTAATTATTTTCCCTCATGAAATGCCAATCTCTATCGTGATTAGCATATTGGGTGGCGTGGTATTCATCGCTATGTTGTTGCGAGGTAAGCAACATGCGTGATTCAACGAAAATCCTGCTGCTAGGTGGCATTGCGATTCTTTTCGCGTGTCTGTTTATTGGTATTGGGCTAACGGCTGACAACTACCAATATTTTTTGTCTCGTAGAGTTCCTAAAGTATTGGCGATAGTGCTAGCGGGTGTGGCCATTGCTCAGTCTTCACTTGTATTTCAAACCATTACGCACAACCGAATTTTAACGCCAAGTATCATGGGTTTTGATGCGCTGTATGTGTTAACCCAAATTTTGATCGTGTTGATTTTTGGTGGGTTGAGTACCTTAGTTCTTAACTTGTACGTCAATTTCGCGATTGCAGTAATTGTAATGGTGTCGTTTTCGCTACTGCTGTTTGGGTTTTACTTTTCAAAAGGAAGCAAGAACTTGATTACGTTGCTATTGGTCGGCTTGATCTTTGGTCAGCTATTTTCCAATGCGGCGTCATTCTTTTCTTTGCTGATGGACCCAAACACATATGCAATTGTTCAGTCGAAACTGTACGCCAGTTTCAATAATGTCAAAGTGAACTTGGTTTACTTTAGTGCTCCGGCTTTGATGTTTGCATGTTGGTTGTTGTTTAGGATGCATCGCACTTTAGATGTGTTTTGGCTCGACCAAGACAATGCGAAAAGCTTGGGTGTTGATGTACCTAAAGTGACGAGAAATGTGTTTATTATCTCGGCGGTTTTGATTGCTATTTCTACGGCTTTGGTAGGGCCAATCATGTTCTTTGGTTTACTAGTGACCAACTTAAGCCGAGAAATGTTCCGAAGTTACCAACATAAAACGCTATTGGTCGGATGTTCGTTTCTATCCATCAGTTCATTACTTGCTGGGCAATGGATAATCGAAAACGTGTTCAGTTTTGAGACGACGTTGAGTGTCGTAATTAACTTTATCGGCGGTGCGTATTTCTTATACCTGCTGCTGAAAAACAAAGTTGTATAAATATGATAGTAATAGACAAATTAACGAAGGCTTTCGGTTCAAACAAAGTCGTAGACGAGGCCAATACTCAGTTTGAAAAGGGCAAGGTAACATCGATTATCGGTCCAAATGGCGCGGGAAAGAGCACGCTGTTATCTATGGCCTCGCGCTTAACGGAGCGAGATGGCGGTAGTGTTATCATTGATTGCAAGGAAATCGCGGAATGGGACACAAAAGAGCTAGCGAAAAAACTGGCAGTACTTCGCCAAGCTAACTCGATTACAATGCGGTTTACCGTAAAAGAGTTAGTCTCTTTTGGTCGTTTCCCATACTCTAAAGGAAATCTGACTAAAGAAGATCATGAGGTCATAGAACAAGCGATCGACTACTTAGATTTGCAAGATATTCAAGACAAATACTTGGATGAATTAAGTGGTGGTCAGCGACAGCTTGCATTTATTGCTATGGTGATTGCACAAGATACAGATTATGTCTTTCTTGATGAGCCTCTTAATAACTTAGATATCAAACACTCTCTTCAGATCATGAAAGTTGTGCAGCAGTTAGCCCATGACATGAATAAAGCCATGGTGGTCGTGATTCATGATATTAATTTCGCGGCGTGTTACTCAGATGTCATATTGGCGCTTAAGAAAGGCAAGGTTGTGGCGAGTGGTGCGGTTGAAGAGGTTATTCAAGCGTCTACGCTAGAGGACATCTACGAAACGCCATTTAACATCATAGAGTTAAACGGTAAGCGCATGTGTACTTATCATTAAGCGAGCTAGTTCGTTTTTAACGAGATCAATAGATAGGCGGGCTTACTTGGTGAGCTCGTCTATGATTGGGCATCGGCTCTCTGCATCTCCAGGACAAGAAGAAACCCAACCTTCAAGTTGCGTTTTGATCTCCATGAGGTGTGCAATTTTTTCTTCAACCTCTCTCAGTTTGTCCATGGTTCTTGCTTTTACTTCGCTACTTTTGCGGTTGGGGTTATGAGCAAGTTGTACGAACTCTTTGCATTCTTGCAACGAAAAGCCTGCGCTTTTTGCGCGTGATACCAAGTTAAGCTCTTGAATATGATTATCTGAATATTCGCGATAGCCAGAGTCGCTACGCGCTGGTGGAGATATGATCCCTTTGTCTTCATATAATCGAATCGACTTAGATGAAAGCCCTGTGAGCTTCGCGACAGCACCAATATTCATGTTTAACCTCCATAACGTTTAAGGCGAGTATATACCGATGTTGTGGATAAGACACTCCTAAATAACAGTCAGTTACCTAGAGTCCCCTTACTCTTTAATCACTTCATGTGGTGGCACACCAAATGCCTTTTTGAAGGCATAAGTGAAGTTAGAAGGGTGGTGGTATCCGGCTTCATAGGCGGCTTCTGTTATCGTCACTAGGCCACGTTCCAAATGTTGCCTAGCAATCTCAAGACGTCGAAAACGAATGTAGCCGTTTATGGTCATATTAAGTGATTGTTTAAATCGGCGCTGCAGGTTTGAAACACTCATTGAGAATTGGCTCGCCAACTTTTCCAAGCGTAGTTCTTGATCAAGGTGAGTTTCAATATAGCTGACAATATCCTCAATCCGACCATCAATGTGTCGTTCAATACTGCTGTTTTTAGCACTGAAATTCTTAGGAATTTGCTTGGTGGCTTGATGTAATATTTGATAGATCAAGCTTTCGACTTCTAGCTTCTCTTGGAACTCTTGCGGTGTTTCTCTATTTGTTAACGTTTCAGCCAGTTCGCATAGCGTCTGGTTAAGCTCCAACTGTTGAAACGCCTGATGAGAGTTAAAAAAGGCTCGATGGCTACAATTTTGCTCAAGGCGGGCCTCTAGCCATTGGGGCTTAACCAATATGTTGATCTTATTAATGAGGTTATCTTTGAGCAGTGAACGACGAAAATTTGCAGGTTTGAGTAAGTTCACCACTACACCCTTAGGGCCGTCGCTCGCGTCTAAATCAAATTGCAAATCGTCGTAGCCAAACGAGAGTCTACCTTCTAAAAGAATAGTGACCAGCAGTGAGGCGTGTGCAGTAGAAACAATATTCGAATCAATAAGTTCTAGACAACGCCCGCCATGAACAAAAATTTGATCATTGTACTGATATGATAGGAACTTACCTTCGGCCAGTTGAGTTTGACAAGGTTGGCCTTGCGTGACAATCCATTGTTTCTCTGTCGCCTCTAGTCTTTGGGTTAAAGCTATCTTGGCAATTTTTGTTCGTTTTGTTGTGACTTCCTGCATTTGACACTTCCTCATAACACTTGTGCGATTTCGCATAACCAAATCGCCTTTGTATTTATAAAACTCATGCTTATTATACCTGAGAATTATTATCATTAATATTTAGGAATTAAGTTATGGAAAGCCCTGCTTGTTCACCTATCAAGCTTTCAAGCCTTTGCCTTGCAGTGGGAATGGCGCTATCAACCCCTGTTTTAGCTCAAGATACTGAGTCACATTTTGAAGAGGTCGTTGTATGGGGAACGAAAGTTTCCAGCAACACTGAGTCGATGTTTGCGGACGACATGTCACTGAAGCAAGCGGATCACATGTCTGATTTACTGCGCGATATTCCTGGTGTAGATGTTGGTGGAACACACTCTGTGAATCAACGTATTACGATTCGTGGTTTGAGCGAAACCGATTTGGACATTCGTCTTGACGGAGCTTCTCAGCATGCGAGTATGTTCCATCATATTGGTAACTTGACGTTGAACCCTGACATTCTCAAATCTGCGGACATTCAGGTAGGTAATAACTCTGTGACTCAAAACGGGTTAGGCGGTTCGGTCTACTTTGAAACGAAAGACGCTCGTGACTTACTTCGTTACGATGAAAAGTTTGGTGCGCGTGTTTATGGCGGCTATGCATCCAACGACAACCAACAAGGTTCGTTGACACTGTACGGACTTTTGTCCGAAAACATTGATGCGATGGTCTATGGCCATTACGTTACGCGTGATGATTTTGAAGATGGTGATGGCAATAAAACCTACGGTGCTGCAGGTGATGTTTACAACATTCTGGCTAAGCTGGGGTATGAACTAAATGACATCCATCGTTTTGAGCTCTCTTATGACATGTACCGAGACAGTGGAGATTACAGTCCGCGTCCTGATATGTCGGGTAGTGCAAATAATAGCCTGTCGAGCAAGTTACTTATCCCTACGGATTATGACCGCGATACCGTTACCTTGAGTTACGAGTTGCGAGGCGAACAACACCAAGGAAACGTCACTCTTTATAATACCGAGACAGAAATTAAACGTGACGAAACGGTGATGGCCCCTCGTTGGCCCTCGAACCGTTTATCAAAGAACACCGCCAAAAACCAAAACTTTGGTTTGAATGGCAAATTCCAGTCAGATGTTATGTTAGGTGAGTTTGATAATCGAGTCACTTATGGCTTCGACTACATGGATAAAACGTCTTCGAGTTACTACGGTAGTCGTAAGTTTATGGACGAATCGGCGATTTCAACCGCACTGTTTGTAGAAGATCAGTTCTTCTTCTCTGATGCCTTCTTTATTACTGCAGGTATGCGCTTTGATGATTACAAACGCAAAGCTGAGACAGGAAACAGTAATTATGATGATGTGACTTGGGCTCTAGCAGCAGAATGGGCGGTGACGCAAGATTGGACGTTGTTTGCGAGTGCACGCTCTCTATTTAAAGGTCCAGAGCTAATGGAAACCTTTATTGCTTACCAAGACGTTGCATTTTTAGAGGATGGGTTAAAGCCAGAAACGGGATTGAACACGCAGGGTGGTGTTCGTTTTGATAAAACCTTTGATAAGCATTTCTTTGGGGCGAATATTACGGTATTCCAAACGGAAATTGATGATTACATTGCAGATCAGTACCAAAACGCGACTCAAACTTACCTGATTTACAACTTAGGTGATGTTGAGATTAAAGGCTTTGAAGCAAGTGTTTCTTATGGTTACGACAAGTTTAACAGCAAACTTTCTTACTCTAAGTCGGACACCAAAAACAAGAATACTGGTGGTCCTGTTGCTGGGGGCAATGGGCGTAGCATTGATATGGGTGATAGCATTGCTCTAACTTTGGATTACCAGTCAGACGTTTTAGAAACGATCTTCGGGTGGAACTCAATGTTTGTTCTAGAGGAAGACAACGTCTTTGATGGTCAGCCAAAGAAAGCAAGTTATGATGTGCATAATCTATACGCTCAATGGGTGCCGTCTGATATTGATGGGCTGTCGGTGACCTTTGGTATTGATAATGTATTTGACGAGTTGTACAGCTCTCATGCGTCTCGTTCGGGGACTGCACGTGGCTTCACGCTTGATGACTACGAGCCGGGTCGCAACTTCAAGCTCTCTGCAGCTTATCAATTCTAACAAGGTTCTTCATAGGACGTTTCAAAGTAACGAGTAAGTTCATGATTAAAGAAAGCACCCGAATAGATAGCGAACACGCTGACAAATACTTAGTGACGCTTTGTCGGCATTTTGGACGAAAAGTTCCTGCTACTTGGAATGAAAATAGCGGTTTGGTGACATTTCCGACGGGAAAAGCTGAGTTTAACCTTTGTGCATCTAGCTTAACTATAACCTGTGAGGCGGATTCAGAAGAGAAACTGAATACGGTGAAGGCGATCATTTCATCGCATGTGGACATGTTTTCTCGTCGAGAAACACTAGCACTTAGCTGGGTTCGTTAGCGCTCGTTTAAGGATGCTGTGATAGAAAGGGAATGTTAAAAGCAAAAGCCCGCAATCTTATGATTTGCGGGCTTTTATTGTTTGAATGCTATTGCGCTTTCTCAGGCTCTAGGCTTTTTTTTTCCTGCTGCATTTTTGCTAGGAAGTAGATGTTAACGCAAGCAATAAAACCGTTAGTTAGTACTACAGGCCAAGAATCAATCATTAGTCCGTAAGCAGTAAATAGCGCACAACCAATAAAGTTAAGGATACGAAGCTTAACAATATCTTTCATAGTTAGCGAAATAGCGACCATGATTGAAGCTGCATAACCTAAAATCTCAACCATATTCATGTCCATTTTTTGACCCTCTTAAAATCTGCCGAATTTTGTCGGTACCAATTCTTCTCATCTTGAGATTAATGAGGAAGCTCCATGCCTCGAATGGTCTTTTTTTGTTGTATGGACGCACTATATCAATGGAAAAACCGTGATAAAAGCCTCAAATCAAGGTTAAGAGAAGGTTAGCGATTACGCAAACGTTTAGGACTGGAATTACTGATAATTTTACTTATTGTGTTGATTGATAATAACGATGACATTAATAGCTCAAACACCATTGAAAGTAAGGGAATATTTACATATGATTGAAAATGATAATTATTTTCAAGTGCTGTGTTTATGTATTTTATTATTAGCTTGCTCGTGTTTTTTTTGCTGTATATCAGAACAAAACCGAACTCGTGGTGTGCGGGGATTCATATCGTAAGCCACTTTTTTATCGTTGCATTTTGTCCTGCAATTTATGTTGTTCAATATTTAATCGTTACGTTTTTTTCGTCACCGATATTGATTAAGATGTCATCACGCTCCGGTGTATACAACATTCTCATTGCTTTTCTTCCATTATTGATCGCAACCGGCAGTCTGGCGTTTAGCTGAATGATTTCATCTCTCTTCTTTTCTTAAAACAACTACACTTAATCAGAATAAGGTATCAATTTCATATAATTATTCGATATCTACGCGTCAGCACATGTGTCACATTTCTGTGACTACGAGTAAGTTTTACTTATGTTGCTTGGTAGTAGGGTATTTATCGATTGTTTAATGATTCAATACTTAGTTTAATCGTATAAAGGTGTGCAGTATGCCGCACTAAATTAATAAGAAATTATCTAAAAAGGTTAATGGGAAACGTAAGCCATTAGCGGAGGTCAGATGAGTACGCACACGGTACCGCAGAGCGCGATTGTAAATGCTGTCAAAGGTGAAGTTTTGGTTTTGGGCCTGGATGGAAACGTTAAGGTCATAAAAGCGGGGGATGAGTTAAGACCTGGCGAGATTATTATCACAGAAAATAATGCTTCTCTCGACGTACAGATAAATAATGAGCTTTATCTGGTCGATGCAAATTGTGTTGCTTGTCTTCCTGTGCCTTCTTCTGAACCGTTAGAACCAGTATTGGTACAATCTCCAGTTAATGGCTTGGTGACTTTTGACCCAACGGCTATTGGAAGTGCTGACTTCGACGCCAACGATATTGCCGCTATCCAGCAAGCTATTTTAGACGGAGCTGACCCTACCGCTATCTTAGAAGCAACAGCTGCTGGCGCAGGTGCTGAAGGCTCGGCTAATGCTGGCTACGTGACGGTTGAATATAATAACCCGGAAGTACTCGCTTCTACTTTTTTTGAAACGTCTGCGACTCGCAGCGGAGAAGATGCTCGCGACGAAGATGACGGTTTGAATGTCACGATTTTTGCTGATGGTGGGCAGTCACTGCAATCTAGCGTAACAGAAGGCTCAATTTCTCTATCAAGCTACCCGCAAACCATTTCGTCTAGTGTGCTGGTTGAAGCAGGGGATCTCGCACTTGATACTGCTTCATTTGTACCCGAAACGTCTTCTTTAGAGTCTTTGTTGACTGAGCTTAACAGTGATATTACCTCTGGTGGTCAGCCAGTGGCGTTCGTTTATGACGAAGCGCAAAATGCCATTATCGGTACTCAAGAAGGTAACGAAGTGCTTCGTATCGAGATCGAAGCGACATCTGTAGGCCGTGATTTAGAGTTAGAAGTCGTTACCACGATTAGCCAGGGCGTTGACCATGTTGCGTCTGTTGCTGATGGCCAAGTATCGATCGTCGGTGATCAAATCAATATTGCTTTTGATATTACAGGTGCAGATATTGGTGGTAACAGCATTCAAGCGCCTATCGATTTTACGACAACCGTTATTGATGGCGATGATCCTGCGCCGCAAAACGTTACTTTTGAAAACGTTGAATCTTCTTCTACACCAATTACTGGCACCTTTGTTGATATTGGTAGTGATCAATTGGCAACGGTCACGTTTAATCAAGAAGGACTTAGTCAGTTCGATGGCCTACTGAGTGATAATCAGGCGACAGAAGCGGTACTCTCTGAAGACGGCAGTACTATCACCTTGTCCATTGCTGGCTCGAATGAAACCGTCTTAACCATCAGTCTGAATACTGATGGTACCTACCAATTTGAGCAATTTAAGCCGTTAGAACAAACAAACGGTGAAGATACGATTGAGCTCTCTTTACCAACCACAATCGTCGACTATGACCAAGATACGGCAAGCAACACCTTTACGATGACCATCCTCGATGGCGATAACCCAGTGATTGAGAACGTGACGGGCTTGTCTTTAGATGAGGCGGGGGTTGACCAAGGTTCACAGGAAGGCGCGGCAGTAACAAGTGGTACTGGGTCGATCACGACAGCGGTCGGAAGTGACATCATTGATCACTATGAGTTGGAACCTACAGAGTTCAATGTTGGTGGAGAACTCCAATCTCAAGGGCAGGTTGTTCAACTAGAACTAGCGTCCGAGAGTAACGGCGTACGTACTTACGAAGGCTTCATCGAGCTGGATGGTGTGCGTATTACCGTATTTGATGTGGCGATTGATGCACCTGCATTGGGCGAATACCAATTCAACTTGTATGAACAACTTGACCATACTGGTGCTAACGATGACTCGCTCACTTTCTCACTGCCAGTTTACGCGGTAGATGCGGATGGTGACCGCTCCTCTATTACCGAAGGTTCGAACACACCAGAAGCTGCGCAAATTGTCATTCAAGTTCAAGATGACGTTCCTTCGATTGATGGCGTTGATGCGCTAGCCGTCGATGAAGACGATTTATCAAGCATTGGCTCCGATCAAAGCGACTCTGTGTTCGCGCAAGGTAGCTTCACGACGACTCAGGGCTCAGACCGTGTTGTAAGTTATCAATTAGAGAGCGGCACTGATCCACTCAATGGGTTGGAATCGCAGGGGCGATCTATCTCTCTGACGGAAACAACCAATTCAGATGGCAGCTTTACCTATTCTGCAACGGCAGAAGGGGACGCTATCTTCACCTTACAAGTGAACCCTGACGGTTCTTATTCATTTACCCTTGAAGGTCCAATCGATCATGCTGTGGGTAGCGATAGCTTAACTCTAGACTTCACTATTGTCGCAACGGACTTTGACGGTGACACCAGTTCACTTGTTCTACCGGTAACCATTGCCGATGATGTGCCAACCATTAATGACGTTGTCGCTCTTACCGTCGATGAAGATGACTTAAGTTTGGTAGGCTCTGACCAATCACAGTCAACGCTGGTCGAAGGTCAGTTTACGACAACTCAAGGTTCTGATGGCGTCGTACAGTATCAGTTGGATGTAAACGCTGATTCTTTAAATGGCCTGCAATCTCAAGGTCAAACCGTTTCCATTGCCGAAACGCAAAATGCAGATGGCAGTTACACCTACAGCGCAACGGCAAATGGCAGTGCAGTTTTCACATTAATTTTGAATACCGACGGCTCGTACAGTTTTGAGCTGCAAGGTCCAATTGACCATGCGGCAAATAGCGACAGCTTAACCCTTGATTTTAGCGTTATTGCTACAGACTTCGATGGTGACACAAGCCAAATCGTATTGCCTGTTACCATCGTGGATGATAAGCCAACTATTACCGATGTTGATGCGATTACTGTTGATGAAGATGATTTAGGCACGATTGGTTCGGACCAGACTGACCCGATTTCTATTGATGGTAGCTTCACCACCACACAAGGCTCTGACCGAGTGGTAAGTTATCAGCTTGATGCTTCTGCAACACCAGTTGACGGCCTTACATCACAAGGCGTGGCAGTTACGCTGACTGAAACCGCAAACGCTGATGGCAGCTTTACTTACGAGGCGACAGCGGGTAGTGAAGCGGTCTTTACGCTGACGGTGAATACTGATGGTAGCTATAACTTCACGCTTGAAGGTCCAATCGACCACGCGGTAGATAGCGATGAGCTGACACTCAACTTCCCAATCATCGCAACAGACTTTGATGGCGACACCACAAATGCCACTATCCCAGTGACAATCGTGGACGATAAGCCTGTTATTACCGACGTCGACACCATTACGGTTGATGAAGATGATCTAGCGTCAATTGGCTCAGACCAAAGCAATCCAATTTCTATTGATGGCAACTTTACTACCACACAAGGCTCTGACCGAGTGGTGAGCTACCAACTCGATGCTTCAGCAACACCAGTGGACGGTTTAACATCGCAAGGCGTGGCTGTCACACTGATAGAAACCGCAAATGGTGATGGTAGTTTCACTTATGAAGCGACTGCGGGTGGCAACCCAGTATTTACTCTGACAGTAGATACTGATGGCTCTTACAACTTCACGCTAGAAGGGCCAATTGATCACGCGGTGGATAGTGATGAGCTGACACTCAACTTCCCAATTATCGCAACCGACTTCGATGGCGACACCGTTACTGAAACCATTCCAGTCACGATTGTTGATGATGTACCGACCATCACAGCGGTGGATGCGTTGAGTGTCGATGAAGATGACCTTAGCGGCGTGGGCTCAGACCAAACTGACGCTGTGTTCGTTGAAGGCGCGTTTACCACTATTCAAGGCTCTGACCGAGTGGTGAGCTATCAACTGGATTCAACGGCTGATCCTGTTGCGGGGCTAACGTCTCAAGG
The DNA here is from genome assembly GCF_033338675.1 of Vibrio sp. Vb1574. NCBI lineage: Bacteria > Pseudomonadati > Pseudomonadota > Gammaproteobacteria > Vibrionales > Vibrionaceae > Vibrio > Vibrio sp. Vb1574. The sequence continues at coordinate 65,106 of NZ_JAWOTC010000015.1, forward strand.
TGAGGCGATTACCTTGGTGGAAACCGCCAACGGTGATGGCAGCTTTACTTATGTGGCGACCGCAGACGGCAATCCGGTATTCACTTTAAACGTAGCAACAGATGGCACTTACGATTTTACGCTGCAAGGCCCGATTGACCATGCAGCTAACAGTGACAGCCTGACGATTGATTTCCCAATTATTGCCACCGATTTTGATGGTGATACGACTTCGGCAACCATTCCAGTCACGATTACGGATGATGCACCAATCATCGATAATGTTTTGCCTCTGGCTGTAGACGAAGATGATTTATCAGGTATTGGCTCAGACCAAACTGACGCTGTGTTTGTTGAAGGCGCGTTCACCACTACCCAAGGTTCAGACCGTGTGGTGAGCTACCAACTTGATTCAACTTCTGATCCTGTTTCGGGGCTAACCTCCCAAGGTGAGCCAGTTACTCTGGTAGAGACTGCGAATGCTGATGGCAGCTTTACTTACGTGGCTACCGCGGATGGCAATCCGGTTTTCACCATGAACGTGAATGCTGATGGCACATACAATTTCCGTCTGGAAGGGCCGGTCGATCACGCGTTAAACAGCGATGAATTAGTACTGAACTTCCCAATCATTGCAACAGACTTTGACGGCGATACGACGACCGCGACCATTCCCGTCACGATTACTGATGACGTTCCAACTATCGACAACGTTGTTCCACTCACGGTGGACGAAGATGATCTCGCCTCAATTGGCTCAGACCAAAACGATGATGCGTTTATGTCGGGTTCTTTCACCACAACTGAAGGCTCAGACAGCGTTGTTAAATACCAGCTTGATGCAACAGCAGATCCAGTATCTGGGTTGACCTCTCATGGTGAGCCTGTCGTGCTTGCTGAAACTGCTAACGGCGACGGTAGTTTTACTTACACAGCCACGGCAGATGGCAATGCCGTATTTGAATTGATTGTGAAGCCAGATGGCAGCTACAACTTTACACTGCAAGGTCCACTAGACCATGCGGTGAATAGCGACAGTCTGCAAATCGACTTCCCGATTATCGCAACAGACTTTGATGGCGACACCTCATCGGAGACGTTACCTGTCACTATCGTTGATGATAAACCAACCATCACTGACGTAGACGCAATCCGTGTGGATGAAGATGACCTAGCGACGATTGGCTCTGACGGCTCAGATCCAATTTCAATCGATGGCAACTTCACTACAACGCAAGGTTCTGATGGGGTAGTAAGCTACCAATTAGATACTGCTGCAACGCCAGTTGATGGCCTAACATCGCAAGGTGTGGCAGTGACGCTGACGGAAACTGCAAACGGCGACGGTAGCTACACTTATGAAGCGACAGCAGGAACTGAAGCCGTATTTACGCTGACCGTGAATACGGATGGTTCATACAACTTCACGCTTCAGGGGCCAATTGACCATGCGACAGACAGTGATGAGCTGACACTGAACTTCCCAATCATCGCGACGGATTTTGATGGTGATACCACCACAGAAACGATCCCAGTCACCATCGTGGATGATAAGCCGACCATTACCGATGTCGATGCGATTACCGTTGATGAAGATGATTTAGGCACGATTGGCTCAGATCAAACTGACCCGATTTCAATCGATGGCAACTTCACCACCACACAAGGCTCGGACCGAGTGGTGAGCTATCAGCTTGATGCTTCTGCAACACCAGTTGACGGCCTTACATCACAAGGCGTGGCCGTCACGCTGACTGAAACCGCAAACGGTGATGGCAGCTTTACTTACGAGGCGACAGCGGGTACTGAAGCGGTCTTTACGCTGACAGTGAATACTGATGGTAGCTATAACTTCACGCTTGAAGGTCCAATCGACCACGCAGTAGATAGTGATGAGTTGATACTGAACTTCCCAATCATCGCGACCGACTTTGATGGCGACACCACAAATGCCACTATCCCAGTGACGATCGTAGACGATAAGCCAGTTATTACTGACGTGGATTCCATTACGGTTGATGAAGATGATCTAGCGTCAATTGGCTCAGACCAAAGCAACCCGATTTCTATTGATGGTAACTTCACCACCACGCAAGGTTCAGACCGAGTGGTGAGCTACCAACTCGATGGCACATCAACACCAGTTGACGGTTTAACCTCGCAAGGTGTGGCTGTCACGCTAACAGAAACTGCAAATGGTGATGGCAGTTTTACCTACGAAGCAACAGCGGGCTCTGAAGCGGTCTTTACGCTGACTGTGAATACTGATGGCTCTTATAACTTCACGCTAGAAGGGCCGATTGATCACGCGGTTGATAGTGACGAGTTGACACTTAACTTCCCAATTATCGCAACCGACTTTGATGGCGACACCGTTACTGAAACCATTCCAGTCACGATTGTTGATGATGTACCGACCATCACAGCGGTGGATGCGTTGAGTGTCGATGAAGATGACCTTAGCGGTGTGGGCTCAGACCCAGGCGGCGATCTGTTCGTTGAAGGCGCGTTTACGACCACACAAGGCTCTGACCGAGTGGTGAGCTACCAACTGGATTCAACAGCAGATCCTGTTGCGGGGCTGACATCTCAAGGTGAGGCGATTACCTTGGTGGAAACCGCGAATGGTGACGGCAGTTTTACCTATGTGGCTACCGCTGACGGCAATCCTGTCTTCACGTTGAATGTCGCTACAGATGGTACGTACGACTTTACGCTGCAAGGCCCGATTGACCATGCCGCTAACAGAGACAGCCTGACGATTGATTTCCCAATTATTGCCACCGATTTTGATGGTGATACGACCACGGCAACCATTCCAGTCACCATTACGGATGATGCGCCAATCATCGATAATGTTGTGCCTCTGGCTGTTGATGAAGATGATTTATCAGGCATTGGCTCAGACCAAACTGACGCTGTGTTTGTTGAAGGCGCGTTTACGACTACTCAAGGTTCAGACCGAGTGGTGAGCTACCAACTTGATTCAACTTCTGATCCTGTTTCAGGTTTAACTTCTCAAGGTGAGCCTGTTACTTTGGTAGAGACTGCGAATGCTGATGGCAGCTTCACTTACGTGGCTACCGCGGATGGCAATCCGGTCTTCACCATGAATGTTAATGCTGATGGCACATACAATTTCCGCCTTGAAGGGCCGGTGGATCACGCGTTAAACAGCGATGAATTGGTTCTGAACTTCCCAATCATTGCAACAGACTTTGATGGCGATACGACAACCGCGACTATTCCAGTCACGATTACTGATGACGTTCCAACCATCGATAACGTTGTCCCACTAACAGTAGACGAAGATGACCTTGCCTCAATTGGCTCAGACCAAAACGATGATGCGTTTATGTCGGGCTCTTTCACCACAACTGAAGGCTCGGACAGTGTTGTTAAATACCAGCTTGATGCAACAGCAGATCCAGTAGCAGGGTTGACCTCTCAAGGTGAGCCTGTCGTGCTTGCTGAGACAACAAATGGTGATGGCAGCTTTACTTACACTGCCACAGCAGATGGCAATGCCGTATTTGAATTGGTTGTGAAGCCAGATGGCAGCTACACCTTTACCCTGCAAGGTCCATTAGACCATGCGGTGAATAGCGACAGCCTGCAAATCGACTTCCCGATTATCGCAACAGACTTTGATGGCGATACGTCGAAAGAAACACTGCCTGTTACCATCGTTGACGATAAACCAACCATCACTGACGTAGACGCGATCCGTGTGGATGAAGATGACTTAGCGACGATTGGCTCTGACGGCTCAGATCCAATTTCAATCGATGGCAACTTCACTACAACGCAAGGCTCTGATGGGGTGGTGAGTTACCAATTGGATGCTGCTGCAACGCCAGTTGATGGTCTAACATCGCAAGGTGTGGCAGTGACCCTGACGGAAACTGCAAACGGTGATGGTAGCTTCACTTACCAAGCGACGGCAGGTTCTGAGTCGGTCTTCACGCTAACAGTAAACACGGATGGCTCATACAATTTCACGCTTCAAGGTCCAATCGACCATGCGGTAGACAGTGATGAGCTGACGCTGAACTTCCCAATCATCGCGACGGATTTTGATGGTGATACCACCACAGAAACGATCCCAGTCACCATTGTGGATGATAAGCCGACCATTACCGATGTCGATGCGATTACCGTTGATGAAGATGACCTAGGCACGATTGGCTCAGATCAGACTGGCCCGATTTCAATCGATGGCAACTTCACTACCACACAAGGCTCGGACCGAGTGGTAAGTTATCAGCTTGACGCGTCTGCAACACCAGTGGCTGGCCTTACATCACAAGGCGTGGCAGTCACACTGACGGAAACCGCAAATGGTGATGGCAGCTTTACTTACGAGGCGACAGCGGGTACTGAAGCGGTCTTTACTCTGATAGTGAATACTGATGGTAGTTACAACTTCACGCTTGAAGGTCCAATCGACCACGCAGTAGATAGTGATGAGTTGACACTGAACTTCCCAATCATCGCAACAGACTTTGATGGCGATACCTCTGCTGAGACAATTCCTGTCAAGATCGTTGATGACAAGCCGACACTTGGTGGAATCGAAGCAACAAGTGTGCAAACGGTTGATGAGGATGATATCCCAACAATCGGATCTGATGGTACACAGTCGAACAGCATTGCCGGTAACTTCATCGCGACTGATGGTTCTGATGGCATTGTCGAGTACAGCGTTTCTGACCTAACGACGCCAGTACAAGGCCTGACCTCTGGTGGTCAATCTCTGGTTATGGTTGAAGTATCAAACGCAGGTGGCGTTTCAGTTTACGAAGCTCGTATTGATGGCACGACGACACCAGTATTCCGTGTAACCCTCGATGCCTCTGATGACAGCTACACGTTCGATTTGCTCGCTCCTCTCGATCATCCAAATGCTGATGGCCAGAATGAACTGATCATAAATTTACCGATAAACGCGACTGACTTTGATGGAGACGTGTCGAACAACATCACCTTACCAATTACGGTTGTGGATGATGTTCCGACCATTGATGGTTTGCTAGCAGGCAGCGAACAAACCGTTGATGAAGATGACCTACCAGCAGGTACGGATGCTGCAAGTGCAGAAGATACTGTTATTTCAGGTACTTTTGATATCACCGAAGGTGCTGACCAAGTTGCTTCTATTCAGCTGAGTGACCTGACCACGCCAGTTGCGTCACTGACTTCAGATGGTGACGCTATCACCTTAGTTCTGTCTTCTAGCGCAAACGGCGTGAACGTATACCAAGGTGTCGCTGGCAATCCTGCTGAAGTGGTTTTCGAACTGACGTTGGATGCAACGAACAACACCTACGAGTTCGATTTACAGAAGCCGCTTGATCATCCAGATGGTAATCAGCAAAACGAGATTGTTATTAACCTCCCTGTGACGGCGACAGATAATGATGGTGATACTTCACCAGCCTTCACATTGCCAATTACCGTTGTGGACGATGTTCCAGTTGTTACCAATATTGAAAGTCTACGTGTCGACGAAGATGACTTACCTCTTGGTTCTGATGGCACTAAAGAGCCGTTAACGGTATCAGGTGAATTCGAAGTCACTAGCGCAGATGGTATTGATGCTTTCGAATTGGATCTGAGCTCAAATCCTATTCCGAACCTGAAATCGGGTGGAGAAGAGGTAACACTTTCTCAAGACGTTGGCGCTTCAACTGCTGACGCGCTTGTTTACGTGGGACAAACTCCGGGTGGAGTGACGGTCTTCACGTTGACACTTCATCAAGATGGTAAATACGACTTTGAGTTATCTGGTCAGTTAGATCACGCGGTTAACTCTGATGAGATTTTGTTGAATCTACCTGTGAAGATCACGGATGGCGACAACGATACCATCACTGCGACCTTGCCAGTTACGATCGTAGATGACAAACCAACCATTGATGCTATTAGCTCTGGTAGTACCTTGTCTGTGGATGAGGATGATATTCCAAGCCAAGGTTCGGACGACACGCCAGAATCCAATATCATTGGTGGCAACTTTGACGTTACTGATGGTGCCGACTCTATCGTTAGCTTCCAGTTGGATAGTTTAACATCGCCTGTTTCTGGCCTTACCTCAGGTGGTCAACCGCTTGAGTTGGTTGAGTTTTCAAATTCAAACGGTGTGATTGAGTACCGAGCTTATGTACAAGGTACGACGGACACCGTCTTTAAACTGACGCTAAATGGTTCAGCAGACAGTTATGAATTTGAACTGTTGGGTGCACTTGATCATCCTGCGGGTAACGATGAAAACTCGTTGGTCATTAACTTCCCAGTCAACGCGACTGATTTTGATGGCGATGTGTCCAATAACATCACCTTGCCGATCACCGTGGTGGACGATGTCCCAGCGATTGTGAAAGTGACAGACTCTAGCCAACAAACCGTTGATGAAGATGATCTTTCCGGTGGCTCTGACACGACAAGTAGTGATTCAACGGTATTGAACGGCGGATTTGAGGTCGTTGCTGGTGCAGACAAGATTGTCAGCTACCAAGTTTCAGACCTCGATGCAGTCGTGTCTGGTTTAACGTCGAACGGCAGCAGCATCGAGTTGAATCTAGTAAGCACGAATGGTGGAATAACCAGTTACGAAGCGGTTATTACTGGCACATCAACTAAGATCTTCACGCTGTCTCTTGATGCGAATAATGACAGCTACCAATTTGAGCTGTTGGGACCAATCGACCATGACGCTGTTCAAGGTGAAAACAACCTTGTCATTGATATTCCAATTACAGTAACAGACTTTGATGGTGACACGTCATCATCACTGAATCTTCCAATTACCGTAGTTGATGACATTCCCGAAATTAAATCAGCAGATGCTTTGGCTGTTGATGAGGATGACCTTGCCAACGGCTCTCAGGCAACCAACAAAGACAGCCTAGAAGCAACGGGCAATTTCGATACGGTGGAAGGGGCAGATACCGTTGTCTCTTATCAGCTGGATCTTACTTCTAACCCGATACCAGGAGTAACTTCAGGTGGTTTTGCGGTGACGTTAGTTCAAACCGCGGTAAGCAACAACAACTTTACTTATCAAGGTCAAACACCTGATGGTAACTCAGTGTTCACACTAGTTTTGAACGCTGACGGCTCTTACAAGTTTACGCTTGAGGGTGCGCTAGATCACTCAACTCAAGGCGAAGATACACTCATACTTGATCTCCCAGTCTTTGCGACCGATGTCGATGGTGATACGGCAGGTATTAACTTACCAGTGACGATTACCGATGATGTTCCAACCTTGCACGATGCATCTATTTCGCGTGTTGAGGGGCAAGGCAGCCGCACGGTTCGTTTATTCCGAGACCCTGTAGAGGGGGATGATGACCTTGGTGCTGACGGCGCACAAGTGACTTCATTCTCGGCTGATGATTCAGGCATTTACTTTAAGCAAAACGGTGTTGATTCTGATTCTGTCGATTTGAACGGCAGCGACCAAGTCGTATTTGTTCACAAGGTTCTTGACGGAGTGGATACTGAAATCGGTCGTTTGGTTGTTCGAACCGATGGCAGTGTGTCATTCCGTCCGAATGACGACCTTGACCATACCGAAACCGACTCGATTGATTTCACCATCAACGTTGTTGCAACCGATGGTGATGGCGATATCGCAGATGCCGATGTGGATATCTCGATAAGAGACCGCAATGCGCAAATTGACACGTCTACCGTTACTGCGTTCGAAGACCAAGGGCGTGATGGTGTCGTTGTGGGCGTTGACTCTGCAAATACTCAGGACAACTTGTCGACGCTGGATGTTAGCCCTGCGAAAGTCGACTTGGTTATCAATTTACACGATATCGACCGTAACGAGAGCTTAGGTGACATCACTATTCGAGATGCTGATACTCACAACGGTACGTTCTACTACAGAGACGGCAGTGGCAACTACATTGAATTAACATCTGTGGGCAATACGGTTGTTCTCGACGCATCAAATGTTGAGCAGTCATTCAATGGTGAGCTTGTCTCGCTAGATAACTTGTACTTCGTACCAGATCGTCATACATCAACCGATCCTTCTGGTATCGATCCTCGTATCCGCGTGGAAATTCTTAACAATGGTACGCCAGATCATACGATTAATGGTCGTTTAGACATTGAAGTTGCTGCCGTTGCAGATATTGCAACGTGGACGGCAAGCAGCGAATTTAACTACTCGGTTGATGAAGATGGAAACAATGTCGCACTTAACATCACGGCTGAAACCCAAGACACTAGTAACCCTGAAGGCATTGTGTACGAGCTTGTCTTTACACAAGGAGAAGGTAACGCAGAGTTAGTCTATTCAGATGGTAGTGCGATACCAAAATCCAGTGGTGTTTATCTGGTGGATGCAAGCCGAATTGATGAAGTTCAAGTTGATCCGATAGATAACTTCTCGAGCGAAATCAGAATTGATGTCACCGCTATTACGACGGAAAACAACAATCCACTGCTTGGGAAAGATACCGCTCGCTCAGAAACCGAAACCATCATTATTGATGTAAACCCAGTTGCGGATAAAGGTAGTTTTACTGTAAACCGAATTAATGTGTTTGAGGATAATGCTCGAACTCAAAATACGGTAGACCCTGTCACTGATCACGACCCACTCCAATTAAGTGAAGTGATCACCATGAAACCATCAGCGGACTTAGATGGTTCTGAAGCGTTATTTGTGCGCATTTCTAACTTCTCAATTGATGGGGTTACTTTGGTGTGGCTGGACTCAGCAAACCCAAGTCAGATAGTAGAAGTGACCGACTCAGGCGGCAATGTACTTTATTACGAAGTGCCAGAGTCTGAATTAGCGAACGTCGAAGTTCTTCCTCCGTTGCACAGCAATGATGACTTTACTTTCAATGTCGAAGGCATTGTGAAAGACACAGCATCATTGTCTACCGGTACGACAGAAGATGTGTTGTCACTGGGCAGTAAGACTGTCATCGTTGGTGTAAAAGGTGTTGCTGACATACCAGACACGGTATTAATTGACGCGGGGAACGTTTGGAACCGATTCGTAGACGGAGATGTGGCCGGGATAGAGACGACTATTGAAGAGAATGGTGTTGTAAACCTCAACTTCTCGGTTGTATCAGGTGAAGTTGCCGATAGACCTCTGGATGATTCAGAAGCCATTACTGTTATCCTGTCCAACATCCCCGATGGTGTTCGTGTCGTAGATTCAGACGGTTCAAGCGTTGACCTCACCTTTGTTGGCTATGATGGTAACGGTCAACCGATTTACGAAGCAAACATCACTGGGCTGAATTTTAATTCCGGTATTCAAATTATTCCAGAAGCCTCTTCAACCGAAAACATTGCGATTACAGGGACGATCATTGTTACCGAAAATGATGGTCATAGTCGTGTGATTGAAAGAGAGGTAAGGATCAAGGTCGAACCCGTTATTGACGCTCAAGATAACTACGTTGTTCGATCTGAGGGAGATGAAGATACGCGCTTTGACATCGATTGGAAACCGACGCTCGTACAAAGCCCTGATACCGATGAATTCTTTAGTGATGTAACCATCTCTGGATTTCCTCCAGGCAGCACGGTCTATGTAGATGGTGTGGCACAAACGCTTGTTTCTGGAACACTAACGCTTTCACCGCAAGCCGGTGAATCAGAGCAAGATTTTTCCGCTAAAATCTCTCAAAGTGGCTATGTTCAAGTCCAGTTGGAGCAGGATTCAAGTACTGACTTTGACTTGACCACGACCGTCACTGTGAAAGAGATTGACCATGAATATGTTGACGCTTCGAATCCCGGTGAAGGTATCGCTGAGAAAACCATCAATGGTACGGTGAATGTCCAAGTTAATCCAATCGTTGAGCCAGAGGATAAAACGGGGGCAATAGATGACCAAACCCGTCTGCTTGTCACTGAAAGTGGTGGTGGTGCTACCGATATCGTGAAGTCAGACGATCAAGGTAACATTGACTTTACGATCAACACTTCTATGGGGGGCGAATCTGGTGCTCATATCATTAAATATCAAGAGTTTGATGTGTCTTCAGATGAAGTGGTGACTCAACTTGTTGTTCAATTTCACAATGTGGACCCTGAGATCCTCAACCAATTGGTTATCGTCGGTGCACTAAATGAAGGTGGAGGTCGTTGGACAGTAACCAATGAAGACAACTTCTCAATTAAAGCGCCGTCTGGACTTGATTTAACACCAAACGATGACAGTGACGATGGCGATAACGGTGGTCTCTCTCAAATTGGCTTAACCATTTACGCAGAAGTAAATGATTTGGGCGAGGATTTGGGCAACGAAAGAGATGCGACGGTCGTGCGTCAAACGGATGTGACACTAGAGTTTCCAACCGTCCTCACACCGAAAATGAGTGTAGCGGCAGAGATTCAGGTGGCTGATGATGTCCAAATTCAAGCGTTGGAAGACAATTCTATTAACCTTGGTGCTCAGTTGACGTCGAAAGTCGATGCGATTAATGCAGATGGTGTGGAAGATGTCTTAACTATTATCGTCGACCCGACAGCTCCTGGCATTCCTCCTGGTTTGGTGATCACGGGGACGGATGTTGATTTTGTCAATGGTAAATACGTGTTCCAAGCCCATATCGATGCGAGTGGAAATATTACTGGCCTTGATGGCTTGACGATGCACTTGGCAGAAGATTACGCAGGTGATTTCGAATTACCAATTCGGTTTGTCACTAAAGACACTGAGTCCGGTGATGAAAAAGAAAATAATGTCCAGTTTCCAGTTCAGGTTTTACCGGTTGCAGACGTTCCGAGTTCAGCCGGGGATCAGCCGTTGGATAGCGATGTCACACCAAATGTAAGAGTAGATATCGTCGGTACTTTCGGCTTGGATGCAAACAAACAACCTGTGACTGATCTAAATAACGACGTTCCCACGGCGGATGGTGTTGGTTACGAAGATGGCTTAATCCAACTTAACTTGAGTGTTGATTTTGCCGATCAATTTAACAACACTCAAGGTGGTCGAGAAACACTAACGAACATCAAGTTAGAGCTTGATGACACAACATTAGGTGAGTTTGTTGATGCCAATGGTAACAGCTTAGGAACCAGTATTGAGTTTAATGAAGCTGAGATTTTAGCTGGTGCGCTTGACAATGTTCTGTTTAAGCCAAAAGAAAATTACCCCGTAGGTGGTGGCCAAAATACCGTCAAGATTAATATCGAGGGAGAAATTACTGATGAAGCTGTGTTTGATCAGTCTATCTTGAATAACTCTGGCGATAATATAGATGTGAGAACCTTCACTGACGATGTCACATTTGAAGTTACGCCAGTCGTTGATGACATTACCATTATAGGTGCCGATCCGACGCAGCCAATCACGGTGATTGGTGACGAAGATACTTTAATTTCGCTGAATCAATCGGGCTCTGGTGTTTCGATCAGCCTGAACGATAATGACGGTTCTGAGAGTTTCGTTTCACTCAAGTTAACGGGGCTTCCTGATGACTTTATCGTTAAATCCAATTCCTCTGATTATGTTGTTAAGAACAACGGTGGGGGCGAATGGAGTATTCAACTAAAAGATCTCACTCAGACGTCCATTGACCTGAGTGACATCCAAATTAAACCGCCAAAACACTTTAGTGGCGAGGCTGAGATAGGTATTACGGTCTTCATTCAAGAGGAGTTGCTACAAGTTCCAACGGAACGAAACAACAACTTTACGCTTATTGTCAATCCTATTGGTGATGATGTTGATGTGAATCCCGATACTTCGGCTGCAGGTAATGAGGGCGAAGACATTGTTATTAATGTAAATGCGTTAGTGGTTGATAACAAAGAGTCCATCGGAGATGGTGCAAACTACCAGGAAAATGATCCAGAGACGCTGAGAGTTGAGGTCTCCAATGTCCCTGATGGGGCGAGTGTTTCATTACCTGATGGGACAGTGTTTACTGACCAAGGCGGCGGCATTTTTGTCTTAGAAATCAATGCTCAAGACTTGGATCAAGTGGTGTTTAATTCTGGGGATCGCAACGATAACTCATGGGATGGTTCGCTGCATTTCAAAGTGCAAGCCGTTGATACTGGGCTCGATGGCAGTCAAAGCTTGGGCTCCGCAGAGGAGTTTGATGTCACTGTTGATGTTGAAGCAGTGAACGATCGTCCAGAGTTCGTCAATACCGTGGATGTGGAAACACCAGAAGATACGCCAATGCTGCTTGATGGTTTCAGCATTACCGATATTGATGCCGTACTCGATGATCCGAATGCTGAATACGTACTCAATGTGAACGTCGACAGCGGTATCTTGGAGCTTAATCCAACGCTCATCGCTACTTACAACCTAACCGTGAGCGGTGATGGTACGGACTCCGTTGAACTGAAAGGCACAGTGGCCGATCTAAACAATGCCATTGCAGACGGTCTGATTGAGTTTAATCCAGACCTGAACTTCTTTGGTGACGTTCAGGTGGACGTGACAGTCGATGACCAAGGTAATGAAGGTATCGTCATTGGTGGGGTAGATGACACCCTAAATACCAACAGCAGCAGCTTCAATATTGAAGTGACAGCGGTGAATGATACCCCAGAAACTACGCCAGTGACGCTACCGGATATTGAAGAAGATAGTGGTGTGTTCTCCATCTCTGAAGCGGATCTTATTGCGAATGCGACAGACGTAGAGAACGATAACCTCACGGTCAGCAATGTTCAGTTAACGGATCCGAATTCGGGCAGCATTACTTTCAACAGTGGCACGGGAGAGTGGGAATTTACCCCAGCACCAGATTACAACGGTCCAGTTGAAATCACGTACACCATTACAGATGATGGCACGACAAATGGTGCATCAGATCCTAAATCGGTTAACGGCAGCGCATCGTTCAACGTAACGGAAGTCAATGATGCTCCAACGACGTCTGAAGTGACACTTTCTGATATCGCAGAAGACAGTACGGCGGTTGATATTACCCAAGCTGATTTGTTGGCGAATGCGTCTGATATTGAAAACGACACCTTGATGGTGAGCAATGTCCAGTTGGTTGATCCAAGCAGCGGCACATTGGATTTCGACAACGTAACAGGTACATGGTCATTTACTCCTGCGCCTGGCTACAACGGCAAGGTCGATTTGACCTACGACATTACCGACAACGGTACAACGAACGGTGTTTCAGATCCTCAAACGGTGTCAGGAACGGCGACCTTCGAAGTCACTGAGGTGAACGATGCACCGGTAACATCAGAGGTAACGTTGAGTAGTACCGAAGAAGATGGTGGTTCGGTAACTATTACGGCTACTGAGTTGCTGAGCAACGCAAGTGATCCTGAGTCAGACAACTTGACCGTCGATAATGTTGCGTTAGTGGACCCAGCTTCCGGCACGCTGACTCAAGTGAGTGCGACAGAGTGGACGTTTGAACCCGCAGCAGATTTCTTTGGTGACGTTAATTTCACTTATGAAATCACAGATGACGGAACCACTAACGGCGCTCCAGACCCAATTACAATCGCGGGCACAGCAGTGTTGAATGTTGAAGCGACCAATGACGCACCTGAAATCACTGCAACATCGGTAACGGATACGATCAACGAAGCCGATGGCCAGAAAATAACGGGTATTAGTGTAAGTGACATCGACTTCACTGGTGCGCAGGCGAATGAAATCATGACGGTGACTCTTACAGTTACCGAGGGCGACCTTCGTGTCGAGCCGCCAGCAGGTAGTGGTGTGACTGTTGGGGCGGGGATGGCTGGTGAAATCACCCTAATGGGCACACCAGATAATATTAACTCCGTTCTTGGAGCAACAGACGCTTCTGAGGGTGTATTTGTGGATGCAGGAGATGTCAACGCAGCTTCAATCACTTTATCGGTGAAAGTCGAAGACAACGGCGTGTACTTCGAAAATGCGGGTACCGCATTGGAAGCGAATCAAGATTTCACTATCAATGTGACACCTGTAGCTGATGCACCTACATTGAGTATCAATCCTCAGTTTAATTACATTCGTCAAATTGCGGCTAGCCAAACCGCGAGCAGTCAAGGTTTAGCGATTGTCGGAATCATGGCGGCGCTTACTGATATTGCCGAGGTGCTGTCTTTGGAGCTAACGGGCGTACCAGCTAGTGCTGAGGTAACAAGTGGCGTTTCTCCATCAGGTATTAGCTTCGATGGTACCACTTGGACAGTACCAAGCGATGAAATTGATACGCTAGAAATTGTCGCAACAGATACTAACAGTGGTATTGATGTCGGTTCTTACGATATTTCGCTTACGGCGATATCAACGGAATCTAATGGCGATGAAGCGCAGTCTTCACCTGTCCAAATTAGTTTGGATGTGAGTAGTGATAGCGACGATATTGACCAGTCAACCGCAGTGGACGACAGCTATTTAGTCGGCGGAGACACAGGTATCAACTTGATTGGTGGAGACGGTGACGACGTTATTCTGGGTGGTGATGGTGATGACGTGCTTATCGGTGGCTTAGGTTCAGATATCTTAACGGGTGGAGACGGCAGCGATATCTTCAAGTGGACGGTAGATTCCGTTGATGAAGGGGCAGTGGATACCATTACTGACTTCACTGTTAACGAAGACAGTATCGATTTACGTGAAGTTATCTCTGATCTCAATAACTCAATGATCGACATGGATGATCTGCTTGGTCACATTTCAGCAGACTACGATGCATCGACGGAAAGTGTTTCTCTGAACATTACGACGGATGCAAATGTTCAGCAGACTATTGTCGTGGAAAACTTAGGTACTTCAATCGACTTCAACGGTCTCAGCTCCAACGAGATTGTAGAGTCATTGCTGAACAACGGTGTTATTGATAACGGATAAACCTGTATACAACACAAAAATGGGCGGCTCTGATAAGCCGCCCATTTTTTTCGGGAACGCTTGATTTTAAACAGGAGATATTTGAATCGAAATAGAAAGCAAGAACGAAGCAAAGGGGGTATCTTGTTACGACGTTATAGTGATAGTTGGAAATTAAAATAGCGATAATTTGACGTTAAATCGCCTAAACGTGGATGTCTAGCAAGCTGCCAATGATTTCATTGTTTTTCTCTATGACAGACGCGCCAACTCGGTTATAACCAGCGGCTTGTGCGAGGTTGATGAGAGATTCAACTTTTTGAGAGGGAAGGCTAGGTGTTGAGGCTGTTATTGCGACATCCGCAACCGCAGCTAAATCGATGTTGTGATCAGAAAGCTCTTCTTTTACCTTACTTACATTATTGCTAATGCCATGTGCAGCTTTCTCGGCCATTTGTTGTGACATCTGAACGATGTGGTGTCCAGATTGAATTCCCGATACAGGCATATCACTACTCCCAACATTATGATAGTGAGAGCATAGGTGGAGTTTATAAAACGTTCAAGTGTTTTATATCAATGACTTGATTAGGCAAACAGTTTGGCAAGCATTTCTCTTTCTTCACCAGATAGAACCGGTTTTTGCGCTTTATTTAGTTTCACGCTGATCTCACCTTGTAATGACTTTAACTGACTTGCCGTCAAATCACTGAGCTTTTGTTTAAGTTCATTAAATTGTTGTGCGTTCATCTCAATACCTTCGTCGTGATTCGGTTTATCCGTCGTTGCCCGAAATTCTTCATCCTTTGGATACAACATATTTATTCAACCAAAATAGATTAGAATTTGATCGATTGATTTTTGTCCGAATATTGTCAAGGTGTGTTAAGTGATACGTCAGATTTTTCCTAAGAAGGTACATAATTACCCACTTTGGGGTAGATGGAAGCGTAAAAAGAAAAAGGGAAGCGATATAGCGCTTCCCTCTTACATATGGTTTGAATGTTACTAACTTACCCTGACGGCAAACTTACTAGCAAGTGAATGAAGCTCTGGGAGCATGCGATAGATAAGATGAAGTTGCTGCAATACCATGCGGGCAGAGCTGTCGTCTTCATCGCGCCATTCGTTTAAGCGTTGCTCGAGTCCAGCATCATCAATATTAGATAGGTCACACTCCTCACAATGCTGGTGAAGCTGTTTATGAAGTACATCCAGATGCTGATGAATACAACGGTGAGCATCTAAAACGAGTTTATGAATTGACTCATCTTCGATGCGAGTTCTGTGCGCGCCTAATGCAGAAATATAGTTCAACATTGCGTGATTTAACGTTAGGAAGCGAAAACTTTCATCAACAGCTGCGCGATATTTGCCAGGCTCCGCCAGCATCGTACTAATCGCAGAAGAGAGTGAGGCATCATTATTGTGGGCCTGGCGGCGAGCGATACGGTAACTCAAATTGTCTTTCTTGCCGATTCTATACTGACCAATGATCTGATCGAGATACTGCTTGTTCGCCTCTATCGCATCCGACATAACTTTGTGAAGCCTTCTCGACTGCCAGTCGGGCAAAATAACTAATACAGCTCCTACTGCAAGCACACACCCGATGAGGGTATCTGCTAGTCGAGGAAGGACAACTGCGTAACCTTCACCTAGTTGATTAAATAAGAAGAGGACGAGCAGTGTAATAAAACCAGTCGCGTACCCATAGTTGTTCATCCGGAAGGCGAAAAACATCACTCCAGAGATAACGATAAATACTAACTGGCTTTCTTGAGAAGGGAAAAAAGTCAGCAATGGTACACCAATCAACAAACCAGCTAATGTACCTATTACTCGCGCCGTCAATTTTTGGCGAGTGGCACTGTAGTTCGGTTGGCATACGAATAAAGTGGTTAAGAGTATCCAGTAACCTCGGTCGATGTTGAATATTTGAATGATTCCATAGCCAATCGTTAAGGCAATTGACATACGTAATGCATGCCGAAACAGCATCGAATCTTTGTGTAAATTTGCTGATATACGCTGCCACATCGCCTTTAGCGTGTGTGGGTTGGTATCGGC
The DNA here is from genome assembly GCF_033338675.1 of Vibrio sp. Vb1574. Taxonomy (NCBI): domain Bacteria; kingdom Pseudomonadati; phylum Pseudomonadota; class Gammaproteobacteria; order Vibrionales; family Vibrionaceae; genus Vibrio; species Vibrio sp. Vb1574. The sequence goes on from NZ_JAWOTC010000015.1 coordinate 81,964, forward strand.
GAGGGTATCTTCTTCGAGGCCTTCAACATCTGGGTTGTTAATGTTATTAAGTTGTTTTTCTACCGTCGCTAAGTTATTGAATAAATATGTTAACTGCATCAGCAGACGTTTCCAGTGCCCTTGCTTTTGTTCTTCTAGATAAGCAAGAGAGTTTTGTACTTCAGCTAATGCCAGAATAGATTGATCGGTATGGGAGTATTCATTTCCTAGCTGAATGGCTAGTGCAATATCACGACACGCTTGGGCTTGAGACTCCAAAAGATATTTAAAACGAAACAGCACATCAGAACGTTCAAATTCGGTCGCTAAATCCTGATAGCGATAATGGCTAGAACTGACGCGTTCGTGAATGTCTTGAGCGATGAAGTAAATATTTAAAAATCGGTCACTAGGCCCATCAATGTGACCCCGTTTCGATCGGTTAAGTAATGTGGTTTTACAAGCGTTTAGTGCCGTAACCGTGGCAGCATTGCATTTTGCAGCTTCAATCCGTAGCGGTTGTGGCGTCAAGTTGGTCACAGGGTGAAAAAGCTTGGCTTTCGCATCAAGATAATTCGCCATTTGGAAGAACACATTGGCTAAGCTTTGTTGCACCGGTTGAAGAGGCCAAAATATCTGCCAAATCATGGACATGAAGTAATACCATGCGGCACCAGTCAAAAGCAGTAGTGGCTGAAACCAAATGTTGGTGCTTTCATGTGCGCCAAGCATAGTATAAATAGCGATCAGCAACGAACCAAAAGCAATACTCGCGTACTTAGGACCTATCGCTCCAAGAATGATGAAGCCGAAGGTTGAGATAAATAATCCCAACGCAAAAGCCCAAGGGGTATCGAACAAGATTTCAATTGAAAAAGCAGCAAGCGCAAAACAGAGAAAGGTGAGAATCAGAGCCTTGATGCGTCCAGTGAAACTGTCATCACTTTCAGCCAAAGCAGCAGCAATAACGCCTAATATTAATGGCGTTATCAGCGTGTTTTGCTCGAAGTACCAAGTTGGGATAACCACACCCAGTAAGGTAATAAGGATAAGAACGCTGTAATTTATCGTCTTGTTTGCCCAATATAGCCGAAATTTAGAAGTTGCTTGCACAATGCGCCTTATGTTTCCGATGAAGAACAGGGGGAATACTACCAGACCCACTATAGCGCGTTTATGATTTACTTTAAGAAAAATTCGTGGTTGCTGATAAAATCAGCAGGGATGTCATTGACTTATATTAAAACTGCCAGGTCATGTATTGAGGATTGTAAAGCCAGCTTCAAATAACCTCAGCTTTAGGTTATTAAATCGACAGTAATGTGAATTTTATTAAAGAATAGAAGAAGAAGCTTACTTAGGTGCTCGCCGTTGCTACAATTTAGCGCCTTAAAATGATATAAATCGACAACTTCTAAACTAAAAGGCGCACGTTTCATGCAGCTTACTGCCACTAGCAAAGCACAGTTTTTTATTCAAAATGAGTACCATCACGTCGAAATAAAAGAGAACAGTGTTTTATTAAGCTCGATAGGCAGTGAAGAACATATTCCTTTTACGATCTGGAATGGCAAAGTTAGCGTAAAGCGTGGGTTATTATGGAGCTCTTTACAGTTTTTTGCTCATGAACACGAAGGCAAACAACAAAGCTGGCTAGTCCAAGGTTTACCGTGGCCACAATGCCGAAAGTTCGCGCTTGAGGCCGTTCGTCAATATCAAGAGTGGCACAACACTCAGTGCCGAAAACTGGCTGAGTATCTACCTAAGTGGGAAGAAGAGCTTTACAAACTAAAGCACTTGCCTGCTTACTTATCGCATTCTCAAGTGGTCTCCTGGGTTGAAAGTCTTAACCAAGAGTTAAGCGAGATGAAAACCACCCTAGAAGAAGCCAAAATGCGAATGCCGAATCGTATGTCGCAAATAGAGCCTTGGCTCATTGATACCTCTGAGGCGCTTGGTGAACGTAATCGCGATTGGCTAGAAGCAGAACGTCCAAATTGGGAAGTGCTGTTTAATCAAATTGAATCCTCTCCTTTGAATTTATCCCAGCAATATGCGGTATTACTCAACGACGACCACAACTTAGTTCTTGCTGGTGCCGGCTCGGGCAAAACCAGCGTTTTAACCGCACGAGTTGCCTATTTGTTGCAAAGCCATCAGGCTCAAGCAGAAGAGCTTCTCATGTTAGCGTTCGGTCGTGATGCGGCGACTGAAATGAAAGAACGCTTAGTAGATAAAGTGGGCATGGCGGCAGACGGTGTGCGCGTCAACACATTCCATCAGTTGGGCTTGTATATTCTTAAACAAGTCGAACAGCAACCTGTCGAAATTAGCCCTTTAGCGTTGGACGAAAATCAACGAACGGCATGGTGTGTAGACTGGTTGAAAAAACATTGGATGACACCCACCAACTTTAAACGTTGGCAAAAACATTTAGACAAATGGCCGATTGCGTACCTAAAAGGGGATGATGAGTTAGGAAGCCATTCAGAAAATCCAAAACTGATCGCTTGGCTAGATTCGCAGCTGTCTCATTTAGCGGCGGTAGGGTTGACCAAAAAGCAAGTACAAGAAAAGCTCGTAAACCACCAAGACTATACGCGTTTAAATAGTGAACTCGCCTTATGCTGGCCATGTTTTACAGCGTGGCAGAAAATGCTTAAAGAAAGCAACCAAGTGGATTTCCCAACCATGATCAGTCGTGCGACAGATTATGTGAATAAAGGAAAGTTTGTCTCGCCATGGCGCTTTATTATGGTCGATGAGTATCAAGATATCTCTCCAGACCGTCTGGCATTGATTGAAGCACTGTGTGAATCCACTCAGAAACAAGCAGGTGCGACGTTATTTGCTGTTGGCGACGATTGGCAAGCGATCTATCAGTTTGCAGGAGCGGATGTCGATCTTATCACTGGCTTTAAAGAACGCTTTGCTCACTCAACCGTTCATCACTTAGATACAACTTATCGTTTCAACAATCAGATTGGTGATGTAGCGAATACATTCGTGCAGCAAAACCCATCGCAGTTGCCGAAAACACTAAACAGCCACAAACAACGCAAGCAGAAGAGCGTACATACCGCGCCGAGCAATCAAGTGGAAAAGATCTTGGATCACTTGAATCAACAAGCCAAGCAAACCAAGTCAGTTTTATTGCTAGGACGCAACCATTACCATAAGCCCGATTTGTTCGACGATTGGTTGCGACGTTTCCCTAATCTCGATATTCGCTTTATGACTTGCCATGCGAGTAAAGGACGCGAAGCTGACTTTGTGATTATTCTTTCTGTGGATGAGGGGCAATTCCCCGCTAAGAAGAAGCAAATTCACATTGATGGTGCGTTGACGGAATCCAAAGACAAATTCCCTTACGCAGAAGAGCGCAGGCTATTTTACGTGGCGATTACACGTGCGAAAGAGAAGGTTTGGATCACGCATACTGGCGCGGGATCTGCATTCGTTCAAGAGCTCGTTAATGGTGATTATCCCATCGTGACTTCCCGTTAAATGCAACGTTTAGAATGTTAAAAACAGCAAAGGCGATACTTGGTATCGCCTTTGCTTTATTTGGTTGGCATCAAAGCTTACATGCGCTCAGCAAGATAGGCTTCGTAATCCGGAACTTCGATGTCTACTTCTTGCTCAAGAAGAGGGGAGTTAAACAGGAACTTAGCGGTGGCTCGGTTCGTTGCTACAGGAATATTCCAAACACTAGCAATACGAAGAAGCGCTTTAACATCTGGGTCGTGAGGTACGGCATTCAGTGGATCCCAAAAGAAAACGAGAACGTCGATTTTGCCTTCTGAAATGAGAGCGCCTAGTTGTTGATCACCGCCCATCGGACCACTGATCATGCTCTTGATCGCAAGTCCAGTTTCTTTACTCAGCATGTGTCCTGTCGTGCCAGTTGCGTAAAGGAAGTGACTCTGTAGCTTTTCTTTGTTTTCTTTTACCCAGCGAAGTAGCTCAGGTTTGCAGTTGTCGTGAGCGACCAAAGCCACATGTTTATGGGTTGGCATGGTACGAATGGTTTTTTGCATCAAGATGTTTCCGTTTATATGATTTTAAAATTGTTGTGACTCAATAGAACACGTTTTTGGTCTTTCAATCAACAGCCTTAACACGGAATGTCGGCCTATATTCTGACGGAGATAACGATTCTTCGATCGTGTCGTCATGAAGCGTCTTCGGAGTCAGTGGTTTGATGGTTGGTGAGGCATGTTTGTCATAAGCTTCACCCCTTAAGTAATGCGTTGCTTGCATCACGGAAAGCCGACCTTGCTGCACCATTTTATCTGTTGGTGCGAAGAGTACTTTGTTACGTAACAGGCCTCGATATACACCATGACTTAAGTACACAGAAACTAAACCGATCTCCTCAGCTTTGCCGGCACTGCGCAGCTCACTGATGGCCGCTTCAATCGCCACTGCACTGCCAACAATGTAATCTATATTTCCCATATCGATCACACGTTGAACTAGGTTACGTTGTAACTCCTTGTCGTTGTCTGCCCAAAATGAGTCAACAATGTTGATATCACTTCCTTGTATCGCTTCATAAAATCCGGCAGTAACGGGTTTCGTACCACCACGAGTTCGCGGCCCCAAAAGTAAGGCAATGTTGGTTTTTCCTGACGCCTTTGGATGGCGAGCGGCCAAATATTGACCCGCTTCGTATCCCATCCAATGCCAGTCAACACCGACAGTCCCTTTTAGCAACTCACTTTGTTCTTCATCCAAGTCGAGTTGGTTCACAGTAGCAAAAACGGGAGTATTCCCCACCCAATTTTTAAGTGAATGCTCGTAAGCCTGTGGGTCCACGGTCCCAAGGATAACCGCATCTGCTCCCCATTGGTTACACAGTGCGAGTTGTTGTTCTTGACGGGTTTTGTTTGGGTAGCCGCCCGCTTCAAGGACTCGTAGCTCGACACCTTCTCTTTTCGCTTCGGACACCATTCCATAGTTTACTGACAACCAGTATGAATCCTTTAGGTGAGGGTATATTGCACATATTTTCTCTGCGGCAACCGCTGGCAAAGAAGCAACTAGGGTTAAAGTGGCTGCAGAATGTTTGAAAAATGTGCGAAATGAGTGTTGATTTTTAACCATGAAATGAAGTTCGTTGGCATAGATTAAGTAAACACTGCAAAATATAACGTAATATGTCGCTGAACACGAACATTAAGGTCATGAAAATATGCTGCTAGCAACTGCAAGCATCGGTCGTAAACTTTTGTTGTCTTTCATTGCGATGGCAATACTGGTCATGTTATCGGCACTTATTGGTGTGTCTGGATTTTCTTTGGTTGCCAAAACCGAAAGAAATGTCGTGGATTCTGCGATTCCCGCCATGATTGAGGCGAGGCAAGTCTCTGAGTTGAGTACTCGTATTATTTCGTCTGTACAAATGTTGTCGAACGCAAGAAACGAGCAGGAAAGAAAGGAGTCAGGGCGAGTGCTGTTCGAACAGCTCGAGTCTTTACTCACTCACATCAAGGAGCTCGGGAGTGAGTCGTTCGATTCTCAATTGTTAGAAGCTTTAGAGAATAACGTCCAGAACGTTATCGACAATTTGGCAGAACTCGGTGTTTCGGTTGAAAAAAAGCTGTGGCTTGCAAAAGAGATAGATACTCGTGTTGAAGAAATGCGTCTGCTCAGTGAAGAGCTAGAACAACTAACTCGTACGCAAGTTCAGAATACAAGCACCATTGCTGTTGCTAACGTCACGCATATTTATGACTTATTAGAATCGAATAAAAAATCGCAAGTTTATCAGGCGCTAGATGCACTGGTGGAGGTCGATCTTGATTTGACTGAGCGATTGCATGAACTGCACTTGTTGGCCTTTAAAATGTTGAATCAGATTGAAGAGGCTCGGACATTAACGAATATTGAGCGAATTCAACAGGTTCAAAGTGATTTCGATAGCAACCTCAAAATCATGCAACGCCGTGTACTCGCTGTGGAAGATCCTACGCGCTCAAAGCAAATGAGCCAACTGCTCATAGAGCTTGGTAAGCGTCAGGTCGTATTTTCTATACTGATGCAGCAATACGAGAATAACGAACAGTCACAACAACTGATGCAAAAGACATTAGAGTTGTTCTCAGAGCTTAATGGCACGGTCAACAAATTGGTTGATGATTCAAACAAAACCACTACCGTCGCTGTAGACCAATTGACCAGCACACTGAAATTCGCTCAGTGGTCTCTAACCGTTATTTCAATTGTTGGTTTGATTGTATTGGTGCTGATTTTATGGCGTGTGGTGTACCTTTCTGTTGTGAAGCGGTTAGCTGAATATTCCGCTGCGTTGCTGTCTGTGGCGCAGGGTAACTTAGCGGTTGAGTTGGAAGTGAAAGGCAAAGATGAGTTGGCGCATATGGGGCAGGCCATCATCACGGCTCGTAATACCGCGCAAGCACTAAAAGTGGTAGCAGAGGGTGAAGCTCAAGCCAAGCGAGAGCTTGAGGAGCATAAAGAGCATTTAGAAGAGCTCGTTGAGCAGCGCACTTCGCAGTTAAAACAAGCAAACCGCCGTTTGAATGAAGAGGTTTTGAATCACGCTAAAGCTCGCAAGCAAGCAGAGCAAGCGAGCCGAGCAAAATCGGCATTCTTGGCGACGATGAGCCATGAGATAAGAACGCCAATGAACGGAGTGTTGGGGACAGCACGCTTGTTGATTGACTCAGGCCTCAACCCAATTCAAAAGCGTTATGCGGAAATCATTAATCGTAGTGGTAAAACGTTGCTCGCGATCCTTAATGATGTACTGGATTACTCCAAGATTGAAGCGGGGCATTTAGAAATTCGTCACATGGGCTTTGATTTACACCAAATGGTGGAGGACACTTTCCAGTTAATGAACAGTCGAGCACAAGAGAAGAAGCTGCTGTTCTCCTACCATATTGAAAGTGATGTTAGTCGCTACTGGAAAGGGGATGTCACCAGAATCAGTCAGGTGCTGAACAATCTTGTTGGTAACGCGATTAAGTTCACTGACGAAGGAGAAATTGATATCTACGTTAGCCTGAACCCTGAGGACGAGTCGCAAGTCCTGTTTGAAGTATCAGACACTGGAATAGGAATTGCCAAAAAATACCAGAGAACGTTGTTTGATGCCTTCACGCAAGCTGAAGGTGGGATGAGCCAAACTGGAGGTACGGGGCTTGGACTTGCCATCAGTAAGCGAATCATTGAAGCGATGGGCGGTGTTTTAGAAGTCGATTCCGAAGAGGGAAATGGTAGCCGATTCTGGTTCTCTATTCCGTTAGAGGAAAGCGAACCTGTTGAAACAGGAACCGTGGCAACCGCACGTTGCAAAGTGAAAGCAAAGGTCTTGCTGGTAGAAGATAATGAAGTCAACCGAGTGGTCGCGGAAGGTTTTCTAGAAAGCATGGGGCATCAAGTCGTGATGGCAGAAAACGGCTCACAAGCAGAGCAACTGATCAGCACACAGGATTTTGATATCGCTTTAGTCGACATCAACCTCCCTGATTGTGATGGAACTGAGTTGATCCAACGCTTAAAGCGGATTGAGTGTGATAAGCCGGCCAATAAAGCGCTTGCCGTCACGCCAATGATTGCAGTGTCTGCGCACGTTTTTGCGGAAGAAGTTGAGCGCTATCTAGCCGCTGGTTTTGACGGATACTTGCCTAAGCCATTGGCAAAAGAGGCACTCGCGGCATTGATTCAGGATGCGCTAGACGGAAAGCCGTTGTTGTTGCCACAAAATGCCGACTGTACCCCGTTTGATCAAATTTCGCCTCAAGAACAAGAGCTACAATCAAAGGTCGTTCAAGCGCCCCAAAAAAAGGAACCCGATGTGGTTATCATTAATCCGAGCGTGATTGAGTCCGATATGAAAATCTTGGGCAGAGATAAGATGTTGCACATTATTAATCTGTTTAGATCCACCAGCACTGATGTATTAAGCAAACTGCAAGCGTCTGCTGAGGACAATGATAGTAAAGAAGTAAAGAACCTTGCCCATAAATTAAAGGGCAGCGCGGGAAGTTTAGGACTAACTGCATTAATGAACGCTTGCCAAGCAATTGAAGCCGCGGCTCAACCTTTAGATACCTATAATGCGACTAAAGATGATTTAGTTTCTCAAGTGTCTGCATCAATTCAAGCTCTGGATGAGTTAATGGCGAAGTAATCCATCGAGCATTGAAAATAAAAAAACCTCCGGCTTTCCGGAGGTTTTTTCTATTCGGTCATGTCATCTTCCCACTCGAATCGAGTGTCTAGGGCATAAGGGTCATCATCAAAAGGATGTTCCACTTTGCCACGCAAGTATTCGAGTTGATGCTCAAGCATATTGACCGTTTCGTAGTCTCCCTCAGAACAAGCAACGTAAATCTGTTGTTCAAGAGCGGCAATGTTATCTCGTATACCCATGAGAACCCCCTTAAATCATCATCGATTCTCAAAACGATTATAGTCAAGTAATCCAAATTCGATCGGTTGTTTTGTACGGTACCAATTGTG
>NZ_JAWOTC010000016.1:0-80518 GCF_033338675.1 Vibrio sp. Vb1574
CTTTAAAATACAAAACGCCCGATGAAGTACATCGAGCGTTTTAGTTAAAAAGTGTCAACCCATATCAGGACGGGTCAGCGAACACGAGCTATTTCGTGTAGCGCATCACCCCTTCTTGCACGGCGGTCGCCACTAAGTGACCTTGCTGGTTGTATATTTCGCCACGGACCAACCCACGAGTATTGCTCGCCGTTGGGCTCTCTATCGCATATAGAAGCCATTCATCCATCTTAAACGGGCGATGGAACCAGATAGAGTGGTCAATGGTGGCCACTTGAAAGTTAGGCGTCATTAATGAGACTTCATGTGGATGCATTGCTGTCACAAGGAATCCCCAATCGGATGCGTAGGCCAGAAGGTACTGGTGAATTAGCTGATTCTCTGGCATTTCACCATTAGCACGAATCCAAAGGTACTGTTTGGGTTCTGCTTTTTTGGGCTTCAAAGGGTTGATAACCGTAACGGGGCGAGTTTCGATTGGCTTTTCCCCGCAAAATGTTTTGCGTAAGCGTTTGGGTAGAAATTCTGCAATATGGCTTGCGAGCTCACTCTCTGAGGCAAAGTATTCTGGACCAGGGATATCTGGCATTTCTTTTTGATGATCAAACCCAGGTTGATCGCCATGGTAGGATGCGGTTAGGTAAAAAATAGGGCGTCCATTTTGAATTGCTTTTACGCGTCTAGTGCTAAAGCTACGGCCATCTCTCAGATTTTCTACATCATAAATAATAGGTTTTTCTGGATCGCCAGGGTACAAAAAATAGCTATGGAAGGAGTGTACCGTGCGTGTTTCTTCAACGGTGTAGCGCGCAGCAGAAAGCGCTTGCCCAATTACTTGACCGCCATAAACTTGAGGCAAACCTAGGTTTTCACTTTGGCCACGAAACAAGCCTTCTTCTAATTTTTCGAGTTGTAGTAGGCTGAGCAATTCTCGTAGTGGTTTACTCATTGTGTCTCCTCACCGTTGTCTTTCATTCCAAGTTACCTCAACAGCCTCACTCTTGTGAAGTGGCATAGTTAAGAACTATTGAGTAACTTAGAAATAGTATTGTTCCAATTATGAAACAAAATCAATTGTTTGATAAATTCTAACTCAGTCAAACTATTGTCAAATAAAGTGACAGGAAGCAGACAGTTTTATATTCCACACCTATAATTGCCTCGGTTTAATGCTCTTTTCGAGGAATATATGAAAAAAACACTACTACTTGTTACTTCTCTACTCTTTGGGGCTGCGTTAGTGGGTTGCCAAACTTCTCAAAATACAGAAATGGAATCTACAGAAGCGTCAATGAAGACGATTACAGGTACAGTGGCTTATCGCGAGCGGATTGCCTTGCCACCAAACGCAGTGGTTACTATTGCGTTAGAAGATGTGTCCTTGGCGGATGCGCCAGCAAAAGTGTTGGCGAAACAGACATTCGAAACAGAAGGTAAGCAAGTTCCTCTTTCTTTTGAGTTGAGTTACGACAGCAATGAAATCAAACCAAACCATCGTTACAGCGTTCGTGCTCGCATTGAGGTAGATGGAAAGCTGCGTTTTATCAGCGACACACATAACGGTGTTATTACAGATGAAGCACAAACTCACCAATTAGATATTCGTCTAGTTGGAACACGTTAATACGACGTACTGAGAACAAAAAATGGCAGCTTAAGGCTGCCATTTGTATTTTTTAAGTGAAGTTTTGCCAACTTCCGATACTTCAATCCCTTCTGCTTCTAATTTCTTTTTTTGTCGCTCTAAGTCTCTGCCTTTTAAAGATATTTTTCCTTGGCTATTTACCACTCTAAACCAGGGGAGTTTACTGCCTTCTGGTAAGTTGCCCAGTGCTTTACCAACATGTCTCGCATAGCCCGGATAACCGGCCATTTTGGCAATTTCCCCATAGGTGGAGACTTTTCCTTTTGGAATTTGGTGAATTACAGCAAAGATTTGCGCTAAAAATTGGTCCATACTCAAAAGTGTCTATTTTGGGTTACTAAGGAATGGTAAACCATTGGACTTGTATATTGCTAACGGTTCTTAACCCTTGTGTTGCCAGCGACTCACTTTGAAGAATTACATTTTCTGTTCTTTAGTGTCGTTGGTTGATGAGCCTTAAACAGCATGAAGCAAACGCAAGCTAAGCTTGAATCTAGACCCTCTCAACGACTTTCAATCCCAGTTTTTGCCGTTGAGTTACCAAGTAGGTGGGGAAGCCAGGAGGCGCTATGATTTTATCGACACTTCAATTTTTCGTTACGACCTTACTCGCTGTTGTCTGTGTTCGGGCGATGAGTTTGAGCGAGGGTGACATTCCCGTTCTTGCACTTATGATCCCCGCGCTGTGGGTTCTGCCACAAGGTGGGTTCGCTGGCTTAGTATTGCTGGGCGCGATGATGGCTTTTGGTGCGACACTCTCAATGCAGCCAATTGCTTTGTCGGTTGGTGTTTTGATCCTTTTCCCACTTTTAATGGTGGTATTTTCTCGTAGAAGCTCTTTAGGTGTGTTGCTCACCGCTGGTCTTATTGTACTTACACTGCAAGTTGGTCTTATGGTCACACAGCAAGGCGGTAAGCTGGATGGTTCTGCTTGGGTTACAGTGGTTCAAACCATTGCGGTTATGGCGATGTGGTGGTCGGCTGCGCATTGGACGCCATCCAATAAACACAGCTGGTGGCCGTTGTTTTTGTTGCTCCCATTGTGGATTGCAGGCCTACCGTACGCCGTTCTTATGGCGTTAAGTTTGACGGGAATGTTAGCGTCAATGGAAGCACTTGCGAAGCTTCAACATACCATTCGTTGGAGCAAATTATTATGTTGGACATTGCCGACTGTGGGTTTTGCCGCTTTAGTCGTCAGCCCGACCACGGATGTGCCAAACCCTGTTTTCGTGGTTTGGATCTGTTTGTTAGGGACGGCTTGGATGACTGACTATATTTTACGTAGTAGCGATGAACAGGCTGAATTATGAGTTTTTAGTCAGGTAAAAAGTGACATGTGCGGCAGAGTATCGAATTGGTTGTGGAACAAAATGGAGATTAGTATATGTTCTTCATTTCATATTTACTACACTTCCAATAATAATAACCACAATATAAGTGGTTGATTTAAGATAAGTTTGTCATGACAACTTTTGCTCGAACACTGTTGCTTTTTGCATGTTGCCTCTTGAGTTTGAATGTAAAAGCCGAAGCCCCTTTAATTGCTCATTATAAAGTCGCGACTGAAGCGGATGATGTCGTCACTCGTGTTCTTTTCAATGCTGTTTCAAAGGAGTTTGGCTTTACCGTTCAATACGTGAACTACTCCAGCTTTGATGCCATTCTAAATTCAGTAGCGAATGGGGAAGCGGACTTTGCTGCGAATATCACTTACACACAAGAACGTGCTCAACGTTTTAGTTATTCCCGCCCAACAAATATCGAATATACCTACCTCTTTGGTTTAAAAGATTCGACGTTGAGTGACATTTCGCGTGTTGGCGTCCCCAAAGATACAGTTTATGCCCAATTACTTAAACAACACTACCCTGAGCTAGAACAGATCTCTTATCAAGGTCACGAACAAGCAGTAACACTGCTACGTTCAGGTGCTGTGGATGGCGTTGTCGATGCCATTAACCAGCTCAAGCCGATGCTGATGGAGGGGTTTGACGCCAAGATGCTCAATGATCAGATTTCGATAAAGCCCGTATCCATCATCAGTAAAAAAGATCATCATCTTGAAGAGTTGGACACGTTCGCTACGTTTATTCACGGGGAAGCGGTGCAAAAGCAGCTTCGCGAAGAAATTTCCCAGTATCAATTTGAATTAAGGCGAGCAGCGTTGCGTGATTCTATTCGTTTATTACCCCTTGATTTTAATGAACCAATACGGATTAAGCTCGAATCTATCTTTCCATATGTTGTATACAACGCAGATGGTAGTGTCGAAGGGATGACGGCTGATGTAGTCCTGAGAAGCTGTGAGATCTTGGCTTTAAACTGCTTGATCATTAGTGAGCCTGGTGAAAGCTGGGGTTCTATGTACCATGAGTTTATCCAAGGTAATTTCGAAATTTTGGCGCCGTTAACGGTCAGCCGTGAGCGGCGCGCATTTAGCTACTTTCCAAAGCCCCATTACGCGCCAGCATCGGTGATGGTCAAGCGTTTAGGTTACAAACCGAGCACATACTCTCATGTTTCACAGTTGATATCTGAGCGGATTGGCGTAGTTAAGGATGACTTTTTCGATCAAATGATGACGCAACTGTTACCGCTAAAAGAACTCAAACGTTATCGTACCCAACAAGAGCTCATTCAGGGGCTACTAAATGAAGAAGTCGATTACATTCCGATGGATACGGCGATGCTCAATCATTTTTTACGTCTCAGTGAATTGGTTCCGATAGAGCAGGATACCGCTATTGGCGAGTTTTATGAGTCACAACTCTCTGTTGGATTGGTCGCGAATGAAAAAGGAGCCATGCTTGCGCCTTTCTTCAGTCGAGCGATAGCGATGTTAGAAGTTGATAAGATCATTGCTCAGTACGATGTACGCCCAGATTGGCGTACCGCACTTGAATATGAGATTCGATTAGCGACGCAAACACAAGCTGTGTTTATCTTTGTATTATTGTTTGCTATTTGTGTTTCGCTTTATCTTTACCGTCAATCGAACACTGACAACTTAACAGGGTTAAGGAATCGTCGTGCGTTGCAAGTAAAGTATCGAAAAGGAGTAAACAAAGATCTATCCATACTTTACTTAGACATTAATCATTTCAAACGAATCAATGACACTTATGGTCATCGCGCTGGGGACGAAGTTTTACAACTACTGGCGCTAAAAATTCATTATGTCTGGTCGGGAAGATGTTATCGAATTGGAGGGGATGAGTTCATATTACTGGGTTATCCTACGCAAGCCGAGTTAACTAGAGCAATGAGAGAGCTCAGTAGAATCGATGTGAAAGGCAAATTATGTAGTGATTTGGAGTCTATAAGTATCTCTATTGGTTTCTCTGCAAAAAGGGAACGGCACATGAGCTTAGAGCAAGCGATGCATTTGGCTGATGAAGACATGTACATGAGTAAGCAGTCCTCACGGCACGACTCCTCTTATCGTGACTGCACGGTTTCATCATAAAGGAATGAATTGATCGAGTTTTGTTCAAACGGTAATGAAATGATGAAATTCAAGGTTTTTGCTCTTGCATTATGAGAGCTGATACTGAATAATCGCCCCATCGATTGAGGCAAGACCTCTCGAAAAGAATTATGGGGCTCTGGTCCTCTCGCAACAATAGCTCGTGAACTCGGTCAGGTCCGGAAGGAAGCAGCCGCAGCGTGTGACTTGTGTGCCGGGATGTGGCTGGGGTCCCACCCTTTGAAAGCCCTGCGTTATCGCAGGGCTTTTTTCGTTTTTGAGCCTTCTTTTATTTTGGCTACGCTTGGTGTTCAACGTCTTCTGATGATCAAGCTTCTTGAGGTTATTTAGGTATAATTTATAATCTCATCCGCTCGATACCGAACTTTCGTGAAGATTGTTTAGGGTACACTCGCCGAATAACCATTTTCACCTGGGATACTTTAATGATTTCAAAAAACCAATTAAAACTGCTTCGTGCTTTAGGTCAAAAGAAACAGCGTAAAGCGCATGGCTTATTCCTAGTTCAGGGTGAAAAGAACGTACTAGAGCTAGCAAGTAGTTCATTGAAGGTGAAGCAGGTTTTTGCAACAGCGGCATTTCTCGAACAAAATGCTGGTACGCTAAATCGTTTTGATTGTGTTGAAGCATCGCTTGATGAATTGACCAAAGCGAGCACGCTTGTGAGCAATAATGCGGCCATTGCTGTGGTTGAAATTCCGAGTGTAAAAGAGCCTCAAGCGAAAGGCTTGATGATTGCGCTAGATGGTGTATCCGACCCTGGTAATCTAGGTACGATTATTCGTGTTGCAGACTGGTATGGCATCAAGCACATTATTGCGAGTACAGATTGTGCTGATCCTTATAATCCTAAAACGATCAGTGCGACCATGGGCAGCTTTGGCCGCGTACAAGTGAGTTTGGTGGATTTGCCAAGTTACTTGGAACACGCCAAATTGCCAGTATATGGCGCGTTTTTGGAAGGAGAGAGCGTTCATAAAACGGATTTCGCTGCTGAAGGTATTTTGTTGATGGGCAGCGAATCTCATGGTGTGCGTGAAGCCGCAGCAAAATTCGTGACAGATAAGATCACGATTCCGGCGTTTGGCGGTGCCGAATCACTGAATGTCGCGATGGCGACTGGCATTATTTTAGACAACATGCGCCGCCAACATAGCTAACGCAACAATTACATAATAACAAAGCCAGTCAATTGACTGGCTTTGTTGTATTTTGCCTAGAAAAATCAGCCTGGCTGAATCTTGCGTTTAACGAAATACAGTGAATGTTGTTCGGTGAGTTAATTTTGTTTTAGTTCAATAGGCTGTGCCTATAAATAAAATTACTCCTTTCCATTTAGTAAAATCAGGAAATTAGGCGACACTTATCTAAAGGCCGCAATAAAATGCCCTTAAGGAGATAAGAATGCATTCATTAAAAGTAAAAGATTACATGACGTTGCAAGCGGTGACTTTCACGAAAGATATGTCACTTTCGGCAGCTTTAAACAAAGTAATGCAAAGTGTCACACTAGGTGGCCCTGTCATTGATGAAAATGAAAAAGTGGTTGGGTTTTTATCGGAGCAAGACTTATTAGATAAGTTGGTGAAAGCAAGTTATCACTGCCAAGATACACATACGGTACAAGAGTGTATGCATGATGATGTCTTATCTGTTTCTCCAGAAATGTCAGTAATTGAACTGGCTGACATGATGAAAGTTGGAAAGCCGAAAATGTATCCAGTGGTGGATGGCAAAGGTAAGTTGGTTGGTGTTATCACAAGAAGAGACGTGCTGCGTGCCATAGGAATGACATTAAATGAGTGTTTTAAGCATCCCGTTTAACCTCTCTGTTTAAACTTTACGGAATATTGCTTTTAAACTGGTTTGGAAAGACGCTTCGGCGTCTTTTTTATTTTCTATCGCCGAACTGTACAAATTTATCTTGACCTTGGAGCTTACTCTAAGGTTTATCCTTAGCAATAGGTAAATCACCGATACCAATAAGGAAAAAATTATGTGTACAAAACATCAAGGTTGCCAATCTAGCAAAATCAAAACTGCGGTGCCGCTTGGTGCAAGCGAGTCATGCTGTGCGCCAGTAAAATCTTCGCTCAATATCTCTCAGGCCAGTGTTGATGTTTCTGAAAGCTCTTGCTGTAGTGGAGGAGGCTGCAGCGTTGACACAGGCGAGGAAGACGATCCCACAAGGGAGAGTAATTCCTCCGTTCGGAACGCTTGGCTTGTGTCAGGTATGGATTGCCCATCTTGTGCGCAAAAGCTTGAGAAAGCCATTACGTCTTTACAAGGCGTCAGCCAAGCCAAGGTTTTGTTTGCAACAGAAAAACTGGTCGTCGATTTTGATGGTCTAGAGCTGATAGCTACGATAGAGCAGACAGCCCAAAAAACGGGTTTCCCGCTCTTTTCACTTGATGCTCCAAAACCAAGCACTACAAAGAAAGGCTGGCTTGGCGTCATAAGAGACAACATCCAAATTCTCTCGATTGCTGGTGCAATGGCTACTGCGGCAGTAATTTCTAAGATCGACCCTCAAATAAGCGCTTGGTTATTCACTTTGACGTGTTTACTTGGTTTATACCCAATCGCGCTCAAAGCATTTAAGTTGGCGCGTAGCGGTACGCCTTTTGCGATTGAAACGTTAATGAGTGTAGCGGCGCTCGGCGCTTTATATTTAGGTGAAACCGCCGAAGCCGCAATGGTGTTATTGCTTTTCCTTATTGGTGAAAAGTTAGAAGCATATGCATCATCTCGCGCGCGAAGCGGTGTCCAGGCGTTAATGGACTTAGTCCCAGAAAATTCAATTTTAATTATTGATGGTGAACGCAAAGAAGTACCAGCTGCGCAGCTTAAACCAGGGGATATCATAGAAGTCGCACCCGGAGGTCGTTTGCCTGCCGACGGTGTTTTGCAAGATGCGCTTGCGAGTTTTGACGAAAGTGCGTTAACGGGAGAATCTGTTCCCGTTGAACATCAAACCGGTGGCAAAGTGATGGCCGGGGCTGTGGTTGTCGATAAAGTGGTTCGTTTACAGGTGACTTCCCGTCAGGGCGAGAATGCGATAGATCGAATTCTTCATTTGATTGAAGAAGCAGAATCCCGTAAGGCACCATTAGAACGCTTTCTTGATAAATTTAGCCGTTGGTATACGCCACTAATGATGTTGGTGTCTCTGATGGTTATCGTTACGCCGCCATTACTATTTGCCCAACCGTGGGAAACGTGGATCTATCGAGGACTCGCCCTGCTGTTGATTGCTTGTCCATGTGCATTAGTCATTTCAACGCCTGCGGCGATCACTTCTGGCTTGGCGGCAGCGGCTAAGCGGGGCGCATTGATCAAAGGTGGAGCGGCGCTTGAGTTGCTTGGCAAGGTTGAGTCTGTCGCATTTGATAAAACTGGGACACTGACGCAAGGTAAACCAGAAGTGACCGACGTCTTTGCTTTTGATATGGATGAAGACAAGTTACTTAGCCTAACTGCGTCAATCGAGGTTGGTTCAAGTCATCCTCTAGCGGTTTCTTTAGTTACCAAAGTGCAAGAGCAGGGGCTTACTATTCCTGAAGCGTTGGATAAAACCGCGCAAGTAGGCTCTGGTGTCACTGGTTACGTCGATGGAAAAATGGTCCAAGTGGTCACGCCTTCAAAGGCAGACTTTCCACTTTCTCAAGAAGCCAAAGAGCAAGTGGTTACGTTGGAACAACAAGGTAAAACGGTTGTCATTGTTCGTTACGATGACGAGGTCATTGGCGTGATCGCATGGCAAGATACATTGCGCTCAGATGCCCAGCAAGCCATCGCAATGTTGAAGGAACTTGGGGTCACGTCGGTGATGCTAACGGGTGACAACCCGAGAAGTGCAGAAGCAATGGCAAATAGAATAGGCTTGGATTATAAAGCGAGTTTGTTACCTGCAGACAAGGTGCATTACGTCGAGAAACTATCACAACAACATACCGTTGCGATGGTGGGAGACGGTATCAATGATGCTCCAGCCATGAAAGCTTCGAGCATTGGTATTGCGATGGGAGGCGGTACGGATGTTGCGCTCGAGACTGCTGATGCGGCGTTAACACACAACCGGTTGATTGAGCTACCTGCCATGATAGAACTGTCGCGTGCGACGCTAAGTAACATTCGTCAGAATGTCGCGTTAGCGCTAGGTTTGAAAGGTGTATTCTTAGTGACAAGTTTACTTGGGGTTACTGGGTTGTGGGTTGCAGTATTAGCTGACAGTGGTGCAACAGCACTGGTGACATTGAATGCGTTGAGATTACTTCGTTTTGAGTCCAAACAGATCAAATAACTGACCTAACCAATGATCCCACTCATTAATAGCCCGAGGCATTCGTGTATCGGGCTTTTTTTAACCGTATTCACCTGATGCGATCAGACGTTTTTCTCGTCCTTGAAATCACGCATTGCTATGCAACAAAATGATCTAACGCCCCTTAAAGTGTGATCAATACCAGTTTTGTTTGAAATTTCATTTTCATTACATTTTGTCATTGTGATTGTGATCACTCTATGTTGGTGAAAGGTTCGCTACAGTGCATCTGTACCCAATAACTGATTAATGAGCTTATTGTTCATAAAATAAGCCACAATAAGGAGCGACTTATGTCTCAAGCTGTATTCCATTTAGGTGTTACTGAAGCTGATCTTAATGGTGCGACTCTAGCGATCATTCCTGGTGACCCAGCGCGTGTTCAAAAAATCGCAGAACAAATGGAAAATCCAGTATTTCTAGCAAGCCATCGTGAATACACGCTATACCGTGCAGAGCTAGACG
This sequence comes from Vibrio sp. Vb1574, assembly GCF_033338675.1. Taxonomy (NCBI): domain Bacteria; kingdom Pseudomonadati; phylum Pseudomonadota; class Gammaproteobacteria; order Vibrionales; family Vibrionaceae; genus Vibrio; species Vibrio sp. Vb1574. The sequence goes on from NZ_JAWOTC010000016.1 coordinate 9,925, forward strand.
GTAAACCTGTTGTGGTTTGTTCTACAGGTATTGGTGGTCCTTCTACCTCTATCGCAGTTGAGGAATTGGCACAGCTTGGTGTTCGCACTTTCCTACGTGTTGGTACAACGGGTGCAATTCAACCGCATGTAAACGTGGGTGACATGATCGTAACGACGGGGTCAGTTCGTCTTGACGGTGCGAGCCTACACTTTGCTCCTATGGAATTCCCAGCAGTTGCTGACTTTGAAGTAGCAACCGCAATGAAAGCAGCGGTAGAAGAGTCTGGCGCTACAGTTCACATGGGTGTGACTGCATCAAGCGACACGTTCTACCCTGGTCAAGAACGTTACGATACGTTCTCTGGTCGTGTTGTTAAGCGTTTCCAAGGCTCTATGCAAGAATGGCAAGACATGGGCGTACTTAACTTCGAGATGGAGTCTGCAACACTGCTAACAATGTGTGCGAGCTCTGGTTTAAAAGCGGGTTGTGTGGCTGGTGTTATCATCAACCGTACACAAAAAGAGATTCCAGATCATTCAACTCTGAAAGAAACGGAAGCGCGTTCAATTAAAGTGGTTGTAGAAGCAGCGCGTAAAATGCTTTAAGCCGCTATAGTTGGCATTTAAACAAACAGAAAAAACCAGAGGCTAACCTCTGGTTTTTTTCTACTTATAGAAATGCGTACAGCTAAAATTTAGGTATAAAAAAGCAGCATTAATGCTGCTTTTTATCGTTGTGAATTTTAGCTTTTCTTAATGGCACTATATCTCGTCTGAACCGCCCGCGTCTTTAAACCAAGCAGTTAAGTGCGTTCTTAAATCTTTAAGCTCATCAGGGCCAATCAGGGCTAGCCCTAAGTCTTCAGCACGAGTAATGTCATTGTGACGAAGAGGACGGAAGCTCACCAACATTGCGCGCGCTTGTAAGCCACCTAATAGATCGCGAAGCGATTCTAACTTATATAAAGTATCGTCGCCGTCATCTCTCATGCCTTTGGTTTTGCATTCGATGATGTGCAGCTTGTTGTTTACAACTGTTGCGACATCTAACTCATTGCGTACTTCACTTTCACCAAGTTTGCGATAAACCTGAACATTTAACGATCGATCTTGGATCGTCGGCATGGTGTCTTGGATTTGCTTCACGGTGCTGTGAACCAAAGTTTCTAACCACTCACCGTTTGAAAAGCGTCGAGCATCTTCATCTGCAAACGTTAAAACGCCATTCTCATAGGTGGCGATTTCTGCTTCTACTAAATCTGAAAGCAACATGTTGAGCTCACGGTAGCCCTGCTGTTTTTCGGAGAGCTCGACATCAAGCTTTTGTTCTTTGCGGCATGTGGTTGCAAGGTAGTTAAGTGTTGCTAGACCTGGCCCAAGTTCAAGCGCATTTGAGGCCCATCGTTCACCAAGTTCATACAATTTTTTATCAAGAAGAGGTGGTAAATCAACGTGGTGAAACTCGCCGCGTGCACCAAAGATAGTGAGGTAATCTGCAATCGTAATGTGATCTTCGACTTGGGTATCTTCTTTGCCATCAGGGTATAACCAACAAAGCTTATCGCTACTAGGCTCAACCACAAAAATTGGCCAGCGATAGGTACGGAAAACTTCGTACACCGACAACAAGCGATGACGAAGACCACAGCTCGCGTTCAATTTTACATCTTCGCCGCGTTCATGGAGATCTTTTGCCAGTTTTTGAATTGCTTGTTTGATCAGAGATGTATTAACAGCGGATGGAATTTCAAAAAATTCAGAAGTAATTTCTCGTTGATCTAAAACGGCACTCAGTCGGTCAAATATATCTAACTGGCTCTTGTCTCCGATGAAGACGATATGTGTGCTTAGCGTACGATTATCTAATAGAGGAGTGACCAATCTCACTGGGTCTTGGTCGATAATACCAACATGAACAGCCATAGATTTTCCTTTTTATGAGGCCGCTCGAAAAGAGTTGTGCAAGGGGATGAGCTGGCCTTATTAATCATATGTAGACATGGCCGACAAAAAACAAGGGCGACTTAACAAAAAGTCGCCCTTATACAGTTGATTGCACTAATTAATGCTCTTAATTATAAAGTATTTATAACTTAAAGCGGTGGACCAATTCATTTTGCTGATGAGCCAAGTGGGTCAGTGATTCACTAGTTTGTGCGATACTCGACATGGCTTGGAAACTTTCATCGGCGATGCTGTTGATATCTTCAATACTGCGAGCAATGTCTGTTGATGTTTCACTTTGCTCTGCTGCTGCTTGTGAAATGTGCGTACTCATTTGGCTGATCTCAATGATTAGCGCCTGGATCTCTTCCATTGAGCTGTTCGCTTTTGACGCTTGCTCAACCGACATCTCCATATCGCTCATACAGCTTTGTATGACTTGGTTTGCTGATTGTGAGCTAGATTGCAGATTACTGATCATGGATTCAATTTCAGTGGTTGATTGAGTCGTTCTTGATGCGAGTACTCGTACTTCATCTGCCACTACCGCGAAGCCGCGACCTTGTTCACCAGCGCGAGCCGCTTCAATTGCCGCGTTCAATGCCAGTAGGTTGGTTTGCTCCGCAATGTTGCGGATCACATCAAGGATAGACCCAATTTGACCACTCATCTTTTGTAGCTCAGAAACTGCGGAGACCGATTCGTTCAAACGTGTTTCTAGTTGATTAATGGTTGAGATGTTACTGCTCATAACATTTCTGCCTTCTTCAGAGGCAGATTCGACGCGTTGCACCATTTCTAGCGAGCCTTGCGCACTTTGCGCGACTTCCTGCACTGAATGGGACATTTCTGTCATCGCGGTAGCGACGTTTGCCGTTTGTTCGCGTTGAGAGCTCAATTTGATTTGTGCTTGCGAAGAGGTGCGTTCGTTGGTTGTCGCGGTTGACGATAGGTTTTCTGACGCTTCGTTGAGTTTCACCAAGATCTCGTGAAGGTTGTCGGCGAGTGAGTTAATGTGTCCACTCACACGGCTGAATTCGTTGTTATAGCGAATGTCGATACGCTGTGTCATATCACCTTCAGTCAGGCTTTCTAACACTTTTAGAATACGAGTCAACGGTTCGCGAACGCTTTGTGCGATGTGGTAGCCAATAGCTGTCGCGAGTAAAACGACAATAACGCCAATGATGATGGCTTTCGTTACACCCGCCGAATATATGTCACCTGCGTCTGCCAATGATTCATTGAGCTTATCTGTTGCGGTTGTCGTGAATTGCTCAAGAATCGCCATGGTTGAATCCACTTTATTTGCTAGGTTGGCGATATTGTTATACAAAGCGGCGCGGGCATTGAGGTAATTATTATGTTGGTCTAGCACACCGCCACGCATACCAACGTCACGAGTAAATTGCTCTACAGATTCGCCAAAAGCTTTTTCTAGCTCAGGAAGCTGAGTCACCAACCCGCGGAATGCGTAATTCAAGTGCGTTACTGCTTTGCGGTTTTTAGCTACGGCTTGCGTAACAAACTCAGGGTTGGAACTGGCGAGGGCATCAGAGGTAATTACTTCGGCATCTTTTAACTTGATAAAGTAGCTCTTTGCCATGACTTTGACAGAAATGCTGGTTTGATCTGCCACATATTCTTTAAGACCAACCGAAAGTTCGGTATTCAGTTTTTGGAAGCGGCGTGAGGATTTTTGCACTTCTTCTTGAGCCGCAAACATTGCTTCGTAGTTGTCCATGGCCTCTAGAGCTTCTGTAAAATAGCTCTGCTCTAACGTTTTTAACTGTGAAAACGGTTCGGCAAGAGAAGGGTAGATTTGGCTTGCGGTTTTCAGTTGAGCCAATGTGGATTCGAAGCGCTGTTGAGATCTAGCAAATTCCTGACGCATTTCATCCATGCGTTGTTTATTCTCTGTCGTCAGGAAGTCTTTAAATGATTTGTCGGCAGAAAGCAGCTCAACACTGGTTTGATTAGATAACGATACCAACGGTAGGGATGATTTAGAAACCGTGCCAAATTTTCCGTGAATATCACTCATTCCTCCCATCATAATGGCAATTGTGACGGCAAATAGGATGATGATCAGTGCAAAGCCGGCATACATCCTTTTAATAACTGAACCTCGCATAAGTGAGCTCCCTCTCCCAGAAATAGACAAGCTACCCAAGTATTTTTGAATTTACTTGGGTATAAAAATAATAATTGTCTTAAAAAAGTAACAAAATTCATTGGATTGTATTCAGTTTGTGATGCGCATTTTATGACGCACACGACAAAAAAAGCTTCGTTAATTAGCATTTGATTAATAATGTTAAGTGAACACTGTTTTTATTGAGCTCCGCTTTTGGTTGGCGCATACTAATTGGGGTCTAATTACGTTTATAAAATGGAGTCCTCATGGCGGAAGAAACGATCTTTAGTAAAATTATTCGCAAGGAAATCCCTGCCGATATCCTTTATCAAGATGATTTGGTGACTGCGTTTCGCGACATTAACCCTCGCACACCAAGCCATATTCTCATTATTCCGAATAAACTGATCCCAACAACGAATGATGTAGAAGCTGAAGATGAAGCAATGATGGGGCGTTTGTTCACTGTTGCTAGAAAGTTAGCGAAAGAAGAAGGTATTGCTGAAGACGGCTATCGCCTGATCGTTAATTGTAATCCACATGGTGGCCAAGAGGTTTACCATATTCACATGCACCTACTAGGCGGCCGCCCTCTAGGTCCAATGGTATTGAGCTAAGCTTTTAAAAGTGGGTGGTGATTCACCCACTTCTTTTTCCTGTCGAATGACACATTTGTGGAGATAAATGTGAAACTAGGTGTAAAGCTGTTAGGGCTGATGAGCTGGGCTTTAATGGCCTCTGGCTGCGCGAACTTATCTGCGGGCAATCTGTTTAGCCATTACAGCAACCAGAATCAAGAAGTTTATCAAGCCGTTGTTGCAGGGGAATATGCCAAAGCAAAACAACTTCAATCAAGTGAAGTGGGTGGCGAGATACTTGGCAATTTTGAAAAAGGTCGCATCTCTTTTCTTGCTGAAGATTACCCAACAAGTTTGAATGCGCTAGAAAGCAGCGATCGTGCCGTACGTGTTCAACAAGATCGAGCGACGATATCTGTGTCAGACACGGCAACGAGCGTCGGCTCTCTCGCAGTGAACGACAATCTCCAAGACTATCATCCCGCCGATTACGAACTTGGCTTTTTGCACCTGTATCTAGGACTAAATTACTTACAGAAAAACGATTTAGAAGGGGCACTAGTTGAAGTGCGTCGAGCTAATCAAGTTCAGGAAGCAGCAAGAAAGGCGCGTGAAAAAGAGCTAAAAGCAGCAGAGAAAGACCTTAACAAGCAAGGCATGTCTGCCAATTTAGGCAGTGTGTTAGCGAACTACCCTGATGCTGGTAAAAAACTAAGCGCGGTACAAAATGGTTATCTGTTCTATCTTTCTGGCTTGTTATATGAAGCGTCGCGAGACTTAAACAGTGCTTATGTTGATTACCGACGAGCACTCGCTGTAATGCCAGACAACAAGCAAGTTGTGGAAAGCACCTTATACGCTGCTAAGAAGCTGGGCATGCGTGAAGACTTGCGCATGCTAGAGAAGCGGTATGGTAAAGCACCTTCTGGATTAACTCAGTCACAAGGGCGAGTCATCGTTATTGATGAGCAGGGTGTTGTTGAGGCGATGAAAGGGTGGCGTATTGATTTACCAATTTACGACAGTCGCGATAATGGCGCGATTTATTCGTTGGCGCTTCCTTATTATCAGAACCGAGGTGCTCAACGTTTTAGCGATGTTGTTTTAAATGGTCAGGTATTGCCTTCCAGTACGCTGACTGATGTTAATGCGATGGCGCAAAACGATCTTAATGAACGTCTTACTACAATAGTGATCCGTCAAGCTCTTCGTGTTTGGGCAAAAGATCGAATCCGAAAAGAGGCGGCGAAAAAAGGCGATGATGTGGGCAACATACTTTTCAATGTATGGAACACATTGACCGAACAGCCAGATACGAGAAGTTGGCAAACATTGCCAGCGCAAGTGAAAACGGCTTCAAAAATCGTGAAACCGGGAACACAAAGTTTAAACTTGGGTGATCAAACCTATCAGTTTGAAGTGCCTGCACAGCAGACTACATTGGTATGGGTATCTCGTCAGGGAGCACACTCAACCGTGTGGCATAAACAGCTAGGGAGACTGTAATGAAAGCATGGCTTGTTTGTTTAGCAATGGCTATTGGTTTAGTTGGATGCGCCGAAAACACGGCTGGTATTCGAATTGATGGCCAAACGCAAAAAGTATTTTTTAATGATAACGTTTTAGGTAGTCGCTTATTAGTTGACAACATCACCACCACTTACGTTGATGATCGCCCACGAGGAGTCGTGCAGCTGAGTAGCAATTACAAAGGTGATCAGCACATTCTTTACCGATTTTATTGGTATGACAACAATGGTTTAGAAGTGAATACCAAACCTGGTCCGTGGCGAAAAATGATTGTGCGAGGATTTGAGCAAGTCACGTTATCTGAAGTTACTGTGAATCCAAATGGCACAAAATTCCGTGTGCAAATTAGAGAAGCACAAGACGATTAATCTTAACGGCTCTGCCGAAGCTGCCGCGCTAACGATGCGCTGGTATTGAAAAACTAAGGAACTCTCATGAAAAAAAGTATTATTGCTCTTTTAGGTCTTGCCGTCATTTTAGGTGGCTGTTCTAACAAAGTCTCTTACGGCGATGCGCAAGCAACAGAAACCACGACTATCGATTTTGGCTCAACAGATTTACAAAAAATCGCGGCTGAAATGGTGGATAGCATGATGATGTCGGGCTCTGTAGCAGCAATTACTCGTGACCAACGTCCTATCGTTTTTGTTGAGCGAATTAAGAACAAAACCAGTGAACATATTGACACTGAATCCATTACTGACACGATCTCTACTAAGATGTTGAACTCAGGTAAGTTCCGCTTTGTTGATATGGATCGTGTTGAGTCTGTGCGTGAACAACTTAACTTCCAAAACACGGATGAGCTTGTTAACCAAAGCACAGCGATCCAATTTGGTAAAATGGTTGGTGCTCAATACATGCTTTACGGCAACCTATCTAGCATTGTGAAAAATGCAGGTAGCGATAAAGATGTATACTACAAGATGACCATGCGCCTAATGGACCTAGAAACAGGTTTGATTGAGTGGGCGGATGAAACTGAAATTCGTAAAGCGCAATCTAAGAGCCTATTCGGTCTTTAATCGAACAGGGTGGAGAAGTCATCAATGGCATGGTTTTCTTGGCAACAAGCAAAACAGTTAGATCCGAGTCTTAACGCTCTCGATGGCTTCTTTACGGAGCCTCCGGTAAAAGTACAAACTGTTACCGGGGGGCTAACCAACCGCTGTTGGCGGTTGGAATCTTCTCAAGGCCTTGCATACATCTGGCGACCGACCAGTCATGTCTGCAAGGCTTTTTCAATTTCTCGTCACAGTGAATATCAAGTGCTGAATGCAGTCTCTTCATTGGAAATTGGCCCCAAGCCAGTTTTTATTCATGAGCAAGGGTTGCTGGTGGAATGGATAAAAGGAGAGGCGCTGACGGAGTCAGGCTTAGCACTAAGCGATTTATTATCCATTGCGGCGAAGATTCATCAATATCCGATAAGCGCAATTCCTTTGGTTCCATTTTCATATATTTCTCGCATCGATCATTATTGGCTTGAGCTTGATGGTCAGTATGTGGGTACGGAGTTTGATGCTTTGTACATGAAGTGGCGCACGGAACCGAACGTTGCACCTGTTCCACTTGCCCTATGTCACTTCGATCTGGGGTGTTATAACCTAGTGCGAGGAGAGAATGGGGTGAAAGTCATTGATTGGGAGTATGCCGGGATTGCTGACCCTAGGCTTGATTTGACCTTAACTATTCAGGTCGCGAATGCGCCTGTGGAAGAAGCGGTAAAGCAGTATTGCCAAATTCGAGGTATCGAAGATGTGTCTCTTTGGCTGAGAGGTGTACACGCTTGGCAACCAAGAACCTTGGTGATGGCGATGCTCTGGTATCTACTTGCCTATAAATTGTGGGGAGGTGAACAATACTTAAACAGTGCGTATGAGTTGAAAGGCTCATTGTGTATGGAAGATCACTGTTTTGAGAACTCGTGATATTTTCCCCTTTAATAGTAAGGAAATAGTGGTAGTTTTAATAAAAGTACCAGATACACACAGGGAGAGGTACAGATGATTATTTACTTACACGGCTTTGACAGTACAAGCCCGGGTAACCACGAAAAAGTTCTTCAACTGCAATTTATCGACGAAGACGTTCGTTTTATCAATTACAGCACCCTTCACCCAAAGCACGACATGCAACACTTGTTAAAAGAAGTGTCTAAAGTTATCGATCAATCTGATGACCCAAACCCGTTAATCTGTGGGGTAGGTTTAGGTGGTTACTGGTCTGAGCGAATTGGTTTTCTATGCGGTATCAAGCAAGTGATGTTCAACCCGAACTTGCACCCAGAAAAAACGATGGCTGGTCGAATCGATCGCCCAGAAGAGTACGAAGATATCGCAACAAAATGTGTTGATCAGTTCCGAGCGAAAAACCAAGCGCACTGCTTAGTGATTCTCTCTAAAGATGATGAAGTGCATGACAATTCGAAAACGGCAGCTGAGTTAGGAAAACACTATCAAATCATTTGGGATGAAACTCAGTCTCATAAGTTCAAAAAAATCTCTCATCATTTACAAGCGATAAAGGTATTTAAAAATACTTATTAATGTTGAGTGTAGACAGTAAAGCGGCGTTTTTATCGGCTGCTTTGCTGCGATTCCTTCTCTTGAGTATGCCGAGCCACTGTCTCTTTGAAAGGCACATTTTCTTGGTTTAACGCTTTGAATATTGTGTTCTCCTTACCGTTTTCTTACTTCCCTCCTATGTAGCACGAACACCTTGTTGTAGAGTAGTCGAAAAGTAGTCAATCCGTACTCGTTACACGGATTTTGGTTGCCTTCAAAGTTGGTCTCTATATAATGAACCGGACTAAAATAATTTGATAAATATCAAAAAAAATTGAGAGCGAGTAATAAACTTGCCCAAAAAATTCTGGCGTCGTATGCGTACCAGATAAACATGCCAAACCCTGACAAGTCATTGATAGATAAAGAATCAAGGTGAATGGCAGTTTTTTAATCCAAGTAATTGAGACACCTCTAAGAACCAAGAATTCATCGGTTGGATGGATGCCACAAATATTTGTGAGTCATGCATCGAGCTGAACCCCATATATTCATTTTTGTAGAGGAAAATCATTGTGACACGCATTATCGTTGTAGGCGGCGGTGCAGGTGGTCTTGAGTTGGCAACTAAGCTTGGTCGAACTCTAGGTCGCAAAAACCGTGCGCAAATTACGCTAGTCGATCGAAAAGCGAGCCACTTGTGGAAGCCATTATTGCATGAGGTTGCTACAGGTTCTTTGGACGAAGGAGTAGATGCACTGAGCTATCGAGCTCATGCAAAAAACCACAGCTTCGACTTCCAAATGGGTAGCCTTCAAGACATCGACCGTGAACGTAAAGTGATCATCTTAAGTGAGCTTAAAGACGAACACGGTGAACTTCTTATGCCAAGCCGTGAGCTAGAATACGACATTCTAGTGATGGCGATTGGCTCGACATCAAACGACTTCAACACGCCTGGCGTTCGTGAAAACTGTATTTTCCTAGACAGCCCTGAGCAAGCACACCGTTTCCGTACAGAAATGAACAACGAGTTCCTAAAGCTGCACGCGAAAAACGGTAACGGTACGGTCGATATTGCGATTGTTGGTGCTGGTGCAACTGGCGTTGAACTATCAGCTGAGTTACATAATGCTGTTAAAGAGCTGCGCACTTATGGCTTCGGTGATCTTGATTCTAGCAAGTTGAACGTCAATCTGATTGAAGCAGGTGAGCGTATTTTACCAGCGTTACCTCCACGTATTTCTTCTGCTGCTCATCAAGAGTTGGTGAAGTTGGGCGTAAACGTGCGCACCGCCACTATGGTGACTAAAGCTGAAAAAGATGGCCTTACTACAAAAGATGGTGAGAAGATCCCAGCTCAAATCATGGTTTGGGCTGCGGGTATCAAAGCTCCAGACTTTATTAAAGATATCGCTGGCTTAGAAACGAACCGTATCAATCAGCTTGTAGTGAAAAACACACTACAGACAACACGAGATGATGACATCTTTGTTATTGGTGACTTAGCACAATGCACCCAGTCTGACGGTTCGTTCGTGCCGCCACGCGCTCAAGCTGCACACCAAATGGCAAGCCAGGCATTTAGTAACATCGTCGCGAAGATCAACGGGCGCGAGTTGAAAGACTATGTATATAAAGATCACGGTTCATTAGTGTCTCTAAGTCGCTTCTCAACCGTTGGTAGTCTGATGGGGAACCTAACTAAAGGGTCGATGATGGTAGAAGGCCGTATTGCTCGTGTCGTTTACATCTCATTGTATCGCATGCACCTAATGGCGTTGCACGGTGTATTCAAAACCGGTCTGATGATGCTCGTCGGCCGCATTAATCGCGTGCTGCGTCCAAACCTTAAGCTGCACTAAGGTTTTAAATCCACTCTGTGTGGATGTGTTGTATCTTAAAAAATGCAGAAGCCACCACAAGTCGGTGGCTTTTTGTTTATGTTAGATCTGTCGGTAAAAGTGAGAACACAACGCCATCTTTAGGCTTACCCTGAAAAATAAACCGGTTTCTGGCGATGGCTTCTTTTTGTGCACCGACGGACTCAATTAAGGCTTGGCTAGCTTCGTTGTCGGGGTCACAAACAATCTCTAGTCGAGTTAAACTTAGCTTTGCGAAGCAGAATTCTGCTAAGGCTTTAACGGCTTCTTGGGCATAGCCTTGCCGTTGATAGCGGTCGGCAACCCAGTAACCAATACTCGCCATATTAAACGTATGATATAACTCATTAACCGCTGCCATTCCAACCAAAGTGTTACTTTGCCGCTCATAGATACCGAAACCAAAAGCCTCAGTTTTGACCCAGTTAAGACGGGTTGCCAACAGAAAGTCCTGCGCGGTTTTCAATGTGACGTTTTTATCACACCAGTCAAGCCATTGGTGCAGCGAAGGGGATTCTGCAAGTAATCGTTGTAGTGAATGTGCTTCTTCAGCAGGGATGAGCTTGAGCGCTAAGCGGGGCGCAATGATTTCAAAGTCTGGACTCATGAACTAATACGACTTCCATGTTGAGTGTAAGTAAATTGAAAGCTGTCTATTTATACTTGAACGCAGCTATTTTCCTTGCTCTGCGTTGGTTAGGAATAACTGAGGTATAGCAGATAAAAACAAAGCGCAGCTTTGCTGCGCTTTGTCGAACCGCTCGTGCTTATCGAACCCGACGAACTTGAATGATCATACCCATCAACGGGTTATCTAGGTAATGAGTCTCGCTGCTACGCATACGACGTTTTTGATCCATTCGATAACTCTTCAGGAATTTCTCTTCGGTTACTGTCGGCGATATTTCTGCCAAGTTACCGACTTGGACGTTACCATCGACTTCACCTAAGTCATCCGCCAATTGCTCAGTTGAGGTTGGTTCAAAACGCACCTCTCTAACACTTGGTTCGCGGAGATCTAGTGTTGTTTCGGCGAAGAGGTAATGCTGTACGTATATTTGGAATCGACCATCTAGTTCATATAAAGGACCATTGACCGTCTCTTCACTGTAACCGTCGCTGGAAAATGTTTGATTGCCATTGATTGGGCGGCCATCTGCTTGATAAGAATCAGAGAAATCTCGCCCGCCAACGATGCGGAAAATTGGGGCGCTAGATTTACCTCGGTCACCTTGACGCCAGGCTACGTGTTTAAGCACTTTAAAGCCGGCATGATTATTTAGTGCCGCTTCTTGCGCGTTGAGACGGAAAGAAGAACTTGGCAAAAGTGTCACGCCTTTAGAGCGGCGGTAGGATTCACTCTCTAGGCTACCGACATTTTCCATATCGATTTTTGGCAGTTGATTCGGCCAAGATTCTGTTGTGCTTTCAGCGTCGACTGCTCGCTTGAAAATGATCACTTCAATATCAAATTGGCGCTGTGCCCAAGAGGGCATTGAGACACATAGAAGCAATAACGGGATCAGTATTCTCATTCGACTATTAGCTCGTTGGTAATAAATTCTGTTTAAAATCATTCAGTAAGTCTTGAACAAACTGAATGCGTTTACGTCGGTCCACCAATGGTACGCTAAACTTGAACTTAGTTGGACCTTCCATTGCAAATTTTTGCGGCTGTGATTGCAGCAGTTTAACTAAATACGCTGGATTTATGTCAGCATCAGGGTAAAACTCGATAAATCCACCTTTATCATGGGCTTCTATCTTTTTCGCTTTTAAACTACCAGCCGAAATTTTCAATTCTGAGACGGCAAGTAAGTTCTTTGTTGCGTCTGGAAGCAAACCAAAGCGATCAATCAGTTCCACTTTTAGCTCTGATAGTTCATCACTGCTTGTGACACTCGCAATGCGTTTGTACATCGACAGTCGTGTGTTTACATCCGGAATGTAACCATCTGGTAAGAGCGCTGGGATTCGCATTTCCACTTCAGTTTGCTCACGAAGCAGCTCATCCAAAGACGGCTCCTTGCCTTCTTTTAATGCTTGCACTGCTTGTTCCAGCATTTCCATATAAAGTGTAAAACCAACGGATTGAATTTGCCCACTTTGCTCATCACCAAGCAGCTCACCAGCACCACGGATTTCTAAATCGTGGGTTGCTAACGTAAAGCCAGCACCTAAGTCTTCCAGTGAAGCAATCGCATCAAGACGCTTGATGGCATCTTTGGTCATGGCTTTTGGATGTGGCGTTAATAAGTAAGCATAGGCTTGATGGTGCGAACGTCCAACACGGCCACGTAATTGATGCAACTGCGCCAAGCCAAGATTGTCCGCACGATCCATGATTATGGTATTCGCCGTTGGTACGTCGATACCGGTTTCGATGATGGTTGTACACACCAACACATTAAAGCGCTGATGGTAGAAGTCATTCATGATTCGCTCAAGTTCGCGCTCGCGCATTTGACCATGAGCCACGGTAATACGTGCCTCTGGGATGAGTTTCTGTAAGTCTTCTGCCGTTTTTTCAATGGTTTCAACCTGATTGTGCAGGAAGTAAACCTGACCACCACGCATAATTTCACGCAGTACCGCTTCACGGACCACTGGCTCTTCTTTTTGTCGAACAAAGGTTTTAATGGCTAAACGGCGTGCAGGAGGTGTCGCGATGATCGACAGGTCTCGCATGCCACTCATTGCCATATTCAGTGTGCGTGGAATTGGTGTTGCGGTGAGGGTAAGAATGTCCACATCCGCACGCATTGCTTTGACTTTTTCTTTTTGACGAACCCCGAAGCGGTGTTCCTCATCAACGATCAACAAACCTAAATCTTTGAATTTAATGTCGCTCGAAAGCAGCTTATGCGTACCAACGACAATGTCTACTTTACCATCGGCAACGTCTTGCAGAATGACTTTTTGTTCTTTGGCAGATTTAAAACGAGACAGTACTTCAACTCGGATTGGTAAGTTGGCAAAACGGTCACGGAAGTTTTCGAAATGCTGCTGAGCAAGCAAGGTTGTTGGTACGAGTACGGCGACCTGTTTACTGTTATCCGTTGCGACAAATGCTGCGCGCATAGCGACTTCCGTTTTACCAAAGCCCACGTCACCACACACTAAGCGATCCATCGCTTTTGCCTGGCACATGTCTGACAATACGGCATTGATGGCCATCGCTTGGTCATCTGTTTCTTCAAACGGGAATGTTGCTTTAAATGTTGCGTATTGCCCACGATCTAGCTCAAATTTGAAGCCAGGTTTTAATTCTCGTTTAGCATACACATCCAGCAATTCTGCTGCGACATCACGCACTTTTTCTGCCGCTTTACGACGTGCTTTTGCCCACGCTTCACCACCTAATTTATGCAGTGGCGCACTCTCTTCAGCGCCGCCAGAATAACGGCTGATAAGATTCAGTGATGAAACTGGCACGTAGAGCTTGGCATCGTTTTGATACTCAAGGGTGACGTATTCCGTTTTCATGCCACCGGCTTCAAGTGTTTGTAAACCGATGTAGCGACCAATACCGTGATCAATATGAACCACAGGTTGACCGGGTTTTAACTCCGCAAGGTGGCGAATAACGGTGTCACTGTTGACGGCTTTTTTATCTTTGCGGCGTCGCTGGATAACACGGTCACCGAGTAGATCACTTTCACAGATCAGAGCGAAGTTCAGCTCTTCGTGAATGAAACCATGCTCTGCTGCGCCTAAGATCAAGCTGAATCGATCTCCCGAGTCTAGAGCTTGGTAAAGTGAGCCATGTACGACTGGCCGAACTTTGATGCCTTGCAACAGCTCCGTTAGTGCTTCACGACGACCTTCTGACTCTACCGAGAAAACGACTTTTCCGCTGAATTGCTCACTAAACTGACGAAGGCGCGAGAGCGGCTCTTTATTTTGTTGCTGAACGCCAAGCTCGGCTAACGATTGTACGGGTAGGTTTTGACGACCGGCACGCTTAACCACTTTATCTAGGCTCAATTGAGCGATAGGGAGCTGTTTTAGTTGACTGAAAAGTTCGTCTTTTTTCAACCAAAGCTGTTCAGGAGTCAAAAGAGGACGCAACGGATCAACTTTTTTCTGGTCGTATCGATATCCGACATCGGTTAAGAAAGTATCGACCGCAGATTCGATATCACCATATGTGATGACTTGAGAGTCTTCTGGCAAATATTCAAATAAAGTCTCGGTATGGTCAAAAAACAGCGGCTGCCAATACTCAATACCAGCGGGCCACGTGCCTTTGGTCACTTGCATGTAGATTGATTCAGGCTCGCGGCGTGCGTCGAACTGGGTGCGCCAACGTGTACGGAAATCTTCAATCGCTTCTTTAGTGGTTGGGAACTCATGTGCAGGCAGCAATTGGATTTGCTGAATATCGTCGATAGAGCGTTGGTTCTCTGGATCAAACGTGCGAATGGTATCTATTTCATCATCAAAGAAGTCGATGCGGTACGGGTCATTGCTGCCCATAGGAAAGAGATCCAGAATAGACCCACGACTTGCATATTCACCTGGCCCAAATACTTGATCTACATGGCGGTAGCCTGAATTTTCAAGTTGTACACGTAACTTCTCTAGCGAGATTCGATCACCAGTTTTCACCATTAAAGTGTGTTGCAACAAAAAATCACGTGGCGATTGGCGTTGCAATACTGTACTGACCGGGACGATGGTTATGCCATCACGTTGACTTGGCAGTTGGTATAGGCGTGCGATACGTTCAGAGATGATTTCTTGATGCGGAGAAAAGTTATCGTAAGGCAGCGTTTCCCAGTCGGGGAATAGGCTTACCGTTTGGTCGGTGAATTGCTCAATCTCTGCCTGAAGCTTTAAAGCAATTTGCGGGTCAGGCACAACGAGTAGCGAGTGACTCGAATGCTGTTTGGCCAGCTCTGCAATGGCTAGAGGTAGAGCTGCGCCCGGCAAATTACCTAGCTGTTTTTTGTCGCCACGCTCTGAAGGGTTGGTGACGGAAAGAATCGTTGCTTTTGTCATAGGAATTATTTTTTATCTCGCTCCATCGAGCGCTGACGTAAAAGTTTTTGTTGTTGATACAGTGCCGCCTTTATCAGTAAATCTTGATCAGATTCTCGGAGCATCTTGTATCTAAGCGTGATAATGAAATCTTGCTCTGAAGCATCACATTCTTCTACTTGAGCGTAACAGTAAATCGCCGCAGCAGGGTGATCGAGGAACAGTTTAACACGAACGAGTTGTTGAGTAGTTAACGCTGTATCTGAGCGGAAACTGAGTTGACTAGCACCAAACTGCGTCGTTTGATATCGAATGGAGGCGTCATCTTGTTGTGAAAGCATAAAGCTCAACAAGAGGTTAAGTTTCGCGTTTTGCGTATCAAGCAAGTTGATCACATGCTTTAACTCTTTGTTTTTCAGCTCTAGACGCGCGTTGTCTGCCAACATATCTAAGTGACTAAATTCACTGGCGACAATAAATGGTGCTGGAATTTCGGAGGCAAATGTTTCTTCATCTGGCAAAGCAAAGTCCGCACTCAACGTTTCGACGTTGATGGTGAGGTTATGATGGACGGTAAAGTATTCTTGCTCTGTCATATAGTCGATCCTTTTGCCAGTGAGCGCTCCCTGTTCACTCAACAAACAAAGAGAAATAGGGCACTGATTATCGCTAACTGAATGAAGTTATCAAGTTTAGCTGATTTGTCCTTGAACTTTTTGCCCTAAATACAGACTTATTGCATGTCGTTGACAAATTTAGCGATTCTCTTGTCTTCTTAATGAGAAGAGTAAGGTAAGATAATCCGCTAAAGCTTTATATCAAAACAACCAGTTGGTTTGTCTTATATGTATCATCCTATCTCATTGTTTATTGGCTTAAGGTATCTTCGGGGACGCTCTGGAGATAGGTTCAGCCGATTTGTTTCTTATATGTCGACGGCGGGTATTACGATCGGTGTAATGGCGTTGGTGACGGTTCTTTCTGTGATGAACGGGTTTGAATCGCAGTTAAAAGAACGCATTTTAGGTGTGCTACCTCATGCCGTTGTTTCGCAACACGATGGAAAAACGCCTATGACCGAGTCTGCTCCTCCATTTGTTCAAGCGATGTCGAGTGAATCTCAGCCGGAGCCTATCGTTAGAGGAGAGGCTGTTATTCAGAGTTCTGCACAGCTGACGGCTGGTTACCTCATCGGTATTGAACCTAAGAAAGGCGATCCGATTAGCAACCATTTGATTGCCGGACGATTATCGTCACTTCAAGCAGGTGACTACAATGTATTTTTGGGTCACAGTTTGGCGCGTTCACTAAAGGTCTCAATCGGGGATAAAGTACGCTTGATGGTGACCAACGCGACGCAGTTTACCCCACTTGGTCGTATTCCTAGCCAGCGAAACTTCACTGTCTCAGGCATTTTCAATACGGGATCGGACGTTGATGGTCAATTAATGATTGTGAACATGACGGATGCATCTAAGCTGATGCGTTTCCCTAAAGACACGGTTTCTGGTTGGCGTGTCTTTTTCTCTGACCCATTTATGGTGACGGATTTTGCTGACCAACCCATGCCTGATGGATGGGAATGGAGTGATTGGCGCGAACAGCGTGGTGAGCTTTTCCAAGCGGTGAAAATGGAAAAGAACATGATGGGACTTATGCTAGGTCTAATTGTGGGTGTCGCTGTATTCAATATTATCTCCGCTTTGATCATGGTGGTAATGGAGAAACAATCAGAAGTCGCAATATTGAAAACTCAAGGCATGACTCAATCTCAAGTGATGACCATTTTCATGGTGCAAGGTGCAAGCAGTGGTGTAATTGGCGCGATTGTTGGTGGCGCTGCGGGCGTGATCTTGTCACTTAATCTAAATGCGATTCTTGAATCTGCTGGTGTGGCGCTATTCAGCTTTGGTGGTCATCTACCCATCTTGATTGATTCACTGCAAATTCTTTTAGTGGTGGTGTTGGCGATTGCTCTTAGCCTTGCTGCTACGCTTTATCCTTCTTATCGAGCATCTTCTGTTAAACCTGCTGAGGCACTTCGCTATGAATAAGCTATTAGAATGTCGTGATATTCGTAAAGTCTACCGAGAGGGTTCGTTAGATACGGAAGTGTTGAAAGGCGTAAGTTTCGATATCGACAAAGGGGAGTTGGTTTCTATTGTTGGCTCTTCTGGTTCGGGAAAAAGTACCTTATTGCATATTTTAGGTGCGTTAGATGACGCAACTCATGGTGAAGTTGATTTTCTAGGGCAAAACCTATCAGCTTTGAGCTCGAACAAACAGGCGGCATTACGCAACAAGCACCTTGGTTTTGTATACCAGTTTCATCACTTGTTGGCTGACTTTACTGCGCTTGAAAATGTGGCGATGCCACTGATGATTGGCGGTGCTAAAGTAGCGGATGCAAAACAGGCGGCTAAAGCGCTGTTAGATAAAGTTGGTTTGAGTCATCGGATGCAACATAGACCCTCCGAGTTATCGGGCGGTGAGCGTCAGCGTGTTGCGATTGCGCGTGCATTGGTGAATAAACCTGATCTGGTCTTGGCTGATGAACCTACGGGGAACTTAGATCACAATACGGCACTGTCTATCTATGATTTGATGCGCGAGCTCAATAAAGAGTCAAACATTGCATTTTTGGTTGTCACGCATGACAAAGAGCTGGCAGCAAAAATGGATCGTCAAATGCACATGCAAGATGGTTTGCTCGTAGATCGTTTTGTGACTGATACAGCATCTGCGGAGGGCTAGTTTTGTTTACCTCTTTAGCTTTGATGATTGGTGGTCGCTTCAGTCGAGCGAAAAAGCGCAACAAGATGGTGTCTTTCATATCGCTTTCTTCGACTATTGGTATTGCGGTTGGCGTTGCTGTGATCATTATCGGTTTGTCTGCAATGAATGGCTTTGAGCGCGAGCTGCAATCGCGTGTGTTGTCTGTGATCCCACACGGCGAGTTAGAAGGTGTTAATGGACCACTTCATGACTACACCAAAACGATGAATCAAGCTCTAAAACATGAACATGTTGTTGCGGCAGCACCGTACGTTCGTTTTACGGGCTTGGCAGAAAAAGGCAGTAAGCTAAAAGCGATAGAAGTTCGTGGTGTAGAGCCTACTTTCGAGCAAGCGGTGTCGAGCTTATCGAATTTTATTGACCAAGAAGCTTGGCAAAACTTTTATGCCGGTCAGCAGCAAGTGATCTTAGGACGAGGTGTAGCAAACGAGCTAAATGTCGCCGTGGGGGATTACGTTACGTTGATGATTCCGCAAACAGGCGGCGCAAATAAAGTGCAGGCTCCTAAGCGAGTGCGCGTGAAGGTGTCAGGGTTCTTAACATTGAATGGCCAAATCGACCACTCTCTAGCGTTAGTACCATTAGCGGATGCTCAGCAATACGCGAGATTAGGGGAAGGGGTCACTGGCATTTCACTAAAAACTGACGATGTTCTCAATGCGCCTTCTATTGTTCGCGAGGTTGGTAGCATGATTGATGTTTATGTGTATTTGAAAAGCTGGCAGCAAAAGTTTGGTTTTTTGTATCGCGATATTCAGCTCGTGCGCACCATTATGTACTTGGTGATGGTACTGGTGATTGGCGTGGCATGTTTTAATATTGTGTCTACGTTGATGATGGCAGTGAAAGACCGAGCGGCGGAAATCGCAATTTTGCGAACAATGGGAGCAAAAGATAGCCTAATCAAACGGATCTTTGTTTGGCAAGGTGTATTCTCTGGTGTATTTGGCAGTCTCGTCGGCAGTGTTATCGGTGTCTTAGTGGCGTTAAACCTGACTCCGTTAATTAAAGGGTTAGAGAGCTTAATTGGTCATCAGTTTTTATCGGGCGATATTTACTTCGTCGACTTCTTACCATCACAACTACACTGGCCAGATGTGGCATTGGTGTCAGTGACGGCGATAGTGCTTAGTTTACTTGCGACGTGGTATCCTGCTTCTCGTGCCGCAAGGTTGAATCCGGCGGCTGTACTGAGTTCTAAATAGCTGATTGTTTTACAATATGCGAAAAACAAAAAAGGACCGAATTCGGTCCTTTTTTGTATTTATCCGACTTGAGTAACATCGCGTTTCATTCTAACTGTTAGATGCCCCTCAACTGATAGCTCAAATGCTGATTTTTACGCAGTAAGGTCTTATCTTATTTTGCGTTTTTGCCAGCTCCGTACCACTGAGTAGCGCCAAAGCCCTCGAATTCCGAAGTAGCCAATAATCGCGGATACAACCCCACAAATTGCGCAGCCCAATAGAAATGGAGGTCCAATGGTACTCATTTGCTGCATGATGAATTCCCACGATAGTTCAAAGTGAAAAGGTTGCGGGGGAAGACGCATCACTAGAGCACCTAGCTTGTACGCAAAGTAAAATAGCACAGGCATAGTGATAGGGTTGCTGATCCATACCAAAGCGACGGAGAGGGGCAGATTGACACCCAACATAATGGCCAAGCCAGCGGCCATGATCATTTGGCTCGGCAGCGGAACAAAAGCCATAAATAACCCGACAGCAAAAGCCCCTGATGCCGAGCGGCGGTTTAAGCACCACAAGTTCGGGTTGTACAACACATTGCCGAAGACCTTCAATGCTTTTTGGCGTTTGATCAATTCATGATCTGGCATGAAGCGTTTTATCAGCTTTCTAGGCATAGGACAGCATGACTCTCTCAGAAAAAAGTTGGACCTTGGCGTTATTTGTAGCGAGCGTAATCTCGTCAGCTTGGTGGCCGACAATACCAGATTGGCGTTGGTTGCTGCTGGGAATAATAACCACTGGCTCAATAATCAAATTACGTCGTGGCTTAATTAGCATAGGCGCAATTGCGGGCTTTATGGTTGTCATCGTCCACGGCAATGTATTGGAGTCTCAGAGACAAGCCCTTTTTCAAGCAGGGGAGAATATTACCATAATTGGTAAAGTTGACAGCCCTTTTACGCAAATAAGTCACGGTTATGAAGGTATTGTCGCTATAGAAGCGGTAAATTCTCAAACTCTGTTACCTTTTCTTAAACCTAAAATCCGTCTTATTACGCCTTTTCCACTCGATGTTAACAGTGAGTTTACGACATCCATCTCGTTAAAGCCGATTACAGGTCTACGCAACGAAGCTGGCTTTGATGCTGAAAAGCACGCGATGGGTAAAAATATTATCGCCCGAGCGGTTGTCAACAAAGACGCTAAGTGGATTGTTCGTTCTAATGTATCTCTGCGTCAATCCATTATTGCCGATGTCGCTGATGATGTGTCTTCCCTTCATCATTTCTCGTTAATAAGTGCGTTAGTTTTTGCTGACCGTTCTTGGTTGTCTAAGGAAGATTGGCAAGCGCTCAGGGACAGTGGTTTACTGCATTTGGTCTCCATTTCTGGTTTACATATTGGTATGGCGTTTACTTTTGGGCTAGTCGTGGGCGGTACCGTTCGTTATCTATTACCCCAATACCAGTTGTTACCTAGCTTATATGGGCTGATCTTCGCTGTTGCCTACGCTTGGTTAGCGGATTTCTCTCTGCCTACTACGCGAGCAGTGTCGGTATGCGTTGTTTACGTTCTCCTGAAGTATACTCTGGTGCACTGGACTTCTTGGCGAGTTCTTTTGCTTGCAGTATCTCTACAACTGCTTGTCCAACCTTTTGCATCCTACAGTATGAGCTTTTGGTTATCGTACCTCTCCGTTTGTGCGGTATTGTTCGCAATTAATTTGATTCGACATCAAAGGGGAGGTTGGAAAGCGCGATTAAAAGCGTTATTGCTTACTCAATTGATGTTGAGCGCTTTAATCGTACCTGTTAGTGGCCATTTCTTCTCCGGTTTTAGTTTGTCCTCAATAGCCTACAACTTGGTATTTATTCCTTGGTTCGGATTTATCGTTGTACCTTTGATGTTTCTAGCCCTGTTCTCATCTTTGTTTCTTGAAATGATAGCGAAGCCTCTGTGGCATTTGGTGGACTGGTCATTACAGCCATTGAGCACGTCAATACAGTACGCAGTAGGTTCTTGGCAACCCATTAGCATGGAAATGACAATGCTGGTTATGGTGATAGTGGTTTGCTTAATATTTCAACGGTTCATGTCTCAGTACGCGTGGTATTTGTTACTCGGCATCGTTATTAGTATCAAGTTTGCAGCGGAGTATGAACCGCATTGGCGTATCGATGTATTAGATGTAGGTCATGGCCTTGCAGTGGTTGTAGAAAAAGACGACAAGGTGTTGCTGTATGACACTGGTAAAGCATGGCAAAGCGGCAGTATCGCAGAGCAGGTCGTCACTCCGGTTTTGCATCAACGAGGTTATGAAAGCATAGATACACTGATTCTAAGCCATTCCGATAATGATCACGCAGGCGGCCGCTTTTTCATTGAAGATGCCTTTTCTCCACAGCGTAAACTTAGTAGTCAATTCTTTATCGAATATGAGCCTTGCACTAGAGGCGACCAATGGAAATGGCAAGGATTAAACATGGAAGTGCTCTGGCCTCCTGCACTTGTTCAACGTGCGTATAATCCGCACTCCTGTGTATTACGACTTACTGACCCTATTTCTAACTTTAGTATGCTTTTTACTGGTGATATTGAGGCCATTAGCGAGTGGATTTTGCTTAGAGAACCCGGAAAGTTACAAAGCGATGTGATGCTAGTCCCTCACCACGGGAGTAAAAGTTCATCGAATCCTCGATTTATCGAGGCGGTGAGCCCGAGTGTGGCGGTTGCTTCTTTAGCAAAAAACAATCGATGGGGAATGCCAGCGGAAAATGTCGTTGCTTCATACCGAAAGCTTGGCGTTACTTGGCTTGATACTGGTGAGGGTGGTCAGGTAAGCTTCTTTATTCACCGTGATAATTGGCGCTCAGAAACCAAACGTAGCGATACATTTGAGCCTTGGTATAGGCAGATGCTGCGTAAGGGAGTAGAATGAGAGTCTTAATGTAAGAAAATAAAGCACTTCTATGTCGATAAATACTGATGAAACGACTTGGCAGACGTTTAAGCGTCTATGGCAATTTATTCGCCTTTATAAGTCAGGTCTTGTCGTTGCAGTCATTGCATTAGTTATTAATGCTATATCAGATACCTATATGATTTCCCTGCTAAAACCACTACTCGATGAAGGTTTTGGGAACGCTGAATCTGATTTTTTACGCACGCTTCCATTGATTATTTTTGCCATGATGTTCATCCGTGGCATAAGTGGATTTGTCTCCACCTACTGTTTGAGCTGGGTATCTGGCAACGTAGTTATGCAAGTCCGTCGCATGGTGTTCAATCACTTTATGCATATGCCAGTGTCTTACTTTGATAAGGAAAAGACGGGCAACTTATTGTCGCGTATAACCTACGACTCAGAGCAAGTATCAGCGGCAACTAGCCAAGCGTTGGTGAGCATTGTGCGTGAAGGCGCAAGTATCATTGGTCTGTTAGTTTTGATGTTTTACAACAGCTGGCAATTGTCGCTAGTGCTGTTTGCTGTTGCTCCCGTTGTAGCATGGGGTATTGGTGTTGTTTCTAAACGTTTTAGAAAAATATCCAAAAATATGCAGACCATGATGGGTAACGTAACTGCATCAGCAGAGCAGATGCTGAAAGGCCATAAAGTTGTGTTGAGCTATGGCGGCCAAGACATCGAACGTAAACGATTTGAAAAAGTCAGCAACCAAATGCGTCAACAAAGTATGAAGTTGGTGACGGCTCAAGCGGCGGCTAACCCTATCATCCAAATGATTGCATCACTTGCAATTGTTGCCGTTCTTTATTTAGCAAGTATTGATTCGATTAAAGAGCAACTGACTCCAGGTACATTTACTGTTGTGTTCTCTGCAATGTTTGGTCTGATGCGCCCACTTAAAGCGCTGACTAACGTTACTTCTCAGTTCCAACGTGGTATGGCCGCGAGCCAAACGCTCTTCGCGTTAATTGACCTCGAGCCTGAGAAAAACGAAGGTAAGTTGACAGTTGAACGCGCAAATGGCGATGTTTCAGTTAAAAACGTAAGCTTTACTTACACTGGTGCAGAAAAACCAGCATTGGAAAATGTCAGCTTCGATATTCCAAGAGGAAAAACGGTGGCGCTAGTTGGCCGTTCTGGCTCAGGTAAAAGTACCATCGCGAACTTGTTCAACCGCTTCTATGATGTTGACAGTGGATCTATCACATTAGATGGGCATGATATTCGTGATTACGAGCTAAAGAATTTACGTCAGCAATTTGCACTAGTATCGCAAAATGTTCATTTGTTTAATGACACGATAGCAAACAATATTGCGTACGCAACGGATGGCCAATACGAGCGCAGTGATATCGAGAAAGCGGCAACACTCGCGCATGCGATGGAGTTCATCGGCAAAATGGATGATGGACTTGATACCATGATTGGTGAAAATGGTGCTAGCTTGTCTGGTGGTCAACGCCAACGTGTTGCGATTGCGCGAGCTCTATTGCGTGATGCTCCAGTGCTGATTCTTGATGAGGCAACTTCGGCTTTGGATACCGAATCCGAGCGAGCTATTCAAGCTGCACTTGATGAGCTGCAAAAAGACAAAACGGTACTTGTAATAGCGCACCGCTTATCCACAATCGAGAAAGCCGATGAAATTCTTGTGGTTGATGATGGTGCCATCATTGAACGTGGCAACCACGCTGAGCTTATTGAGAAAAATGGTGCGTATGCACAATTGCACCGTATTCAGTTTGGTGAATAAGCGCGGTGATTGAAAAAATCTGGTTTGAAAACCATCCAATAAAATACCTCTTGTGGCCGCTTTTGTGGCCACTGAGTTTATTATTTGGAGCGATAAGCAAGTCAAAGCGAAAGCAATACCAAACTGGCCGCAAGCAAGCTTATAATGCGCCTATACCTGTTGTTGTGGTTGGCAATATCACTGCTGGTGGCAATGGTAAAACACCAGTTGTTGTGTGGCTTGTTGAGCAACTACAGCAAATGGGCTTTAAGCCGGGGGTTGTTTCTCGTGGTTATGGGGCAAAGGCTCCTGCCTATCCGTTAGTGCTAAAAGAAGATACGCCAGCGAAGCATTGTGGCGATGAACCTAAGTTGATTCATCGCCGTACAGGAGCACCTGTTGCGGTAGATCCTGTGCGTTCAAATGCAGTGAAAGCACTGCTAGATTTGGATGTGGATATCATAATTACGGATGATGGATTACAACATTATGCGTTAGGCCGTGATATTGAGTTAGTGATTGTGGATGGGAATCGCCGGTTTGGGAATGAAAGCCTGATTCCATTAGGTCCTTTACGTGAAGGTATTGAGCGACTTAAAGAAGTCGACTTTATCATCACCAATGGCGGTCAAGCGCATACGGGCGAAATCGCAATGGCTTTAGCACCCTCTAAAGCTATTAATCTTAAGACTAAGCAACATGTGGATGTCTCGGAGTTGAAAGATCTCGTCGCATTTGCGGGCATTGGGCATCCTCCGCGTTTTTTTCATACACTAAACTCGATGGACGCAGATGTTAAAGTCACAAAAGGTTTTGCTGACCATCAAGACTTTGATCAACAAGAATTAGAAGCATTGGCTCAACAAGGGACCAATGTGATTATGACCGAGAAAGATGCCGTCAAGTGCAGCCATTATGCGCAAGATAATTGGTGGTATCTGCCTGTATCTGCCCAGTTTGAATCAAACGATGCAGAGCAAATTTTAAATAGAATAAAAGAGGTTAAAGCGGCTTATGGATCACCGTCTACTTGAGATTGTAGCTTGCCCTGTTTGCAAAGGTAAGCTGACGTACGATAAAGATAATCAAGAGTTGATCTGCAAATTGGATCGCCTTGCTTACCCGATCAAAGAGGGTATTCCAGTTCTGCTAGAGCCTGAAGCTCGCACTATGAGCATGGATGAGGGACGCTAATGTCTTTTACGGTTGTCATCCCTTCGCGCTACGCATCGAGCCGTTTGCCTGGTAAACCGCTAGCGGATATTGGTGGTAAGCCTATGGTTCAGTGGGTTTATGAACAAGCGCTACAAGCGGGTGCGGAAGATGTCATCGTTGCAACTGATGACGAGCGTGTTGCGAAAGCGGTTTCGTCATTTGGTGGTAAAGTTTGTATGACCTCTCCCCACCACGAATCAGGTACGGAGCGTCTTGCAGAAGTTGTTGAAAAAATGGCTATTCCGTCAGACCACATTATTGTTAATGTGCAAGGGGATGAGCCTTTGATTCCGCCGTCCATCATTCGTCAGGTTGCTGATAACTTATCTGGGTGTGAAGCCCCGATGGCGACGTTAGCTGTAGAAATAGACTCGGAAGAGGACGTGTTCAACCCGAACGCTGTTAAAGTTGTCGCAGATGAGCAAGGCTATGCGTTGTACTTTAGTCGAGCAACCATCCCTTGGGATCGCGATAACTTTGCTAAACAAGACAAAACCATTGCCAACCCATTAATGCGTCATATTGGTATTTATGCTTATCGAGCTGGTTTCATTAATACGTATGTCAATTGGGCACCAAGTGCATTAGAGCAGATTGAGTGTCTTGAGCAACTGCGAGTGCTTTGGTACGGTGAAAAAATTCATGTGGCGGTAGCGAAAGAAGCACCAGCGGCAGGGGTTGATACGCCCGAAGACCTAGAAGCCGTGCGCGCGATTGTTGCAAAGCAAGCGTAACAAATGCTCAGATAGATTTAAGAATAAACAAGGCTCCTGAATTAGGAGCCTTTTTGTTTTACTTGTATCGAGATATTAGTTAAATGTTAGTGTCGTATTGGTTCCGTTTAGGGCAGGTCGCTAAGACCTCTCGGTGACCGGTGTCTTTCACTTCTTGGAGAATGACATCAAAGCCCCATAATCGATACACGTGCTTTAGAACTTCTTCGTAACTATCATCAAGTGGGATGCGGTTGTGAGGAACGTACTGCAACGTAAGCGATCGATCACCACGGACATCGACATTAAACACCTGAATGTTTGGCTCAAGATTAGATAAGTTGTACTGAGCGGCTAGGGTTTCTCTAATGCGTTTATAACCCATCTCATCGTGTATCGCAGCGACTTCAATAAAGTTCTTATGATCATCATCGTTGATCGCAAACAACTTGAAATCACGCATTAATTTCGGAGAAAGGTATTGGCTAATAAAGCTTTCATCTTTGAAATTATGCATCGCGAAATGCACTGCATCTAACCAGTCGGTTCCTGCTAAATCTGGAAACCACTCTTTGTCCTCATCAGTTGGTTCTTCACAGATACGCTTAATATCTCGGAACATGGCAAAGCCTAACGCGTAGGGGTTAATGCCATTAAAGTAAGGACTGTTATAAGGCGGCTGAGCCACGACACTGGTGTGGCTATGTAAGAACTCTAGAATGAATTTTTCAGACACCAAGCCCTCATCATAAAGATGGTTGAGTATGGTGTAGTGCCAGAACGTTGCCCAGCCCTCATTCATGACTTGCGTTTGTTTTTGCGGATAAAAATACTGACTGATCTTACGGACGATCCGAACAACTTCACGTTGCCACGGCTCTAGCAACGGCGCATGTTTTTCGAAGAAGTAGAGCAAGTTTTCCTGAGGCTCGCTTGGGAATCGCTCTTTAATGTCTTCCTCTTTCGTCTTGGCTGTCGGTACGGTGCGCCAAAGCTCATTAACTTGAGATTGTAGGTATGCTTCGCGTTCTTCTTGTCTTGCTTTTTCCTCTGTAATTGAGATTTTCTCTGGACGCTTGTAGCGGTCTACACCAAAGTTCATTAACGCATGACAAGAGTCGAGCAGCTTTTCCACTTCTTTTACGCCATACCGTTCTTCACACTCGGCTAAATACTTTTTCGCGAACAGCAGATAGTCGATAATAGAGCTGGCGTCAGTCCACGTTTGGAATAGGTAATTACCTTTGAAAAAAGAGTTATGGCCGTAACACGCGTGCGCTATCACGAGTGCTTGCATTGTTACCGTATTTTCTTCCATCAAATAAGCAATACAAGGGTCGGAGTTAATCACAATCTCGTAGGCTAACCCCATTTGACCATGTTTATAGTTCTGCTCTGTTTGAATGAATTTTTTACCAAATGACCAGTGGTTGTAATTGATTGGCATGCCGATACTTGAATAGGCATCCATCATCTGCTCTGAAGTAATCACTTCTATTTGGTTAGGGTAAGTGTCTAGGCGATAATGCTCCGCGACACGCTTAATTTCTTTGTGGTATCGCTCTAACAGCTCAAATGTCCAATCTGGTCCATCTGGCAACACTTTACTGTTACGCTTCTTAGGCGCCTCTCCTGAGAGGTTTCTCGTTGCGGTATTCATCGCTAGCCTCCTTACGCCGTTTCTTTTTGGAATAGTTCACGAAAGACTGGGAAAATATCCTCCACAGAGCGAATGTTTTTCATTGCGAAATTAGGAAACTCTTCAGTGAGTTTTTCGTACTCATGCCATAGAGTTTGGTGCGAGCGCCGCGTGATCTCTATGTAAGAGTAGTACTGACAGTTTGGAAGTAATTTGTTCACTAACAGATCCCGGCATCTTGGCGAATCATCTGCCCAGTTGTCACCGTCGGATGCTTGAGCTGCATATATGTTCCACTGACCAATCGGGTATCGCTCTTTTACTATTTCATCCATTAACTTGAGCGCGCTAGATACAATGGTACCCCCGGTTTCTTGTGAGTAGAAAAATTCGTGCTCGTCCACTTCCTTCGCTTGGGTATGGTGGCGGATAAAGACGACTTCGACATTCTCGTAGGTACGAGTTAAGAACAAGTACAAAAGAACATAGAAGCGTTTTGCGATGTCTTTCGTTGCCTGATCCATCGAACCGGATACGTCCATTAGACAGAACATGACCGCTTGGCTCGATGGTACCGGGCGTTTCTCATAGTTCTTGAAGCGTAAGTCGAAGGTATCGATGAAAGGCACGCTTTCGATTTTCTTGCGCAGTTCTTCAATTTCAGCCTTCAAGCGGTTCTCTTCAAACTGCTGAGCAGGTTCAATATTTTTGATGCGAGCAAGTTCGTCTTCTAACTCTTTAAGAAGTCGTTTCTTACCAGCAGTCATTGCAGTACGGCGCGCAAGAGATTGTTGCAGAGAACGTACTACGGCGATATTGGAAGGGATACCGGCAGTTTGAAAGCCTGCACGGTGTGTTTTCCATTCAGTGATTTTGGCAATTTGGTTTTTTTCTAGATTAGGCAGCTCGAGATCTTCGAACAAAATATCGAGGTACTCATCTTTTGATATTTGGAATACAAATTCGTCTTGGCCTTCTCCATCTGGACTGGCGTTCCCTTCTCCTGAGCCGCTACCCTGACCGCCACCTTTGGGACGCTCAATTTTATCACCAGTAATGAATTGGTCGTTACCGGGATGAACTCGTTCGCGAACACCACCTTTGCCTTGATGAAATATAGGCTCGTTGATGTCTTTGTGAGGGATAGAGACGTCTTCGCCCGTTTCCGTATTCGTAATCGAGCGTCGATTCACTGCGTCTGCTACCGACTCTTTTATTTGCTCTTTGTGGCGCTTCAAGAAGCGCTGTCGATTAACAGCGCTCTTGTTCTTGCCATTGAGCCTTCGGTCTATAAATTGCGCCATGAAATAGCCCTCTTCATGTTTCACAAGCGACCTAACTCAATACTGGGTTAGGATGACTTACGTACTCGTAGGTACCACTCAGAAAGTAGGCGAACCTGTTTCTCGGTATAGCCTTTTTCCATCATGCGAGCGACAAAGTCGTCGTGCTTCTTCTGATCTTCAGAAGAGGTTTTCGCATTAAATGAGATAACCGGAAGTAGCTCTTCGGTATTGGAGAACATTTTCTTCTCGATTACTGTGCGCAGTTTTTCGTAGCTGGTCCAAACCGGGTTTTGACCATTGTTATTCGCTTTCGCACGAAGCACAAAGTTAACGATTTCGTTTCGGAAATCTTTCGGGTTAGAAATACCAGCTGTTTTTTCGATCTTCTCTAGCTCAGCATTCAGTGAAGAGCGATCAAATAGCTGACCAGTTTCTGGATCTCGGTACTCTTGGTCTTGAATCCAGAAGTCTGCATAGGTGACATATCGATCGAAGATGTTTTGGCCGTATTCAGAGTAAGACTCAAGATAAGCGGTCTGAATCTCTTTACCGATAAATTCAACGTATCGAGGCACTAGGTAGCCTTTCAAGAACTCGAGATATTTCTCTGCTGTTTCAGCAGGGAACTGTTCGCGCTCAACCTGTTGTTCAATCACATAGAATAGATGTACAGGGTTGGCTGCCACTTCGGTTTGGTCGAAGTTAAATACGCGTGACAAAATCTTAAAGGCAAAACGTGTTGAGAGACCGTTCATGCCTTCATCGACACCAGCATAATCACGATACTCTTGATAGCTTTTTGCCTTTGGATCCGTATCTTTCAGCGTTTCACCGTCGTATACGCGCATCTTAGAGAAGATGGACGAGTTTTCAGGCTCTTTAAGCCGAGAAAGAATACTGAATTGTGCCAGAGTCTCGAGCGTGCTTGGTGAACAAGGGGCTTGAGACAACTCACTGTTTTCAAGAAGTTTTTGGTAGATTTTGACTTCTTCTGAAACACGTAGACAGTAAGGTACCTTCACAATATAAACACGGTCCAAGAACGCTTCATTGTTCTTGTTGTTACGGAAGGTCTGCCACTCAGATTCGTTTGAGTGAGCCAGAATCATACCGTCGAATGGAATCGCAGAAAGGCCTTCTGTACCGTTGAAGTTGCCTTCTTGCGTTGCTGTTAACAGCGGGTGAAGCACTTTGATTGGTGCTTTGAACATCTCAACGAATTCCATTAAACCTTGGTTTGCTTTACACAGCGCACCGGAGTAGCTGTAAGCGTCTGGATCGTCTTGCGAATAGTGTTCAAGCTTACGAATATCGACTTTACCAACCAATGATGAGATATCTTGGTTGTTTTCATCGCCTGGTTCAGTTTTGGCAATACCGATTTGGTCAAGGATAGAAGGGCGTACTTTCACTACTTTAAATTTGGTGATATCACCACCAAACTCGTGAAGACGTTTAGCGGCCCAAGGAGACATGATCGAGCGAAGATAACGGTGCTCGATGCCGTATTCTTTTTTCAAAATATCGCCATCTTCTGTGGCTTTGAATAGGCAGAATGGATGGTCATTCACTGGGCTGCGTTCGCCGTTAGCAGTAAGAACATAAATAGGCATCTGTTCCATCAGAGCCTTAAGCTTTTCTGCAAGCGAAGACTTACCGCCACCTACAGGGCCGAGTAGGTAAAGAATCTGCTTACGCTCTTCTAGGCCTTGCGCCGCATGTTTTAGGTAAGACACAATTTGTTCTATGGCATCTTCCATGCCATAAAAGTCTTTAAAGGTTTCATAACGAGAGATAACACGATTCGAGAAGATTCGGCTTAGTCTCGGATCCTTTGCCGTATCGATTATCTCTGGTTCACCAATCGCCATCAGTAGGCGTTCTGCTGCATTAGCATAAGCGCTTTTGTCATCTTTACACAGGGCTAAAAACTCCTGTAACGACATCTCTTCATCTTTTGCAGCTTCATATCTTGATTGATAGTGGTCGAAAATACTCATGTCGCTTTCCCCTTTAATAGTCAGTCTACCGACGAACGTTGATTCAGGCTTTCCACCAACAGTTATGCTCGTTGTTGTTTGAATATACGTCCTGTTATCACATTTGGTTCGTACAGAATGTAAGATTGGCGACACCAAAGACTTTGCTTTATGGACGGTTTTTTCGTTACAACGGTGAGCGGTGGATATGAATTTTTCAATCACAGCCTTTCTCTACTTAAGCCTAGTCGGGGATTTGCAATTTTGCTTAACAATTATGAATTTATTGTAAAAGTGACATTTGAATCACTCTTTTATTAAGGACGAATTTATGTCGTGAATAGGTGCAATAGAAATCAAATATTTGGCAAAGACAGAAGAGTCTCAGTGATTCGTTGTTCTACATTGAGCAAGGTAAGTGAAAGAGGTAGGAAGAGAGCAAAGTCTTAGATAAGTTTGTGACAGGGTAAATAACAAGGAGAGCGGGCGCTCTCCTCATTCTTAGACGACCATTTTATGCGCTGAAGATTTGCGCTAGTTCGTTTTCACATAAATGATACTGACGAGGGCAGTTACGCCAAGTTTGCAGCATACGGCGGTATTTATCTAGCATCGGCATTTGGCTGTTAAAGTGATGATCTGCCTTGTCAAACTGAGGGTACAAACCTTCAGAATCGATGAGAAAACGTACGTAATGTACTTGTTGCGCTTCTGAAGCGATATCAAATCCCAAGAACTTCAAGCGGCGCTGATCTACGTTGCTGCGGTCTTCATCGTCTAGCATGTTGTAAGATTCTTGCATCGCATGATACATCTCCATAACGTCGATGATCTCACGACATTCTGCTTCTGAGAGGCAGCCGAAATCTTTGTTCAACTCTCGCATTTGTAGTTCATAACCACGTTCAACGATCGTTTGTAAGCGTTTGTATTTGGCCGCATTACTTGGATCAAGTTGAGACATAAGGTTGTATTGGTTTGATAGAATCAAACGTTGAGCGTTTGACATTTCCATGGTGACCTCACTAGATATCTAATACATTTTTAATGTGCTTAGGTTAACGCTTAAGACATGAGTGAAACATGATCTCAACACATATTTAATACTAAAAAATGGCAAGAACTGTCACTTTTGACCAGTTTGAAAACACTTATTTATGGTAATGATTGTATATGTAGTCTCGGTCTGAAAATACTCTCAGCCACTCTGGCTTGAATACGGTTAAAACCGCCAGTGCCATACCATTTAATAGACCTTCTGGAAAGGCGAGCAACGGCACAAAAACAAAGTAGTTATGTTGAATGGTTTCCCAATCGTAGTGACCAACTGATAGGTGATAAAAAGAGTTAATGATGAGGTGCAGACTTCCTGTTATCGCGCCATTGAAAAATCCAGCAACGAAGATGAAAACAAAAATGTTTCGTGGCAAGTAGTGGTAACTCAGAAGAAACACTAAGTAACTAATGAAAATCGGAATTAGGGCTGATAGAACTAACGACGTGGGTAAGAGTAGCAAGGACACATCATGTTGTAGGTGGTTGACCAACATAGCGGGAATGCTGAGTATAAATGCCATGCGCCAACCATACATCATCGTCAGCGTTGTTAGTGCAAGAAAATGAATCTGTAATCCTTCTTTTACACCTGCTTGAGCTGCCCATAAAATACTGAAAAAGAAGAGCGTTGCAAAAACGAGGTGCTGAAATCCTTTTTCTTTTTCCAGTTTGGGCCAAACGACTTTTTTCCAATCTGGTAGGCAGTAGACTACTACTATCCAAATTGAGACAACAAGAGAGCCTAAGTTAAACAAATCCATGTTACTTCCTTCCTATGCGAACATGACGCAATCATTTCTATCGTTCTTTTTATACCTAAATGACCGCAGAGAAACTCACTGATAAGGCTTAGATATAATCAAAAAAATACCAGCAATAAGCTGGTATTTTAAAGAGGTTAGTCTTGCGGTTCACTTAGTATTTTACGTTATCGTTGTATTGAGCAAGAATGGATTGAATTTCATCCATGGTTTCTTTCGGTGGCGGGTTTACGCCTTCGAGTGGGTATTCTAAGCCTAACGCTTCCCACTTATGAGCCCCTAATTTGTGGTAAGGAAGTAACTCGACCTTTTCGATGTTATCCATGTCTTTAATAAATTCACCAAGCATGTGTGCTGCTTCTGGGTCATCTGTGTAACCAGGCACGACGACATAGCGAATCCATGTTTTCTTTCCGATTTTTTGCAAGTAACGAGCAAAGTCCAATGTGCGTCGGTTGGATACACCGATGAGATCTTGGTGCACTTCGTCTTTCATGTGTTTGATGTCAAGCATGACTAAGTCTGTTGCATCCAGTACTTCATCGATAACATCAGTGTGCTTACGAACATAACCGTTAGTATCTAGACATGTATGAATGCCTTCGGTTTTAGCTGCGCGGAAAAAATCACGTACGAATTCCGGTTGAAGCATCGCTTCGCCGCCAGAACAAGTAACGCCACCACCTGATGCATTCATGAAGTGGCGGTAACTTTTCGCTTCGGAAATGATTTCTTCAACCGTGACTTCTTTGCCATCATGCGTGTCCCAAGTATCGCGGTTATGGCAATACTTACAGCGCATTAAACAACCTTGCAAGAAGACGATAAATCGAATACCAGGTCCGTCTACGGTACCACATGACTCAAATGAGTGAATACGACCAGCTGTTGACATCTTTTGCTCTCATTACTAGTAAATTCTAGCTGTTATTTTATTACAAAAAGCAGGGTTAAAACAGCTTTGTCGGTACTAAAGGCAAGGTTATTTGAAGAAAGAAAATAGATGGAGCCAATCTACATAAACGCTTGAACACGAGGTGGTTAATACCTACCCCGAGAACTTGCCGTGTATCTAGATTGACTTCGATGCTGGGATAATCCAGTTTTTAGAAAAAGGCGAACACGGAGAACGAGCCTGTCCCATAAACATCGGTTTGGGCTTCTTCATAATCCGGTGTTTTAATTGTAAAGGTGATGCTTGCACCGTAATTTTGGTTGTACCAAGATACCCCCGCGACGGCACTTGCTTGCCAATTTTGCAGTGTGACGTCGTATGGCGCTGACGGTTCAGGAATGCCAGGACGATCTCCTTCGATAGTCATGTCATTAAAGCGGTAACGACCTTCAAACCCGGTGAACAAGAACCAACTCGACGTGTTCTGAGCGATCATACTTGCTGAGAAAGGGCTTTCGACACTGATATTGGCGGCTCCGATGCTATTCGCTAGGTTTGTACCCCAACGAAACATGACGCCTTGAGAGACATCACTACGGAAGTTACCCGCATTGATGTCGTTAATGTTGGTGATCTCCCATTGTGTTTTTTGTTCTTCGCTGCGCATCAATTTGTTAAATACGCGGTAACCAAGGCTGAACGCCACTTTATCTTCAATCTGGTAATCCCAACCTTGAGGGTCCGTCGATCCTGTTATGCCGTGAACGATTTCTTGCGCCTTTTCTGATAGCGAACTTTCACCCGTAGTTCCTATGGTGAAATTGTACCGTACAGCTTTGTCACTCGTTAGGGAAAGGTAGTTGATTTCGGTGTGTAGGTAACCGGCATATGGGCGATCATTGATTAGTGGATAATCGGCTTCAATGTCGCTTGGAGTCCACATCTTGTGGCCAAGAACCAACTCTATTTTATCGATATTGGCGTGCTCTGAGTTAGCTAGACTCAGCCATTTCCATTGGCTTTCTTGTGTCAGTTGGTCTGTCGCGTAAGAAAGGAAAACACCATTCGTATAGTCTTGATCGACGCCAAAAATACCATCGTTGTCGATGGTAAAAGAAACCGTAGACTTAGTGGATGCTATTGCAACTGGAGAAAGAAGGGTAAGAATAATTAATTTACTAAATCTCATAGACTTTATTTGCTAACTTTTTTCGCATCATACGTAAGAATGCGGGCAAAAGTCTTTCGCGATATCACAACTTTCATTCAAGAAATAAAAAAAGGCTGATGCTACTTAGCATCAGCCTTTGTTGTATTACTAGAACGTTATTTCGCTATAGTCTTATAGAGACTCAGTGAATGTACGCGCGATTACGTCAGCTTGTTGCTCTGCAGTTAGAGAGTTGAAGCGAACAGCGTAACCAGATACACGGATTGTTAGCTGAGGGTATTTCTCTGGGTGCTTAACTGCGTCTTCTAGAGTTTCACGGTTAAGAACGTTCACGTTTAGGTGTTGACCACCTTCGATACCCGCTTCGTGGTGGAAGTAACCATCCATAAGACCAGCAAGGTTAGCGCGTTGTGAACCCTCATCTTTACCTAGTGCGTTAGGTACGATAGAGAATGTGTAAGAGATACCATCTTGTGCGTCAGCAAACGGCAGTTTAGCAACTGAAGTTAGTGATGCTACAGCACCTTTCTCGTCACGACCGTGCATTGGGTTTGCACCTGGAGCAAATGGAGCACCAGCACGACGACCGTCAGGCGTGTTACCAGTTTTCTTACCGTAAACCACGTTTGAAGTGATAGTAAGAATTGACTGAGTAGGGATTGCATCACGGTAAGTCTTAAGCTTACGGATTTTGCCCATAAATACAGAAACAAGTTCACATGCAATGTCATCAACGCGTGGGTCGTTGTTACCGAATTTAGGGTAATCGCCTTCGATTTCGAAGTCGATTGCTAGACCGTCTTCGTCACGAATTGGCTTAACTTTTGCGTATTTAATTGCAGATAGTGAGTCAGCCGCAACAGATAGACCAGCAATACCACAAGCCATAGTACGTTTAACGTCACGGTCGTGTAGAGCCATTAGTGCCGCTTCGTAGCTGTACTTATCGTGCATGAAGTGGATAGCGTTTAGTGCAGTCACATATTGTTTCGCTAGCCAATCCATGAAGTGGTCCATTTTCTCCCACAGTTCATCGTAGTTAAGAACATCGCCTTCGATCTTAGGCATTTGCGGGCCAACTTGGATTTTTAGCTTCTCATCCACACCACCGTTGATGGTGTAAAGCATTGTTTTCGCAAGGTTCGCACGAGCACCGAAGAACTGCATTTGCTTACCAACAACCATTGGAGATACACAACATGCGATCGCGTAGTCGTCAGAGTTCATGTCTGGACGCATTAGGTCGTCATTTTCGTACTGAATAGAAGAAGTATCGATAGATACTTTCGCACAGAACTTCTTGAAGCCTTCAGGTAGTTGCTCAGACCAAAGAACAGTGATGTTTGGCTCTGGAGAAGGACCCATAGTGTATAGTGAGTTTAGGAAACGGAAGTTTGTACGAGTAACTAGCGTACGACCGTCAAGACCCATACCACCCATAGACTCAGTTGCCCAGATAGGGTCGCCAGAGAATAGATCATCGTACTCAGGAGTACGTAGGAAACGAACCATACGTAGTTTCATTACGAAGTGGTCGATCATTTCCTGAGCTTGTTCTTCAGTTAGCTTACCAGCCGCGATATCACGTTCGATGAAGATGTCTAGGAATGTAGAAGTACGACCTAGAGACATAGCCGCACCGTTTTGAGATTTAACAGCAGCTAGGTAACCGAAGTAAGTCCACTGAATAGCTTCTTGCGCAGTTTCAGCAGGACGAGAAATATCACAACCGTATTTTGCAGCCATTTCTTTGATTTGACCTAGAGCACGGTGTTGCTCTGCGATCTCTTCACGAAGCTGCATTGTCATTTGTAGGTCTTCGCCGTTCTCAAAACGCTCTTGTAGAGAAGAGAACTGCGCGAATTTATCCTTCATTAGGAAGTCAATACCGTATAGAGCAACACGACGGTAGTCACCGATGATACGACCACGACCGTATGCATCTGGAAGACCAGTCAGTACGCCAGATTTACGACACGCCATGATTTGAGGAGTGTAGATATCGAAAACGCCTTGGTTGTGAGTTTTACGGTATTCTGTATAGATTTTTTTAACTTGTGGGTCTAGCTCGCGGTCGTAGGCTTTGCATGAACCTTCAACCATGCGGATACCACCGTTAGGGATGATCGCACGTTTTAGAGGAGCGTCAGTTTGAAGACCTACGATAGTTTCTAGGTCTTTTTCGATGTAGCCTGCATCGTGAGCAGTGATGGTAGAGATAACTGAAGTATCAAAATCAACAGGAGCGTGAGTCGCGTTCTCTTGTTTGATGCCTTCCATTACCTTAGCCCAAAGCTTGTTAGTCGCTTCAGTACCTTCAGAAACTAGGAAAGATTCGTCGCCTTCGTACGGAGTGTAGTTCTTCTGAATGAAATCACGAACGTTTACTTCGTTTTGCCAGTCGCCTGCAGCAAAACCTTCCCAAGCTTTAGCAAATTGCTCTGCCATGACATACCTACCTTTTTAGTAGAAAAAAATACGTACTGCTTCGCCGTTGAGCCAGCTATCCCCAGATAAAAGAGGGGAACAGTACACTCTTATGAATAACAATATTTATAGTCTTAAATTTACGTATTCGATTTACAAAACTATAAATATTGTCACTAGTTTTAACGTTTCTCTTTTTAAGCAACAGTTAGAGGTTAAACTAAAATTTTTTTGCAAACCTTAAACTAAATCAATAAATCCTCAAAAATCTCGATAAAAATGGGGTAGCGACGAGCGCTACCCACAAATTTCTGGACTGCTAGCTTATAGCCAAGCTTGGATGCCATACTGGCCTTCAAGCATACCAACTGCAAGCATAGCAACTAAACAGATAACAAGTACGCTTACTGGGATCACAATCTTGTCTACAAATGATAGGCGAGACGCGCGCTCTTTATCTCCAATTAAACCGTTGTTATCTAAAAGCATAGTTAGTGCCCAAGCTAGAACTGGATTAACAACGGCAGAACCAAAGATACAAATGCCTGCTGCTTGTGAGTCTTTCGAGTCCTTCACCATCTGCATGCCAGCTTCAAGCAGTGGTAGAGATACACCAACGAGAAGAGCAACGCGCATAACTGGAGGCCATACTGCAACGTCCATAGGAAAACCAAGGATTGCAACAATAATACATAGAGAGCCTAGTAAGATGGCGCCAGCAGGAATAGGGCGTTTCGCGATTGCAGCAGGGATCATGTAAGTCCCCCAAGATGATGTGATGTTACCACCACCCACTGCAGTACCGACCATTTGGCGAACGGAACACATTGTCATTGTGTCATCAACGTCCATCAGCACTTTCTCACTCTTACGTGGGTAGTTCATCTCTTGGAAGATACGGTGACCCAAGAAGTCAGGTGACCACATTGCTACCGCAAGAATGGCGAATGGTAGTGAAGCGATGAAGTGTTCCATATTAGGAAGACCAAGCATCCAACCTTCTTCTGTTGAACCCCACCAGTAGATTGGATTTAGGTTTGGAAGGCCTGTCTCGGTTACGAATTTAATATCGAAGCCTGCGCCAAGAGCAAGTGCGATTGCAAGCCCAGTGAAGGCACAAACAGGGATCGCTAGCCAGCGTTTGTTCACTTTAGCAAGGAACGCGTATAAGCCAATGGTAACCGCAAGAACAATTAGACCGATGTAACCCATGCTACCAGCGGCAACCGTATCGGATTGCAAACCAACAGCCCAAGCTTGAATAGAGTTAATTTGGCTCATGGTTCCGGTTAAACCTAGGAAAATAAGAAGGCCACCAGCCGTACCTTCAGAGGTGAGGTTAACCAGTTTTGACCCACCTTTTAAGAGGCTCAAAATCAAACCAAACACACCAATGAGAATTGCTAATGCAAGAGGATGAGCACCAGCAAGAGCGATGGTACCAATAAGAGGGATCATTGGGCCGTGGTTGCCTGCTAGGTTGGCTTTAGGGTTAATAAAACCAGAGGCAAGTACACAGAAAAGAAGTGCAGGGATGAGCATTTCTACACGCGCAACTTCGATAGCAAAGTCCTTGCCTAAGTTTACGTGGTCCCATGCTGCAGTAAGACCTTCAGCCCAAGACATCATTACCGCAGAGTACATTGCGATAATACCGATAGTACCAGCAAGCGCTGGAACAAGGTCTTCAAGCTCAAAGCGGAAGTCACGACCTGGCAAGTTCAAGCCAAAACGACGTGGCTTCATGATTTGTAGTTCGTGGTCTAGGTAGTCTGAACGGCTTGCGAACTCAGATGCTGGACGATGAAGCTCACGGTAGCTCTTGGTCTCGATATCTGAATCAGAGTGCGTTTTGTTAACTGCGTCTGACATAGATTCCTCATATATTTAAAAGTTATGAATTCTTCATTCAATTGTGTTAATCCGCATCCTGCGGCACGCTTATGCTAGCTATTGTTAGATTTGTTACACGTCGACACTGTGCCTAAGCATAGCTAATAACTTATTGTGTTGAGGCACAAAAAAAGCCTCATCTTTTGGCAGGAGTCTAGCAAGATAGCCATTTAGGGTGATTGATTTAGATCACTTTAAGAATGGTTGTGAAATAAAACTACAGAAAGTTTCTGGCATGCGAATGAGATGCGGAGATCTTGTGTAATTTCATTACACAAGTTGCATAAAATTAGAACTTTTTGTCCTTTTGCACGAGATGCAGATTAAATGTCAATATTCACGGTGATTATATAAAGCTGGCTTTATTCTTGCTTTGGACAGAGCAAAGACAATTTTTTGGCTAATCATTGCCGCTCAGTTTAGGAAAAAGACATGAAACAGCTTAAAGTACTGCCACTAGTGGCAATCATCTCAGGGTTAATGGTCGGTTGCGGCGGCGGTGGCGGCGGTGGCGGTGGTGCAGCGCCGAAAACTGCGTTTACTTTTGATTTTGCTATACCAGCAACAATGACTGAAAGTGAAGCAACTACGAAAGGTTGTACTGTATATGACCACAAAACTGAGCTGAACGGCGATAAAACGGTTTTAACCTACAGTGCAGCGTCAAAAGAGCAAGTGACCAACTATGTTATCGGTTACTACTCTGATGCAGATGGCAAAAGATCCGGAGACATTATCAAACCTACCACTGATAACTTTAAGTTTTATCTTGAAGATATCCCTGACGGCGGCTTTATAACGTTTCAAGCAATAGAATTTAACGGCAAAGAAGCTCGCGTAAACACGTTTTCAAAAGAGTTCTTGGAAGATAAGAAACTACGTAATGCTACTTTTGCACTAAACCGAGACTCTTTGAACAAATGCTTTACTGGCGGTAACTTAGCAAGCAATAAGTTTACTAACTTAGATTACCGAAATGCTGAATCAGGTGGCGGAGATTACAACTTTGTCTCGCAAACCGATATTTTCACGTCTCCGAACCCTGATATGTTGCCTACTGATGAACTGATGGGGCTTAAAGGTGAACCAACGGCATTGTTTCAGTATGAATCAGGTTCAAGCGACAAAGCGCTTTACCAATATGGTATTGGTTCGTGGGGAACTGGTGAGATAGCCTTAGTTAGAGCGGATAATACGTCAAACATTTATTCGTCTTCTGACTATACTTACGACTCGCTTAACATTGGCTTTGTTACTAACGGCTTTGCATATGACGCGTTGAAGCTGGATAAAACGGCCGTTGAATATAATCGCCCTAGTGCAACGAATAAAGAAACTTGGGTATACATGGCGTTCTCAGAGAATCAAGTTAATGGTTGGGAGTCTCTACTTAACGAAACGATCTCTGACGGATGGGATATTGACGTTGATCCGAGTGCTTACTTAAATATTGATAACCTGCCGAACACAAAACCAAGTGTATCAACGCAAGGAAGTGCAGAGTCCGTGATTGATCTGGACATGGGCTTAACATCGTCTACTGAAGGCTTTACTCGTGTCGCTTACTTTGCAACTTCAGGCGACTACAGAGTCACACATCGCATTTTCACAACAAGTGATAGTGATTCTGTTGTTGTTCCTGAATTGCATTACTACAACTTCCCAACATCGGCCGTTAACGGTTTGAAGGTTTCAGCTTCGGACGATTTTAATCGCACTGCTTTAGTAGTGAATGAAGATAGTAATATTGATTCTAAAGTTTTCATGAGCTTCTTCTCCAATGGTGAAGCGTCAGAGCCTGAACTAGATGAAGACCTAGATGGCATCATTACTTCTGAAAAAGAAGGCTTAGAAAATGAAGTGACATTACGTACTTCAAACTCGTTGGTAGTCAGTCGTTTTAATTAATTCATTGCGACCTCGAATAGGTTTCAATTAACACTTTTGTAAATTTATTAAGCCCCTTTGAAAGGGGCTTTTTTATATTTAATATTCAACTTTTGAAGAATATGTTGCTATATATTGCATATTAATTTGTCTATCGTATCTTTCTATTCGAATTATTTAGGTTAATAATTTGTTGCAAGTTTCAAGGGGCGGTGCTAATTTGTTCCGAATTAGAGAGGGCGGAGTCCCTTAATTGCAGTGACAAAAACACAGGGAGTAGGGCGCATGAATGATGTACCAGCGCTAGATATAAAAGACCTGCACAAAACATTTGGACAAAATGAAGTTTTAAAAGGCATTTCACTTGCCGCGCACAAAGGAGATGTTATCTCCATCATTGGCTCTTCCGGCTCAGGTAAGAGTACCTTTCTCAGATGTATCAACTTGCTAGAAACGCCTACCGCGGGCGAAATTTGGGTAAATGGTGAATTAATCCAAATGAAGAACAACAGAGCAGGTGAATCTGTTCCTGCTAATGAAAAGCAAGTCCAACGTATTCGCTCACGCCTGGCAATGGTTTTCCAAGGTTTCAACCTCTGGTCTCACCTAACCGTACTAGAAAACGTGATTGAAGCGCCTGTTCATGTCTTAGGCGTGCCAAAAGCTCAAGCGATTGAAAATGCAGAAGTCTTGCTTAAGAAAGTAGGCTTGTATGAGCGTAAAGATTATTACCCTGGGCACTT
Organism: Vibrio sp. Vb1574; assembly: GCF_033338675.1. Classification (NCBI taxonomy): domain Bacteria; kingdom Pseudomonadati; phylum Pseudomonadota; class Gammaproteobacteria; order Vibrionales; family Vibrionaceae; genus Vibrio; species Vibrio sp. Vb1574. Next base: position 51,816 of record NZ_JAWOTC010000016.1, read on the forward strand.
ATCTGGCGGCCAGCAGCAACGTGCAGCTATTGCCCGTGCGCTAGCAGTTGACCCAGAGGTGATGTTGTTTGACGAGCCAACTTCTGCGCTTGACCCAGAACTTGTAGGAGAAGTTCTGGGGGTAATGAGAGATTTGGCAGATGAAGGGCGAACTATGCTGGTGGTCACGCACGAAATGGCGTTTGCACGTGACGTATCAAACCATGTGATGTTTTTACATCAAGGCTTAGTGGAAGAACAGGGAAATCCAGCTAAGCTATTTACAAACCCGGATTCAGAACGATTACAGCAGTTTATCTCATCCATTTACTAATATTTGTTAGGCGGCAGACTATTGCCTCCTAAGCCAACACAACAAACAAAACGAAATAAAATAGCAATCACAGGAGTATGGAAATGAAAAAGTGGTTATTAGCAGCAACGATTGCTGCAACAGCAGTATCAGGTGTTGCCCAAGCGAAAGAATGGAAAACAGTTCGCTTTGGTATCGAAGGTGCTTACCCTCCGTTTAGCTGGACAGAAACTGATGGCTCAATAAAAGGCTTTGACGTAGACATGGCAAATGCACTCTGTGAAGAGATGCAAGTGAAGTGCAAAATCGTCGCTCAAGATTGGGATGGTATTATTCCTTCTCTGCTTGCACGTAAGTACGATGCCATCATCGCAGCAATGTCTATCACTGAAGAGCGCAAGAAAAAAGTCGATTTCACTGGCAAGTACGCACAAATTCCAAATAAATTTATCGCTAAGAAAGGTGCGGGTCTAGATTTTGATAATCTTAAAGATGTCAAAATTGGCGTGCAACGTGCGACGACACATGACAAGTACTTAACTGACAACTACGGCGATGATGTTGAAATTGTGCGTTATGGCTCTTTTGATGAAGCGTATCTTGATCTAGAAAATGGTCGAATTGCTGCCGTTTTAGGTGATGCGTCTGCTCTAGAAGAGGGTGTGATCAACAAAGCAGGTGGCGAAGCTTATGAGTTTGTTGGACCGTCGTTAACCGATCCAAAATGGTTTGGTGAAGGTATGGGTATCGCTGTTCGTAAACAAGACAAAGATCTGACGAAGAAACTCGACGCAGCAATTATTTCACTACGTGAGAAAGGTGTTTACCAAGAAATTGCTGGTAAATACTTTAACTACGATGTGTACGGTGAATAAACCGTAATTAAGCGACCGTTGGCTTGTTCCTAGAAGTAGTCAACGGTCGATTTTTTGAGTTTAGGGATTAGGAACTCACCTATGCTAGATTTACAAGGATACGAAGCTTCGATTTTGAAAGGAGCTTTAGTAACAATAGAAGTTGCAGTGCTTTCACTCATTCTCGCCATGGTCTTAGGCATGCTTGGCGCATTAGCTAAGTTAGCACCTTACAAATGGGCAAGGGCGATTGCCACTCTTTACACCACAGTCATTCGCGGCATTCCAGATTTGGTTCTGATGATGCTAATTTTCTTTGGTGGACAAATACTTTTAAATAACAGCCTTTACTCCATCAACGAAACGCTCAACGAGTGGTTTGCCTCGAGTGATCCAAACCATGAATGGACGTCTTACTTACCTGATTATATTGATGTCAGCCCATTTATAGCTGGTGTACTCACGATTGGTTTTATCTTTGGCGCCTACATGGCGGAGACTTTTCGTGGAGCGATCATGGCGGTGGACAAGGGTGAATTAGAAGCGGCGAAAGCTTATGGGATGAGTTCAGCTTTATCGTTTAGAAGAATCTTGCTTCCTCAGATGATTCGTCATGCATTACCTGGATTTGGTAATAACTGGTTAGTGTTACTTAAGACCACCGCGTTAGTTTCCATTATTGGTCTGGATGACATGGTGAGAATGAGCTCATTGGCAGCAGGTACGACCAAAATGCCGTTCACCTTTTACATGGCTGTCGCGCTCATCTTTCTATTTTTTACCAGCGTTTCGACCGGGCTACTCAAGCTTGTTGAGCGTAAGTTCAGTATTCATGCGAGGTAAGTTATGGACTTTTCTTTGATTATTGAAAGCTTTCCAACTTATCTTCAGGGACTTTGGACAACAGTTTGGTTAGTGGGATTAGCGTTGGTTATTGGCTTGTGTGTCTCTATCCCATTAGCCGTGGCACGCAATAGTACCAATTACGCTCTAAGCTTACCTTCTTGGGGATTCATTTACTTTTTCCGTGGAACGCCGCTATTGGTTCAGCTGTATTTGATTTACTACGGCATGGATCAGTTTTTCCCTGTGAAAGATACCTTATGGGAGAACGCTTGGTTCTGTGCTTTGGTCGCTTTTATTCTTAATACATCGGCTTACACCGCAGAAATTATTCGTGGTGCGATTAATGGTTTGCCGAAAGGTGAGGTGGAAGCTGCGAAAGCCTATGGCATGAGTAAGTTTATGACATACAGACGTATTATCTTGCCGAGTGCATTGCGTCGAGCATTACCAGCTTATTCCAACGAGGTCATATTTATGCTGCACGGAAGTGCAGTCGCGGGCATCGTTACCATCATGGATTTAACTGGTGCTGCGCGTCTAGTAAACTCGCGCTACTATGCACCATTTGAGTCTTTCCTGACGGCGGGGCTGTTCTACATGGCACTGACGTTTATAATCTTGTGGTGTTTCAAAGTGGCAGAGAAGCGTTTCTTAGCTTATCTGCGTCCTTTAAGCTAATTATCAATAGAGGCAATAGCACCGGAGTGGGTGCTATTGCTTTTGATAATTTTGTTATCTTCATTCCTATTTTTCCTACCGATACAAAAGACTATTTCTTTTTATTCATGTGCTTACATTAATATTTGATAAACTCATTGTTTAGTAAGTAAAAATGAAAAAAACAATTCTATCGTTGGGCATTGCCGCCTTAGCCACAGGATGTGGTGGGGGAGAGGGAGAATCACAACCTAATGCTCAAGTAAAACCAACGCAAGCTCCAGTTCAACAAGCTCTTGAAACTGGTAATGCACTGCTCGTTTCTGACCCGAGCGAATTCATTCGTAAAAGTCGTCAGGTTGTAGAAGCTCACAAGATGCAGTCGAATACGATCAAATCTGCAATTGCGAAAAACCTTTCAGGTCTTTATTGGGATCCAACTCATGATGCCGCGATCTTGGCACCTCAGTATGGCTTCAACGACACCATCTTGATGACCAATAAGGCCATGGCAAGCGGTTACAAAGATCAAGCGTTGTCAATTGGCGTTGCCGGAGAAAAATCTAATGGTCAACGTTATGCACTATTAGGGAGTAACCCATTTAGAACGGCACAACGTTTTCCCGACTCTTCCAACTCTGCGATGACGCAATGGTTAAGTAATCTGGTCACTTGGTTGTCGGGCGGAGTTACTTCAAACGTCGTCATCGCGCAAATGGATCAGTCTTATTACTTTCCGGATGAGCAAGCGACTCGCAATTGGCTGAAAGACACTGTTTCACAAGAGCTGGCGTTTAACGAGGCCAACCTATGCGATGGTTCGAAGCTACTTAGCTGCTTGCAAACCAATACTCCAAACTTATTGATCTTGTCACAGCATCTGCAATCTGGAGATACCAACAAACCAGTACTCGAAGCTTTGGAATACGCTGAGCAAGCCCAAATTCCTGTTCTATACCTGCATTGGGATGGAGGACTAACTGATCTTGGCCAAGACATTTTGGAAAAATTCCATGTTGATTATGTGGGAGATAACTATTGGCGTAAGTTAGGCTTGGTCGACTGGGATCCTTCATCGTTGATGAACGTTGTGCCGGACTCTGTCATCACACAACAAGCGCTGTTGTCTCGTTTTGAATCTCAAAATTTCAACGTTGACTTGTCACTGTGTGATGACAAATCTTGTCCTGACACTGCGAATATGGAAAGTCAATTTTATGCAGGGGCAAACAGTATTCGCCATCGGTTGAAAAAGCTTGATGAACAAAAAGTAGATTTGTTTAATCAAGACGGCTACCAATACGAAAAACTCATGGTATTGCTGGCTGATCATTATCGTCAAACGGTTGTCTTCCCAATGGACAAACAGTCAACCCAAACGACCGAATTCCTAAAGTCGTACTTTGCCGATTACGTGCAATACAACAGCCGAAGCGTAAACCCAAAACAACCAAATATGGGGAACTTCAGCCGTAGTGAGTTTAGCCCTGAAGTAAAGAGAATCAGCGCAACTATTAATATGGAATCAAAGCGTAATTTCCGCTCTGCTGGTGTGTATGCGCTTCCTGGGGAAACTTTTACGGTTAAACGTAATGACAGCAATGATGTGGCGACTAAGATTGTCATCAACACTTTAAGAAGTGGTGCAACTCATGAGTTCAGCGAAGATGGATACACGCGACCAAAACTGCTGACTTCATTTGCTTACGAAGTCAAAGCGGGTGAAACCATCACGCTGACTTCTCCTTATGGCGGCCCAGTACAGGTTCACTTTGACAAAAATGATGTTCCGGTTGAACTGAAATTTAATCATGTGGCACAGCATCCAGTTTGGAGAAGTGAGAAGGACAACGACGCTTTTATTCAACAGTTAGAAGCCAATTTATTCGATTGGGCTGAGCTGATCACTCCTGGGTTTGAAGTACACTCAAAGCGCGACAAAATGTTGGAGTCGGTCAACGATGAAATGTGGTCTACCCCTTCGGAAATGGCGCTTGCAACAGAAGAATATGTTCACAACTACCCGCATGTGCTGGCAGGTTTCCAAGGGCCGGGCATAGATGAAGTGCCTGAAATTATTCAATACGCCCAAAACCAAGGTTGGGAAATCGCCAATATTGATACAGTGAAGCACATGAACGCTGACCAAGCGACGTGTGGTTATGGTTGTTCGGGTAACCCTTACGATGCTTACTGGTCATTCAGCCCACTCGGTCACGGTGATTTACATGAGCTTGGTCATGGTTTAGAAAAAGGTCGATTCCGATTTTCAGGCTGGGAAGGGCATTCAACGACCAATTACTACTCGTATTACAGTAAGTCTCGTTTCTTCCAGAATACGGGAAAAGTTTCAACTTGCCAAAGCTTGGATTTCAAAGGCCAGTTTGAATTATTGCAAGCTAGCCGAACTCAAGCGGATCCAAACGCATACATGGCTGCGCAAAATCAAACCAGTTGGAGTTGGGGCGCTCGTGTTTACATTCAAATGATGATGGCGGCGCAGCATGAAGGTGTGCTTAAAAATGGTTGGCATTTATTGGCGCGCTTGCACCTGATTGAACGTGAGTTTAACCGCTTAAAATCGGACGACGCGCTTTGGGATGAGAGACGATTGAGCATTGGTTTTGCCAACTACTCTCGGGAAGAAGCAAATAGCATCTCGAACAACGACTGGTTGCTTATTGCTCTGAGCTACATCTCTCAGCGAGATATGACTAACTATCTCGATATGTGGGGGTTCTCGTTCACAGAAAAAGCGAAACAGCAGGTTGTGGCGCTGAATCTACCGCCGATGCCGCTCACTTACTTTGCAAGTAGTAATACAGGCTACTGTCTGAACGAATTTGCTCAAACACCGATAACTATTGATGGTCAAACGGTTTGGCCGCTGAATCAGTGATTAACTGGTAATTTGTATGAAAAGGGAGACAGAGTCTCCCTTTTTATTGGACTAAGCTTAGCGTTGAGTCTCGCTTATAGCTTTGCAATATATTACTTAAATGTTGACCAGATTGGTGCGTGATCTGAAGGCTTCTCGATACCACGAAGCTCATAGTCGATACCAGATTCAATACACTTTTCCGCTAGAGAAGGGGTTGCCAAAATGACATCAATTCGTAGGCCACGGTTATCATCAAAACCGCGAGAACGGTAGTCAAACCACGAAAATTGATCGTTCACCTCTGGGTATAGCTTACGGAAGGTGTCCACAAAGCCCCAGTCTAGTAAGGTTTTCAACCATTCGCGCTCTTCAGGTTGGAATGAACATTTACCTGTTTTTAGCCAACGTTTACGGTTTGGTTCGCCGATACCGATATCTGCATCAATAGGGCTGATGTTGATGTCACCCATAACAATCAATTGCTCGTCGTTATTGTGATGATCGTTTAGGTAGGTCATCAGATCTTTATAGAATTGGCGCTTGTATGGGAATTTGGTTTCGTGGCTGATGTTATCCCCTTGAGGGAAATAGCCGTTTAGCACAGTGACCTTTTCGCCGTTTTCATTTAAAAACGTTGCCATGATCATGCGCTTTTGATGTTCCTCGTTATCCGTCGGGAACCCTTTTTGTACGTGTAGAGGCTCTTGCTTACAAAGCATTGCTACGCCGTAATGTGCTTTTTGACCATGGAAATACACTTTGTAGCCCATGGCTTCGACAGCTTCAATCGGGAATGCTTCATCGTGAACTTTAATTTCCTGAAGACCAATCACATCAGGTTGGTGTTTGTCGATTAGCGCTTGGAGTTGGTGTAGTCGCGCACGTAGTCCATTGATGTTAAAGCTGATTACTTTCATTATTTATCCTTTTGGGGGCGTACTTTTTTATGAATAGTATCATTGTGTAAGAGCACTGAAAATGAGTCTCGGTGAAAGGATTGAAACGCTCTGAGCTACTTTGCTTTTAATTTGTTTTCTAAGTCGTTTTGCACGATCTTTAAAGCGTTAAGCGCAACTTCTGGATCTATCTCATTGCTCTCAAGCAAATAGATTAAATCGACAGCCAGTTTGATCTCTTCAGGTGCGTCATCTAAAGGCGAGGTTGGTTGATCAGCCATTATTGATGTTTTTCCCTATGTGTAATTTGGTTCTCTAGCTTAAGAAGTGCTGCTTCACAACGCGCTAAACGTTGCTCGGTTGCTAGTAATACTTTTTGAGCGTCGGCGCGCATAAAACTCGGAGCGCTTTCGACAGCACGTTCTTTTTCTAACACCATCTCGCGCAAGCGTCTTGCCCACTCTTGATGTTGAGCGAGCTCCTGATAAAGCACGTTGATAGGCTTACGGAAATGGCTGCTATGTTTGATTTCATTCTTACGAATTTTAGTGGTAGAAATCTCGCGTTGAATCGCACCGATTTGCGCCACTAACCGTTCAGTGAGGTACTCAGCACGCAAAGCGGTGAGCTTACCTTCATTTTGCTCACGCACAATCGCATCCAGCGTGGCTTTTGCTTCTTTTACGCAAGGAGTAAGTAAGCGAGAGCGGCAACCAAATAAACGCTCATCAAAAAGCGGAACATGATGTTCGCCTCTTTGACGGTCAAGAACAGCGGCTTGCTTCGCCATTTGTTCTAGATTTTCCTGGAGTTGAGAAATGTTCATGACAAACCTACAAACCATGCGTCATAAGCCAATTTAATAGCTAGTATGCTGACGACAGTAACAAATACAGGACGAATGAATTTAGAACCAAATCTAATAGCGGAGTGCGCGCCAACAAAAGCACCAGCCATTAAACATACTCCCATTGTTAAGCCTAGCACCCAGTTGATGTGTCCGAGGAATGCAAAAGTGATCAAAGAGGTAAAGTTACTGGTAAAGTTCATTGCTTTTGCTAAGCCAGAGGCGAGCAAGATATTCAGTCGGTACAGCGCCATTGAACTTACTGTCCAAAAAGCCCCAGTTCCAGGCCCTGCGAGTCCGTCGTAGAATCCTATGGATAAGCCTTGCATGTACTGTTTTTTATGAAGTTTTGGGCAAGGCTCGGGTATTGGACTTTGATGAGCAGAGTGGGGCGTTTTATGAAAAACGGTATACAACGCTGCCGCCAAAATAACAAGCGGCAATCCTTTTTCCAGCCAATCCGTACTAATCGCATCTACAAATAGCGTACCTAATGTCGCTCCGAAGAGTGTCGCCACGAATGCACGCCGCCAGCATTGAGGCTTGAATAGACGTTTTTTGTAGTACGTAAATGCCGCAGTAGAAGAAGCAAAGGTAGCGGCAAGTTTATTGGTGCCTAGTGCAATATGAGGCGGCAAGCCCAGCGACAGTAGAGCAGGTACGGTAAGCATGCCACCACCACCGGCAACTGCATCAATAAATCCAGCGACAAAAGCGACAAGCGCCAACACCAACAGCATGGTTGGCTCAATCATTTCCATAAATGGTGATTCTTCTAATATTCTATTTTACGTTTAAATGGAGGTAGTGAGTCGATTAAGGCTTGTCCGTATCGCTTAGTGACTAGGCGTCGATCAAGAATCGTTACTCTACCAGAATCTCTCTCTTTACGCAGTAAGCGACCTACGCTCTGGATCAGCTTTTTGCTTGCGTCTGGTACAGTTATTTGCATAAACGGGTTTCCTCCTTTTTTCTCAATGTATTCGGAATGAGCCTGCTCAACAGGGGAGGTTGGAACGCCAAATGGAATTTTTGTAATCACCAAGTTTTCAAGTAATTCGCCAGGTAAGTCTAGCCCCTCAGAGAAACTGCCAGTACCAAATAAGACGCTGGTTTTATTTGATTCTATTAACTTTTTATGTTTTTTTAGAATTTCTTGACGTGAGCTTTCACCTTGAACTTGCAACGCCCAGCCTTTTTTTATGAACTCCGAAGAGAGTGCCTTCGCGACTTGGTTCATCTGCCAATAGGATGAGAATAATACTAAGTTGGCTTTCTTGTCTTCCAAGTACTTAGGCAATATCTCGATAAGATATTCAGTAAATTGAGGCGCTGGTGGTTCATATTTCATCGCAGGGATGAGCAATTCTGCCTGGTTTTGGTAATCGAATGGTGACGCAAGCGCTAAAAACTGAGTGCCTGATTCTGGTTTTCCATCAATACCAACCTGATGGCAAAAGTAATGGAAAGAGTTTAATGCACGCATCGTTGCGGAAACCAAAATGGCGCCAATACATCTGCTCCAAATCTGTTGGTCGAGTTGCCATCCAATTTCAAGTGGCGAAACACTCACAATGAAATCACCCTCGCGATCGGGGTGGGTTTCTAACCAGCGAGCTAAAGGCGCACCTTTTTCACGAGTTGGTTCAGCCATTAAATGCCATACTTGCGCTAGGTTTTCTAACCTTTGAATGTAGAAACCGAGCTCTGCAAGCGCTGGTTCAGCCAACCTTGTCGCAAGCTCCCCGTCTTTTACTCTTTCCGCAATAAGGTCGGCAATTTTTGCCACGCTCTGATTTGCTTTTTTACTGAACTGTTTTAGTTCTTTGGATTGGTTCTCTAGCCACTCAGGTAGTTCACCGTGTTCGAAGCGGTAGATACCCTCTTCAAATTGAGCTGGGTCGAACTGTTTGGGCAATTGAGTCAGTGCCGGTATCAAGTTCTGAACCGCGTCTTGAAGGTCGTTGCGAAATCGAGCTACGCGTTTCTCGTCTGCGAGTGATGAAAACTTACTAATCGACTGATTTAACTTCTCAAGCCATGCTGCCGCACCTTTTAAACTCGCAGATGCTGAAGCATGGTCACGAGCGACGTGAGGTAAGTGATGTGCCTCGTCGAAGACGTATATCGTATTTTCTGGCTCAGGTAAAATCACGCCGCCACCTAAATCTGCGTCTGCCATGACGAGAGAGTGGTTAGCAATGATGACATCGTTTTTATCCAACTCTGAGCGCGCTTTTTGGAATGGGCAGCCGCGGTGGCCTGGTAAACTGTTATTGCAACTGTGTTTATCACTGACAATCAGTTGCCAAAGCTTATCGTCGATGGGTTTAGGCCAAGAATCACGGTCACCGTCCCATTTACCTTGCGCAAGAGAGCGATGCATTGTTTCTAACAGCTCTATATCTTTTTGCTTAGGTTTGGTTTCAAACATGGCTAACTGGCCACCATCAGCACCGCTAGCAGTAGCGAGCTTTTCTGCACAACAATAGCGTTGACGGCCTTTTGCCAAAATAAAAGAAAACTCTCGGTCGGTAATCCGACGAAAAAGAGGGAGGTCTTTATTTATGAGCTGCTCTTGCAGAGCGACGGTCGCCGTTGAGATAACCACTTTTCTATTGTTATGTACAGCCACGGGAATGGTCGCCATTAGATAGGAGAGCGATTTACCAATTCCAGTCCCTGCTTCTGCAACGAGTATTCGGTTAGATTTGTGATACTGACCGCACAGCGTTTTTGCAATCTCTGCAACAAGGTAGTTTTGTGCTCTTCTAGGCACAAAGTTATCAAGTTGATCTTGAAGGTTTTGATAGCTATTACGAATCGATTTTTGAATGTTACTGGTCAGCATACGGGCCTCAAATGCGTTGGAGGCGAATAGTAGCACACATCACTAGTTGTACAGTAGTTCACAAAACGGAATGCTTTTATAAGGAATGTAGATCTCCTTCACAAAAAAATATTGAACCTTATCTTAATGAAATTAATTTCATTATATGAAAAATATAAAACTCCAACTTGGTCTGATTTGTGGGTTTTTATTCTTTTTTTTGTTTTTTTAAATTTACTTATTGGATTAAAAAACCATTTGTTAATAATTTTGTAAATTGCAAATAATAATGGAGATTGGTTAGATGTTCGTCGAATAAATAAAGGTAAACTTATCAAGTTATTGTTTTATAATGGTATTTTGTTTTTTTTACATTGGTATTTAGAAAATTTGACAGCCAGAATAATCTTTTGCACTCTTAGCTCCAGATTTTGAGGAGGTGCTATATAACGTTTTGTTAACGCTCTACCTCAAACATATAAAAAAAGGGAACCGGACAAGGATATCCCGAACTAAGAAAAGGCAGTGGATTAATTATGAAAAAAACTCTATTAGCACTAGCTGTAGTTGCGTCTGCAACTTCAGTGAACGCAGCTGAAGTATTCAAATCTGAAGAAGGTTCTGTAGATTTCTACGGTCAGCTACGTCCAACTCTTCTATTCACAGAAAAAACTGATCACACAGCAGAGCTAAACACTAGCTCTTCTCGTACTGGTGTGAACGCGGTTTACGTTGTTGACGAAAGCCTAAAAGTTCTGGGTGAAGTTGAAATCGGTGTTGCTCTAGGTGACAACTACGACGCAGGTGCTGATTCAAGCGAGCGTACAGATGACTCTGTATACGTACGTCGCCACATCATCGGTTTTGATATGGGTGATATGGGTACTCTTCGCTTCGGTAAAGAAGGTACTTGGGCTGATGACGTATACTTCGCAGATTACTCTTACTTCTTCGGTGGTAACGCAGCGGAAACTGCATACGGTCACGCTTGGAACAACGATTCTCAAATCAAATACGCTTACGAAAATGACGCGTTCTGGCTAAAAGCTGGTTACGCGCTAGGCGAAAAAGATTCTAACGAAGAAGTACTAGAAGTATTCGTTGGTAAATCTTTCAACGACCTATCTCTACACGCTGGTGTACTTACTGCGAACAACGACATCAACGTAACTAAAGAGAAAAAACTAGTTCTTAATGGTGTAGAGCAAACAGTTTCTCACACAGAGCGTACTGATAACGAAAACCTATCTTTTGAAGTAACTGCTGAGTACGCACTAAACGAGCACACTCTAGGTGCTACGTACTACTACAACGAAAACGAAGATAAGCTAGGTAAATCAACAGTTGATTCACACTACATCGTTGTAGCTGGTATGTTCGCTGTCGCTCCTAAAACAACTCTATACTCTGGTTACGAGTACCTAGCTCAGTCTACTGACGAAGCAGGTAAAGTAGACGCAGACTCTTCTTGGTTCTACGCTGGTGTTGAATACAAGTTCTCTAAATGGGCACGTGTATTCGCAGAAGCGGGTTACACTTTCGAAGGTACTGACTTCGACAACAAAGACACAGACGACGCAACTAACTTCGGTGTTGGTGCTCGTTTCTACTGGTAATCAATACCCAGTTTGATATTGTAAGACCCAGCTATATGCTGGGTCTTTTACTATGAAGATAAGGATGAAAAATTCTATGCAGTTATCATTAAAAGTGGCAATGGCACTGTCTATTTTTGCCAGTACAAACCTCTACGCTGCAACGACTTTAGTGGTTCCAGAAGACGTGAAGTTATTGGCCGTCAACATGGAGAAGCCAGATCTAGAAGGTGGTCTTTTTTCTAGTGAGAAGACAATCGAACTACCTGACGGAACGAATCAAATTGTCTTCAAATATCAACCTACATTCGAAATTAACGAAAACCTTAAGACGGTTTACAGTGATGTAATCGTTGCTAAATTTGATGCTGAAAACGAAAAGCTAACGTTTGAACTGCCAGAGTTTAAAACTCTTCGCCAAGCGCAAAACAACATCTCGCCTCTAGATTGGCAATTACTGGATACCAAAGGCCAACCTATTGCTTTGGTCGAAGATGTATTAGAGTCAGATGGTGTTCAAATTGGTCGTAATTACCCTCAAGAAACTCGTAACTACAATATTGCTGGCGGTATCGCGAGTGTTGCTGTTAGCTATGTAACTGTGAATCAGCATCAACAATCAGTAAGTGATATCGAGCCTCGAGTTGAGACTAGTGATACCCGTTCAACAGCCGCATCGAACGACAGCCCAATGGTTGATGTATTAAAGACGATGTACCAGAAAGCGTCTCCGGCGGAAAAAGAGGCCTTTAAAAACTGGCTTGCTGAGCAGTAATCCCTTAGTTCATTAGATAGGGCTTAACTGAAAAAGTACGAATCTAAAAAGCAGGCTTTAAGCCTGCTTTTATCTTTTCTGCTTATTAGAGAGAGATTTCTCTCCATTCACCAGGCATTAGGTCGTTAAGGACGATATCACCCATCGAATGACGAATGAGGCGCAAGGTAGGGAAGCCAATGTGCGCAGTCATGCGACGCACCTGACGATTTCTTCCTTCAATAATGGTAATGGCTAACCAAGTTGTAGGGATATTTGCTCGAAAACGAACAGGAGGCGTTCTGTCCCAGACTTGTGGTTCTGGAATAACTTCAACTTCGGCTGGTAGAGTCATACCATCTTTTAGCTCTACTCCCTTTCTCAATTTTTCAAGATCTTGCTCCTGAGGAGCGCCATCGACTTGAACCCAATAAGTCTTCGGCGATTTTGACTTTGGCTGCGTTAGCTTCGCCTGCAAGATGCCATCGTTAGTGAGTACCATTAAACCTTCGCTGTCTCGGTCCAATCGGCCAGCCGCATAGACATTTTTGATCGGGATATAGTCCGCTAACGTTTTGCGACCATCGCCATCGGTAAATTGACTGAGCGTATCGTAAGGCTTATTGAAAATAATGACTTTACGATCTTTAGGGGGCACTTTTGGCTTTTGGCTCTTTGTTGGGCGATTAGGGCGGCGGTCTTGCTGAGTACGAGTCTTCGAGCCATTGCGAGCTCCTGAGTGTTTAAAATGGCCCGTTTTAGACTGGTTACGACTGCGACCTTTTTCCTGACCTGTACGAGATGACATGTTAACTACCCTGCAAAAATGTAAATGAACTGTGTTTGAAAGTTTTAAGTTTTCTCATGATCGGATATGATTTGCGCGCCTAAAACTAACAAACGCGCACAGAATGATAGACTAATTCGTGTTATTTGTTTAATTATATCAGTGCACTCATGGATTCAGAGCTTAGAGCTTCAAACTACAACAAAGAGTGCGAACCGCATGTGGCGTTAGTGAGGAGACATGTACTGCTAACGCGCAGCAATGCGTCAATTAAACCAACTCAGACGCTGAGTTGATCAGCCAACAAGTTGATTAAAAAATAGGGAAATTTCATGCCTACAGAAAAACCTACAATTATCTACACCATCACTGATGAAGCGCCGGCGCTAGCAACTTATTCATTACTACCAATCATTCAATCATTCACAGCATCGTCTGGCATCAATGTAGATACTCGTGATATTTCACTAGCAGGTCGAATTATCGCTAACTTCCCAGAGCATCTAAAAGAAGAACAGCGCATTGGCGATGCGTTGACTGAGCTTGGTGAACTAGCTCAAACTCCAGAAGCAAATATCATCAAGCTACCTAACATTTCAGCTTCAGTTCCTCAGCTTAAAGCGGCGATTAAAGAGCTTCAGGCGAAAGGTTACGATTTACCAAACTACCCAGAAGAGCCGAGCACGTACGAAGAGAAAGCGATTAAAGCGGCTTACGACAAAATCAAAGGTAGTGCGGTTAACCCAGTACTTCGTGAAGGTAACTCAGACCGTCGTGCTCCGACTTCGGTTAAGAACTACGCGAAGAAAAACCCACACTCAATGGGTGCATGGTCAGCAGAATCTAAGTCCCATGTTGCGAGCATGTCAGACAATGACTTCTTTGGTAGCGAAAAGTCTACAACTATCTCTGGTGCAACAGAGGTCAAAATCGAGTTTGTCGGTAATGATGGTACAGTTAAAGAGCTTAAGTCTGCGTTCCCATTACTAGATAAAGAAGTCATTGATACTTCAGTAATGAAGAAGAAGGCGTTGGTTGAATTTTTCGAGAAAGAGATTGCTGAAGCGAAAGCACAAGACGTGCTGCTGTCTCTTCATATGAAAGCGACGATGATGAAAGTTTCTGACCCTGTCATTTTCGGCCATGCAGTAAAAGTTTACTACAAAGACGTTTTCGATAAGTACGGTAAGCTGTTTGAAGAGCTAGGTGTTGATGTAAACAATGGCATCGGTGATGTTTACTCAAAAATTGAGTCTCTACCTGAAGCGCAAAAAGCAGAAATTGAAGCGGCCATTCAAGCGGTTTACCAAACTCAACCAGAACTTGCGATGGTTGACTCTGATCGTGGTATCACAAACTTACATGTACCAAGTGACATTATTGTAGATGCTTCTATGCCAGCAATGCTTCGCTCTTCGGGTCAAATGTGGGGACCAGATGGTAAACAAAAAGACACCAAAGCGATGATTCCAGATCGTAGCTACGCAGGTATTTACCAAGCGGTTATTGATTTCTGTAAAGAGCACGGCGCATTTGATCCAACCACTATGGGTAGCGTACCTAACGTTGGTCTAATGGCTCAGAAAGCTGAAGAGTATGGTTCTCACGACAAGACATTCATTCTAGACGCTGCGGGTACTGTTCGCGTTGTTGATGCTTCAGGTAACGTACTGTTAGAGCAAGCGGTTGAAGAAGGTGATATCTTCCGTATGTGTCAGGTTAAAGACGCACCAATCCAAGATTGGGTTAAACTAGCAGTGACTCGCGCACGTGCAACAGGTGTTCCAGCTGTATTCTGGCTAGATGAAAACCGCGCGCACGATGCTGAGCTCATCAAGAAAGTAAACGCCTACCTACCAGATCACGATACTGACGGTCTAGAGATTAAGATCCTATCTCCTGTTGAAGCTTGTAAGTACTCACTAGAGCGTATGAAAGCGGGCCTAGATACTATCTCTGTTACAGGTAATGTTCTTCGTGACTACCTAACAGACTTGTTCCCAATTCTCGAGTTAGGTACGTCTGCTAAGATGCTATCTATTGTTCCATTGATGAATGGTGGTGGTCTATTTGAAACAGGCGCTGGTGGTTCTGCTCCTAAGCACGTTCAACAAGTAGAAAAAGAGAATCACCTTCGTTGGGATTCTTTGGGCGAGTTCCTAGCGCTTGCAGCTTCGTTAGAGCATTTAAGTGTAGCGACAAACAATCCTAAGGCTCAGGTTCTCGCAGATACACTAGATAAAGCGACCGGTGAGTTTTTAGACACCAACAAATCTCCGTCACGCAAAGTGGGTGAGCTAGATAACCGTGGAAGCCACTTCTATCTTGCACTTTACTGGGCGAAAGCGCTTTCAGAGCAAACGGATGATGCGGATCTTGCTGCTGAATTTGCACCAATTGCAAAAGCGCTGTCAGAGCAGGAAGAAACGATCGTTGCTGAGCTAAATAATGCGCAAGGCGTGAAAGGTGAGCTAGGAGGTTACTACTTACTAGACGATGCATTGGTTTCTAAATTGATGCGTCCAAGCGAAACCTTTAACGCAATCATTAACAAGTAAGTTAGTGTAAAAACACGTCGTTTTCGGCGTGTTTCCTATCCTGTAAGTGCGTTGTAAGTGTTCCTTTTGTAACACGTGCTCTAAATAGTAAGAAACCCGCTATCTTTGCGGGTTTATTTTTCTCTTCAAAACATCAACGTGGCGTTTCGAGAGCAATATTTTAATATTTCGACAGCGCTCTAATTATTTGGCTTGGCCTTCAAGAGGCACGACGCTACTCGCGTGACAGCCTTTGGGACCTTTTTCAATCTCGTAAGAGACTTGTTGGCCTGCTTTCAGTGTACGATAACCGTCCATCTGGATAGTTGAGTAGTGGGCAAAGATATCTCCCTCTTCTTCATCTGAACAAATAAACCCAAATCCTTTGGCATTGTTAAACCACTTTACTGTACCTGTAGCCATGCTTTACATCCCTCATGCATTTTTTACTGATGTTGTTACTGCAACCAAGTTATACCTTTAACTTGGTACTACCATTGTCAGCGAATGCCAACAAACGTCAAATCAATGATAAGTCACATTCATCAAACCACTTAAAGAAGAGAGGTTTCAAAATGATGATTTATGCATCGACACTTTCCACTGTAGTCAATGAATTTCGACAGTCAATAGCAGTGAGCAACAAACAGAAACATAATTGAAAACAAATCACTTTTGAGATTAACAAATTTGCAAACAGTTTTTCGTATATACGCAGAAGTTTAGTCAATTTGCCTATGAAGTGGCTCATACTGAAAAAGCCATACTGTCCGTGTTGCTTATGGTAGAAGAATCCTCTGACTGAATAAAAAATGAAGTTTTCGTGATAATTACCGTATTCTCAATGAGGAAGTGTGATCCAGATAGAAGATGATGGGGTGGTTTGCAATAGTCCGAGAGCAATAAATAGAAAGTTCTTTTATAAGAAAAAATGTGTAACTTATCGACAAGCATCTTTTATTTGCGCCGTATCAAGACGTGCATTAGTCTCTATATTAGGTAGCAACTTTTATCGATCAAAGATCGAATTCGGTGCCATAACTCACTACACCGCGCTGCATGCTTGTGGTAGATTGTTTTTATAGGTCGAAAACATCAACCCTTTGATACGATATCTTTAGATTGCCATGAGTAAAAATTTTGAATGGGTCACTCCGGACTCTGATCTTCTGGAGCGAGAAAGTACGAAAGTCCAGCCACCTAAGCTGTACAATGTCGTACTCAATAATGATGACTATACACCTATGGATTTCGTCATAGAGGTGCTTGAGCGATTTTTCTCACATGATATTGATAAAGCAACTCAAATCATGCTTCAGGTCCACTATGAAGGAAAGGCAATCTGCGGCACATACAGCGCAGAAATTGCCGAAACAAAAGTAGCGCAAGTTACGATGTACGCAAGGGAAAATGAACATCCGCTACTTTGCACTATGGAGCAAGCGTAAACAAAGAAGACTTGCTCGAACAACCCCAGTTGTTTTTTCGGGAGGTACTTATGCTAAATAAAGAACTAGAGTCAAGCCTTAACGGTGCATTTGCTCGGGCGCGCGACAAACGCCACGAGTTTATGACTGTCGAACACCTCCTACTTGCATTGTTGGAAAATGATGCAGCTAAGGAAGCCCTTCTAGCTTGTAAGGCGGATCTCGACGCTTTACGCAACGAACTCGATATTTTCATCGATCAAACTACGCCTCTTATCCCAGATAGTGATGAGACGCGTGAAACGCAGCCGACTTTGAGTTTTCAACGTGTACTACAACGCGCCGTCTTTCATGTACAGTCGTCTGGTCGTAATGAAGTAACAGGCGCCAACGTGCTTGTTGCTATCTTCAGTGAGCAAGAGTCGCATGCCGCTTACCTTCTGAAGAAAAATGACATCTCCCGATTAGATATTGTTAACTTCATCTCCCACGGTATTACTAAAGCATCAGGTGCAGGTGAGGATTCATCATCAGACTCGTTTAGCTCAGAAAGTGTTGAAGAGCCTAATTCTGAAGAACGCTTAGAAAGCTTTGCGACGAATCTTAATCAAGTCGCTAAAGATGGAAACATCGACCCACTCATTGGACGTGATAAAGAGTTAGAGCGCACTATTCAGGTACTTTGTCGACGCCGCAAGAATAATCCACTACTAGTGGGTGAGGCAGGGGTTGGTAAAACAGCCATAGCGGAAGGTCTTGCATGGAGAATTGTCGAAGGGCAGGTCCCTGAGGTTATTCAAAACAGCGTGATTTATTCACTAGATATTGGCTCTTTGCTCGCTGGTACCAAATACCGCGGTGATTTTGAAAAGCGCTTCAAGGCGATTTTGAAACAACTTGAAAAAGAAGAAGATGCCATTTTGTTCATCGATGAAATACATACCATCATCGGTGCAGGCGCGGCATCTGGTGGTCAAGTCGATGCAGCAAATCTTATTAAGCCTCTTTTAAGTAGCGGTAAGTTGCGTTGTATTGGTTCGACGACATACCAAGAATACAGCAACATTTTCGAGAAAGAGCGTGCGTTGTCTCGCCGCTTCCAAAAGATAGACGTTGTAGAGCCCTCATTGGATGATACAACTAAAATCTTGATGGGCTTGAAGCCGAAGTACGAAGCTCACCATGAAGTACGTTATACCAATAAAGCACTGCGTGCCGCGGTAGAACTGTCGGCTAAATACATTAATGAACGCCATCTACCAGATAAGGCCATTGATGTTATTGATGAAGCTGGTGCTCGTAGTCGTCTTGCTCCTGCAAGCCGTCGTAAAAAAACGGTCGGAGTGGCTGATATCGAATCAATGGTTGCCAAAATGGCGCGAATTCCAGAGAAGTCGGTTTCTTCTTCAGATAAAGACATTTTGAAAAACTTAGATAGCAAAATGAAGATGTTGGTATTCGGTCAAGATAATGCGATTGATGCATTGTCCGAGGCGATCAAGCTGACACGTGCAGGTTTAGGTGTAGACAACAAACCTGTTGGTTCATTCTTGTTTGCAGGCCCAACAGGGGTTGGTAAAACAGAGGTGACGGTGCAGTTATCTAAGCTTCTAGGTATCGAGCTACTTCGTTTTGATATGTCTGAGTATGGTGAGCGTCACTCCGTAAGTCGCTTAATTGGTGCGCCTCCTGGTTATGTCGGTTATGACCAAGGTGGTTTGCTAACCGATGCTGTTATTAAGCATCCACACTCGGTCGTATTACTTGATGAGATTGAAAAAGCGCACCCTGATATCTTTAACCTGTTGTTGCAAGTCATGGATAACGGTACGCTAACGGACAACAATGGTCGCAAAGCAGACTTCCGTAATGTCATTCTTGTTATGACAACTAACGCAGGTGTGGCGGAAACCGAGAAGAAATCAATTGGTTTGATTCAACAAGACAACAGTCACGATGCAATGGCGGAAATTAAGAAGGTGTTTACTCCTGAGTTCCGTAACCGTCTTGATAACATCATCTGGTTTAACAGCCTTGATGAAAGCGTTATCCATCAAGTGGTTGATAAGTTCATTGTTGAACTGCAAGTGCAACTTGATGCGAGAGGCGTTTCAATGGAAGTATCGCAAGACGCTCGCCATTGGTTAGCACATAAAGGTTATGACAAAGCTATGGGGGCTCGCCCAATGGGGCGTGTTATCCAAGAACAGCTTAAGAAGCCTTTGGCTAACGAACTGTTGTTTGGATCTTTAGTTGACGGCGGTACAGTGAAAGTAACGCTGGTCAACGATACGCTTGAGTTTGAATACTTAAGTGAGAAAGAGACAGCGATGCATTAATCGTTAGTCGGTAACAAACGCAAAAGCGCACGAGAAGATCGTGCGCTTTTTTATCTGAACTAAATCGGAAAAAATTGTGCAATAAAAAACGGAGCAGCTTGCTCCGTTTTTTATTGCATCCGAAAATCAGAGATTAACGAGCGCGGAAGACGATGCGGCCTTTTGACAGGTCGTATGGAGTCATCTCTACAGTTACTTTGTCACCCGTTAGGATACGGATGTAGTTCTTACGCATCTTGCCAGAGATGTGAGCAGTCACAACGTGACCGTTTTCAAGTTCAACACGGAACATAGTGTTTGGTAGAGTGTCAAGGACAGTGCCTTGCATCTCGATTACGTCTTCTTTAGCCATTTAATCCTCTTTAGAAATTAGGCAATATTAGCGGGCTATATTCTGCCGCTAAATAGTAATTATGTAAAGTTGAGGCGTATTCTACCCTCGCCAACGCTGATTTACTAGCCTTTGGTGGCGTTGAAAGCGTGTTTTGTAGCTCATTGCTGGGCACTCATCAATCTGATATCCCAAATATAGCCACTGTTGTTTGTTTTCTTGGCAGTATTTAATTTGATAAAGCACTGCTAACGTGCCAAGAGATAACTCGTAGTCAGGGTCAAAGAAAGTATAAAAAGCACTCGAGCATTGTGGCATCAAATCTGTCACCGCAATGGCGAGCAATTGATCTGATTCATCGTAAATGTGTAAAAACGACGTTGTCAGCCAGCTAGTTTGAGCAAATCGAGCAAACTCATCACGCTTTGGTGGGTACATAGTGCCGTTTTTATGCCGTTTGCAGATGTACCGACTGTAAAGCTCAAACCATTCCTCATCCATTTCAGGTTTCATTTCCCAGCGTAAAGACTGTGCTTTATTAAGCAGCCTCTTCTGACTTTTTGATAATCTAACGTCTGGAATCGAGACTCGAATTGGCTGGCAAGCGGTGCAATGCTCGCAATGCGGTTTATATATGGTATCTCCGCTACGACGAAAACCGTTAGCCATGAGCAACTGGTAATTTTCTTCAGTATGCAGCCTTTCATCAAGCGCCACCGCAACCCGCTCTTGCCGTTCAGGCAAATAACTACAAGGGTGATTATTCGTCAACCCTATTCGAATATGTTGTATATCCGTACTCATACTGAATCCTGCAAAACTTGGGGCTGATAGGCATCAAATAGTGTTTGCTTTTCTCTTAAAGATAGTAGTTTTTGCATAAATTCGTCACGCTCAAGTTCAAATGCGCCAAGTGATGCCAAGTGAGAATTCATAACTTGGCAATCGATTAATTGACCTTGCTTTGACGCCAAATGGTTGCATAAGTACCACAATGCAATTTTGGATGCGTTATCTTTTAGGCTAAACATCGACTCCCCGCAAAAAAGTTGGCCCACGCAGATGCCATATAGTCCGCCAATCAGGTTGTTGTCATGCCATACTTCTACAGAGTGACAGTGACCAAGTTTGGCTAACTCAATGTAGGAAGCTTGCATTTCCTCGTTGAGCCATGTTTCCTCTGCAGGGCGTGTTGAAGAACATAGTCTAATCACTTCTTCTGTCGCGAAATTGAGTGTTACTTTATAGTTATGTTTACGCTGAAATTTTTTGAGACTTTTAGATGGCTTAAACTGCAATGGGTCAAACACAGCGCGCGGAGAAGGGCTCCACCATAAAATAGGTTCACCAGGACCATACCAAGGGAAAATGCCTTGATAGTAACCATTGAGGATTCTCATGGGGTTTAAGTCACCACCAAAAGCCAGCAAACCATTGGGGTCGCTGAGTGCTTTATAGGGTGAGGGAAAGTTGAACGTTTCATCGAGTTCAGTTAAATAAATAGCCATAAGAAGTCGTTACCAACATTGGAGTCAGAGGAGTTTATGATGACCTGGTTAAGAAATATCGTAAAAGTATGGCTTGGGATCATACTGTTTTTACCACTTGTCGCCAACGCAGCCTATGAAAGAAATGTTGCCAAGCCAGTTAATGAAGTAGTTTACGGGAAGATTGACTCTGTCCGTTATATTACTCAACAAGAGGTTGTTCAATCGAAAAGTAACGGTTGGAAGACACTACTTGGTGCCACTATCGGTGGTTTAGTCGGTAATCAATTTGGTGGCGGTACGGGAAGAGAAGTCGCGACGGCAGTGGGTGCGCTTGCAGGTGCCGCAGTTGCTCAAAACCAAAGTAATTACCAATACACGGTTGAATATAAGTTAGTTGAGCTACTCATCAAAGTGAAGGGTGATAAGCTAATTAATGTCATCCAAGATGTTGATAAAAATATGTTATTTAGTCGAGGGGATGAAGTTCGTATTTTATATTTTGATGATGGAGTCAGGGTTGATATCACTTATTAACCCTAGGTTGTTTTAGTCTAACGAAGCCTAATCAGGCATGTACAGTCGGGCTGGCTTATCGTCAAATAAAGTCGAAATAGTTTGCTGTTTCGCCGTGCTTCTTTCGCTCTGATTTACATCGCTGGCAATGCCTTTAATTCTGTATCTTTAGGCTGCTTGAGGATATTCATAAATTAGCGCCGATTTACTCTGGTTTTGTCGTGTTTTTTTGGGTAGTCTGAATTCACGAAGAATTGTTTAGCCCTCATAAAAAATCGTATGTTGAGGGCACAAAGGATTATCAACTTTTAATGGAAAGCCTAACGTTACAACCTATCAATAAAATTCAAGGGGAAGTGAACCTTCCTGGCTCTAAAAGTGTTTCTAATCGAGCTCTTTTACTTGCTGCTCTTGCTAAAGGCAGAACTCGCCTTACTAATCTCCTCGACAGTGATGATATTCGTCATATGCTGAATGCGCTGACTAAACTAGGCGTTCAATACCAACTTTCCGAAGATAAAACAGAATGTCTCGTTGAAGGCCTTGGGCGTCCGTTTTCTGTCTCAGAGCCGGTAGAGTTATTTCTCGGCAATGCTGGCACTGCGATGCGACCATTAGCTGCGGCTCTTTGTCTTGGAGAAGGGGAGTATGTACTGACGGGCGAACCTCGTATGAAAGAGCGTCCAATTGGTCACCTTGTCACGGCACTGAAAGATGCTGGTGCGAACGTTGAGTACATGGAAAACGAGAACTTTCCGCCTCTCAAAATAATTGGTACTGGCCTAAAAGCAGGTACAGTTTCTATCGATGGGTCCATTTCAAGTCAGTTCTTGACCGCTTTCTTAATGTCTGCGCCATTGGCTGAAGGTGAAATTCGCATCAACATCGAAGGCGATTTGGTTTCTAAGCCTTATATCGATATCACCCTGCATATCATGAAGCAGTTTGGAGTCGATGTGATCAACAACGACTATCAAGAGTTTGTGATCCCAGCCGGTCAGCAATACATTGCTCCAGGTGATTTCTTGGTTGAAGGTGACGCGTCTTCTGCTTCTTACTTCTTGGCGGCGGCAGCCATCAAAGGTGGAGAAGTTAAAGTCACGGGTATCGGTAAAAACAGCATTCAAGGTGATATTCAATTTGCTGATGCGCTTGAAAAAATGGGTGCAGAAATTGAATGGGGTGATGACTACGTAATTTCACGTGTTGGTCAATTGAAAGGCATCGATATGGATTACAACCATATCCCTGATGCTGCAATGACCATCGCGACAACAGCGCTATTTGCCGAAGGCACTACCGCTATTCGTAACGTTTATAACTGGCGTGTAAAAGAAACAGACCGTTTGTCAGCTATGGCGACTGAGTTACGTAAAGTCGGTGCGGAAGTGGAAGAAGGGGAAGACTACATCATCGTCAAACCTGTCTCTCAGTTAAAGCATGCTGCGATTGATACTTACGATGATCATCGAATGGCGATGTGTTTTTCGCTGGTGGCACTTAGTGATACGCCTGTGACGATTAACGATCCAAAGTGTACGTCGAAAACGTTCCCTGACTACTTCGACAAACTTAAGGCTTTAAGCTGCTAAATATTCTGACCTAAAACAAAAAAGCCAGAGTGAATAACACTCTGGCTTTTTTGTTTCCCAATACTATTTAACCAGCGTAAATTCCTTAGAAAGGTGATGCGCTAAGTATTTGAACATATTGAATACTGCAGTCGTATTTGAAGTTGGTAAACCTTTGTCATCAAGGAAGTATTCACCTTTAAAAACTAAAACACCTTCTTTTTCTTCTACACTTGTTGCTCGCATTCCCTCGATGTAATCATCGTGCTCTTGGATGATTTGGTTAGCGATCAAAAGAAGGTCGAACTCTTCGATAAACGTTCTATCAGACATATTCTTTCTACCATTCTATTTAGTTAAGAATGCTGAGTATACCTACAACTAAAATGGGTGTGCATGATTAATTCAGTCAATCGTTCAGTAAGACTAAACAGATCAATTTTTAGAGTATAAGCATGATGCGGAGGAAGATGGCAGAGCATTGAACCAAACTATTTTGTGATGGGTAACAAAATTTATTGCATTGGATTAGCGGATGCTAAGTTTGCCTGTTTAGATATGCCGCTCAATACCTTTCAGAACCCTGTCTCTTTGAAGTATAAAGACGATGAATTGTCAACCAATCGGATCTGAATTTCAAAAAAGCAGTTGATCTTCTTTTCATCTCGCACAATAGTAAAAAAAGAAGCAATGAAATAGAACATTATGCGGGTGGCCTTTAAACAAGGTTTCTACCCGCATTATTATGAAGGACGTTAGAGTCAGTTATGGGTAAATCACTCGTTATAGTGGAGTCACCAGCCAAGGCAAAGACGATAAATAAGTACCTTGGTAAAGACTTTATTGTTAAGTCTAGTGTTGGTCATGTGCGTGATCTGCCTACGGCCGGTCAAAGCACTGGTGAGAAAAAAGCCGCAGCCATCTCAACTAAAGGGATGAGTCCGGAAGAGAAAGCGCGCGTTAAAAAAGAGAAAGACCGCAAAGCGTTGATCAAAAAGATGGGGATTAACCCATATCATGACTGGGAAGCGAATTACCAAATCCTTCCAGGCAAAGAAAAAGTTGTCAACGAACTACAAAAACTCGCCAAAGACGCAGATTGCGTTTATCTCGCAACCGATTTGGACCGCGAAGGGGAAGCAATCGCATGGCACCTTCGTGAGATCATCGGTGGCGATGAAGAGCGATACAAACGTGTAGTTTTTAACGAAATTACGAAAAACGCGATCCAACAAGCTTTCCAGACACCTGGCGAGCTGAACATGGATGGTGTAAATGCCCAACAAGCACGTCGCTTCATGGACCGTGTCGTTGGTTTTATGGTTTCACCTTTACTTTGGAAAAAAGTGGCTCGTGGTTTATCTGCTGGTCGCGTGCAGTCTGTTGCGGTGAAACTGTTAGTTGAGCGTGAGCGTGAGATTAACGCGTTTGTACCAGAAGAATTCTGGGACATTCATGCGAATACGAAAACGAAAGACAAAGCGGACTTTAAACTGCTTGTTGCTCAGAAAGACGGTTCTGCGTTTAAGCCAGTTAATGAGGCAGAAACCAAAGCAGCGATGTCTGTACTTGAGAATGCAAGTTACGAAGTATGTAAGCGTGAAGACCGCCCTACAAAGAGCAAGCCCTCAGCACCTTACATCACCTCTACGCTTCAACAGGCAGCAAGTACACGTCTGGGCTACGGCGTGAAAAAGACCATGATGCTAGCTCAGCGCCTCTATGAGGCCGGTTACATCACTTATATGCGTACTGACTCGACTAACCTAAGTGCCGAGGCTGTGGACGCTGTACGTGACTTTATTGGTTCTGAGTTTGGTGATAAGTACCTACCAGCGAAAGCATTGACGTACGGTAGCAAAGAAGGAGCACAGGAAGCGCACGAAGCGATCCGTCCTTCAAATGTGGGTGTTAAGGCGGAAGACCTGCAAGGTGTCGATGCTGATGCGCACAAACTTTACGCTTTGATTTGGAATCAGTTTGTAGCGTGTCAAATGACGCCAGCAGAATACGATTCAACAACCATCAGTGTAAAAGCGGCAGAATACACGCTTAAAGCGAAAGGCCGTATCCTTAAATTTGACGGCTGGACTCGTGTACAGCGTCCAATGGGCAAAAACGAGGATACAATCCTTCCTGCGGTACAACTTGGCGATAAGCTAAGCTTAGAGTCACTTGACCCTAAACAGCACTTTACAAAGCCACCTGCGCGCTACACTGAAGCAGCACTGGTTAAAGAGCTAGAGAAACGAGGTATTGGTCGTCCGTCGACTTACGCATCGATCATTTCTACGATTCAAGATCGTGGCTACGTGAAAGTTGATCAGCGCCGTTTCTACGCTGAAAAAATGGGTGAAATTGTTACTGACCGCCTTGATGACAGCTTTAACGATTTGATGAACTACGACTTTACTGCGCGTATGGAACAGAAATTGGACCAAATCGCTGAAGGTGAAGTGAACTGGAAAGCTGTGTTAGACAACTTCTTTGCTGATTTTACTGGCGATCTTGAAAAAGCGGAGCTGGATGAGTCAGAAGGCGGTATGAAGTTAAACCACATCGTCATGACGGATATCGAGTGTCCGACGTGTAGCCGTCCAATGGGCATCCGTACTGCTTCAACAGGTGTGTTCTTAGGCTGTTCAGGTTACGCGTTACCACCAAAAGAGCGTTGTAAGACAACCATCAACTTGGGTGACGAAGAAGGTATTATTAACGTTCTAGAAGAAGACGTTGAAACCGCAGCTCTTCGTGCTAAAAAGCGTTGTCCGATCTGTGAAACAGCGATGGACGCATACCTGATTGATGACAAGCGTAAGATGCATGTTTGTGGTAATAACCCGAACTGTGAAGGCTACCTTGTTGAATACGGCGAGTTCAAAGTAAAAGGCTACGATGGTCCAGTTGTTGAATGTGACAAATGTGGCTCTGATATGGTGCTTAAGAATGGTCGCTTTGGTAAATACATGGATTGTACGAGCGAAACGTGCAAGAACACTCGAAAGATCTTGAAGAATGGCGAAGTCGCGCCCCCGAAAGAAGATCCTGTTCATTTCCCCGAGTTGCCATGTGAAAACTCAGATGCGTATTTCGTACTTCGTGATGGTGCTTCAGGTCTATTTATGGCGGCAAGCAACTTCCCGAAATCGCGCGAGACACGTGCTCCTTTGGTTGCTGAACTGGCACGTTTTGAAGAGCGTTTACCTGAGAAGTTCAAATACCTAGCGACCGCACCGCAAGAAGATCCTGATGGTCGTCCTGCAGTTGTACGCTTTAGTCGCAAAACAAAAGAGAACTACGTTCGTTCGGAAGAGAATGGCAAACCATCTGGTTGGACAGCGCTCTTTGTTGACGGTAAGTGGGAAGTCACTGATAAGCGTAAAAAAGCGAAAGCATAAAAACGTACGATCTAAGTAATGTAAAAAGGCAGCGATATCGCTGCCTTTTTTGCGTTTTGTTTTTGCGTAAAGGCCACTGTGTTGTTCGTATAGATCTTTGCTGCTTTGACTGAGTTTTGCTGACGCGAGAAGATCCCAGTATCAATATTTCGTAGTCGCTGATGTATTTTTTATGTAAAAAATATTCGTTGTAACTTTCATTTTGCATTCACATATTTGTTATACATTGGGCTAAAAAATCGGCGGTGTAGTGAATCCGTTCGTAAATTGTTTTCACAATGTAATCGTTTGCTTTTCCATGTGTGATCTAGATATCGTCTTGAGTACGCAAGAGCTGTATGGTACACAGAATGGCGTATTAAAAATTGTAATTTAGAACCCGCTTAGATAATTTATTACAAAAATTAGTGCAACTGTGTGCATTGTTTGCGTCAAAAAATAAGGAAAGAGTGGACGTTGCATACTGGAAGTGCCGTAGCTTTTTTATCCGTGTTGTAAGAGTTCACAGAAACTCAGAGACGGTTGCTAAATGTATTCGCTTGACTCCCCGAGTATGACTCATTCAAGCGAGTACCAAATCCAAGCTATAACGATATGGAGAACAACAAATGGCTGGTGTTTTGGGAATGATTCTTGCTGGCGGTGAAGGCTCTCGTTTGAGACCTTTAACGGAATCTCGCAGTAAACCTTCGGTACCGTTTGGTGGTAGTTATCGATTGATCGATTTTGCTCTAAACAATTTTGTTAATGCGGATCTGATGCGCATTTACGTCCTAACCCAATTTAAATCTCAATCTTTATTCCATCACTTAAAAAAGGGGTGGAACATCAACGGTATTACAGACCGCTTTATCGATCCTATTCCCGCTCAAATGCGTACTGGTAAACGTTGGTACGAAGGGACGGCGGACGCGATCTATCAAAACCTGCGTTTTATGGAATTAGAGGAACCAGAGCAAGTTTGTATTTTTGGCTCTGACCATATCTATAAGATGGATATCAAACAAATGCTGAACTTCCACTCAGAAAAGAAGGCTTCTCTGACGGTATCTGCATTGCGCATGCCACTAAAAGAGGCGTCGCAATTTGGGGTTATCGAAGTCGATAGTGAAGGTCGTATGATTGGCTTTGAAGAAAAACCAGCAAATCCGAAGTCGATTCCTGGTGACCCTGATTACGCTTTAGTTTCAATGGGTAACTATGTTTTTGAAGCTCAGGTACTGTTCTCAGAGTTGGTCGAAGATGCGGATAATGAAGCTTCATCACATGATTTTGGAAAGGACATCATTCCAAAGATGTTCCCTAGAGGTGATGTGTTCGTGTATGACTTCAGTACCAACAAAATCAGTGGCGAAAAAGAAGAGGTGTACTGGCGTGATGTCGGAACTATTGATGCGTACTGGCAAGCGCATATGGATCTGCTAGAAAAAGATGCACCATTTTCGCTGTACAACCGTAAATGGCCATTGCATACCTACTACCCACCATTGCCACCTGCGACATTTACCGACTCTGATAATGGTCGTGTGCAGATAATCGATAGTTTAGTGTGTAATGGCAGCTATGTTAGAGGCTCAAGAATCGAAAAGTCGGTGCTTGGTTTTCGCAGTAATATTGCTTCTGCTTGCGATATCAGCGAATGTATACTTCTTGGTGACGTAAAAATTGGCGAAGGATGTGTTTTACGTCGTGTGATTGTCGACAAGGATGCCGATATTGCTCCTGGTACTCAGATTGGTGTGAATCTTCAAGAAGATAAAAAACACTTCCACGTGTCTGAGGAGGGCATTGTTGTTATTCCGAAAGGAGCTCGAGTTGGCTACTAACAACTTATCTATTCTGTTTGTAGCTTCTGAGG
>NZ_JAWOTC010000017.1:0-79534 GCF_033338675.1 Vibrio sp. Vb1574
CTCAGTTTGCCCTGCTGGCACCGTCACCACGCCATCGTTTGGCACTGCAACCCAACCACTTCCCGTGTTGTATTCTAGGGTGCCCAAATCTCCAACTTCGGTATCACCAAGATTAAGACCCAGTTCCAACTGCGTTTCCGCTTCAGACGCGTTCGATAAGGTGACTTTGAAGTTGGCTGTGTCACCCTCATTGATGGTGCCAGCATCTGAAATAGTCACGCTTGGACGGTCATCATCCGGATCAGGGCCCGGACCACTGCCATCATCCACTATCGTCGCCGTACCCGTATCGCTGCCTTGCACTGCGCCAATGCCAGTCACCGTCACACTGAAATCTTCAGGGCCTTCGTACACCGCGTCATCAATAGAAGCAATGCGCACATCAAACTCAGTTTGCCCCGCTGGCACCGTTACTACGCCATCGCTTGGCACTGCAACCCAACCGGAGCCTGTGTTGTATTCTAAGGTGCCTAAGTCTCCAACTTCGGTGTCACCTAAGTTCAGGCCTAGCTTGACTTGAACAGTGGACTCGGAGGCATTCGACAGCGTCACTTTGAAGTTCGCTGTCTCACCCTCATTAACCGTACCTGCATCACTAATCGTTACCGCTGGGCGATCATCATCAGGATTTGAGCCAGGTCCACTACCATCATCTAAAATAGTGGCAGTCCCAGTAACAGGTGTGCTTTGTTCTTCTGTCGTGCCAGAGAGCGTAAACGTTTCTGGGCCTTCAAATATAGAGTCGTCAATAGAGTCTATAGAGACCGTAAAGTCACTTTCACCCGGTGGGATCGAAATGGTAAAGGTTCCGCTTTCACCGACTGAAACTTCTTCTGTTGTACCATCAGAAAATGTTATGAGGACACGCTCATTGACGTAGTCACTCCCGTTCTCGTCAGCTGAGCCGCCTGTTGCGGTTCCATCAAGGAGAGAAAGAATGACATCAGTGTTGTCTTCAGTTGTTTGACTTAGAGTAATATCGAATACAACTTGGTCACCTTCGTTGATAGTCGGACTAGATATTTCTTGAACTAAGATAGTCGGTGGTACAGGGCCATTAATTACTCTGAAAAGATCCAACAAAGATAGTGCTTGAGTTGTAGATAGTCCGATTCCATCAATACCGACGGTCTCAAAATTCGTACTAGCCAACAATTCAGCGCCAGTACGATCTATTGCACCAGTATTTTGGGGGCTAGAACCACTTTCCTCACCTGCAGCTGGCTCAAAATCCTCACCAAGAGCAGTAGGGTCTTCTCCACTAGCGATAGCCTCGATTAGCGCAGTGACATCATCAGTAACGTTAATTGAACTACCTTGCGGTGTTACCTGTTGTACAATTAATTCTGATGTATCAGAAACTTCCTCAATAATTAATTCACCAGGCTGAGGTAGCTGACCACTTTCAAGACTTCTCAGGTTCCCATCAAGCCCTATAACCACGACATTGCTCATCAATGAACTTAACGCTACTCGATCCATGCTCTTCATCCTTGTATTAGTTTAATTAAAGGCTTGTTACTGCACTAAACACGTCTATAGTTTAGACAAAATATGAATTTTTCGTTTTATTCCAAGAGGATTTAGTTTTTTGAGAGTAATAAGGAAAATAACCGAAGAATTTGCCTTCATTTAAACCAGTTTCCGCTATGCTCTTAAGATAAAAAGGTTTTCTACGAAAAAATCGACCACTTACCAAGCAAGCCTTGCCTCGTATGCTAGAGTTTAGAGAGTAAGATTGTTGTTTTTTATTGAATTAAACATTTAAACATCAACAAGTTGATAATACGCACTAAGAAAATTCATTGTTTGTAACTTCTCGTCTCAAATATGAAACAGAATAAGAGCGACATGATTTTAGGAGAACTAACGTGAGATGGAATCGAGTACATATAGCCTGCTGTTGCTTAATAGTGTCTTCACCAGTTTTCGGTCAAACTCTAGAGCAAGCGGTTGCACAGACGCTACAAAATAACCCCGATATTAAGAGTGCATTTAACGAGTTTATGAGCCAGAAGTACATAAATGAAGCTTCATCAGGTGCTTACCTCCCCTCTGTTGATCTAGATGCTGGAATTGGATATGAAGGATTAGACCCGTCAGATGAAGTTGGTCGAGGAGACACGGATTACACTCGAAAGGAAGCTTCAGTGACACTGACCCAACTAATATGGGATGGTAGCGCTACATTAAATGATATTGATCGAACCGCAGCTGATGCTGAATCTGTTAGATTTCAACTCTTAGCAGATGCTTCAGATAAGGCACTTGAAGTGACTAAAGTGTACTTGGACGCTGTTAAAGCGTATGAAGTCCTAAAGCTTTCAGAAAACAACCTTGCTGTTCATAAAGATATTTACGATGACATTAAAAAACGAGTCAACTCGGGTATCGGCTCTACTGCTGACTTGACGCAGGTAGAAGCACGTTTGGCAAAAGCACACGGAAACTTAGCTGCTGCTCAAAATAACCTGTATGACTCTCACACGATGTTCACTCGTTTAGTCGGTCAAACACCACAAGGGTTAATCTTTCCGAGAGCGGACCAAAACTTTATCCCGTACACGGTTGATGAAGCGGTAGGCTTGGCATTTGAACTTCATCCCGTTATTCAAGTGGCGCTCGCAGACGTAGACTCGGCTAAGTTTCAATACAAACAGTCTAAAGGTGTTAATTACCCAACCATTTCAATTGAAGCTTCGCAAACATGGCGTGACGACGCTGATGGTTTAAAAGGTCGAAGTGATGAGACACTTGCCATGCTGCGTCTACGCTACAACCTATTCAATGGTGGCAGTGATGCAGCGAACTCAGAAAACTTTGCCTACCAGCTAAATAAAGCAAAAGACTTGCGTGAAGGTGCCTATCGCAATGTTGAAGAAGGGTTAAGGCTTTCTTGGAGTGCGCTTGATTTAACATTACAACAAAAAGAGTTTCTATCAGATCATGTAGACTCTGCGTCTGAAACCGTAATTGCTTACGAGAAGCAATATCGCATCGGTAAACGAACACTGCTTGATCTATTGAACACTGAAAACGAGCTCTTTGAGGCGCGTAAAGACTACTTAGATTCTAAATACGCAGAGCAGTACGCCAAATATCGAGTGATGAACGCAACTGGGCAACTGTTGAGTGCATTAAGGGTTGAAATGCCTAAAGAATGGCTAGAAGAAGTGGAGTATTAATTATGAAACACATAGCTTTTATTACACTCTCATTAATGCTCTCCGCATGCAGTTCATCAGATCGTGGTGATGAATATGATTACATAGATACCCCAATTGCCGATCAGTGGGCTGATCATATAGATGATGACTCTGACGGAGTCATTAACGAGCGAGATTTGTGCCCGGGTACACCTTTGGGTGCCGAAATAGACAACGACGGTTGCGGTTCGTACGTTGACTCCTCACAAGAAATGCAAATTCGAGTACTATTTGCGAACGATTCCGATGTGATCAACCCTATCTTTACGCAACAAATTCTTGAACTATCCGACTTTTTGAAAGAGTACCCGAACACGTCTATAGAGATTCAAGGTTATGCTAGTCGCACTGGTACTGCAGAACATAATCTTGACTTATCTAAGCGCCGCGCTGAAAACGTTAGAAAAGAGCTCATGAAGAACGGCATTAGTGGAGATAGAGTTACCATTGTCGGCTATGGAGACACAGTACTTGCGACACAAGGTACAGACCAAGTTAGTCACGCATTGAACCGTCGAGTAACCGCAACAGTGATTGGCCACAAAGGTGAAGTGAAGAAAGAATGGACCGTTTTCACAACACTTCCAAAAAGCTAGCACAACAATAAACAGACCGTAAAAATAAAAGGTCTAGCAAATTGCTAGACCTTTTTGATTTTAAATTTGACTACAGTTTAGCGCTACTACATGTCTTTGTACTGAGCTTCTAAACTCGCAATTAAGCTTTGAGTCACATCATCAACACTTGCACCGTCAAAATGGATGTCCAATGTCGAGCTCCCTTTTGTAATACTCAGGTTTGCCTCAGATCCCCCGTCTGGTGCCACTTCTACATGATACTCTCCGACATCACCAGTATGATCACCTGATTGAAGATCATTAAGAAGCTCTCCAATTTCATCTTTAGATAAGTCGTCAAACAGATCTGAGAAGTCTAGAGCGTCTTCATTTTTATTGAAGTCAGTGACAGTATCAACATCGTTAGTGACTTCACTCCACTTAAAGATGTCGGCCCCTTCTGACCCTGTTAAAGTATCACTACCTAAACCACCAATCAGAATATCATCCCCTTCACCGCCAACGAGTATGTCGTTGCCACCATGACCAAATAGTAAGTCATCACCAGCGCCGCCATATAAATTATCCGATTTATCTCCTTGGTGAGTTTGGTTGAATTCTTCCAAGTTATTTCTAACGTACTCATGTATATCTTCGCCGTCAACGGTAGACACATCCTGACCCGTTTGCTGCGCCACATGTGATTGAATCGCACTTAAGCCTTGTTCATTACCACCAAACTCAATTAAGTCACCTAACAAGATATCGTTACCTTCACCTCCTTGAATAGTGTCTGAACCTTGTTTGAGAGGTACATCTTGACCCAATATCGTTTCAGCAAGCTTAGTAACATCAATATCTGACTCTACCACACCATCAGTGTCATACTGCTTGAGTGTATGTTCATCAACGCCACTCCCAAGACCTATCGCTTCTATAGAGGACAATGCCGCTAGTACTTGATACATGTGTTGAGCTTGTGTCGAGCTATTCCCTTCATCGTAATAACGGATAGAGCCATAATATCTGTCGATATCGCCAAGGATTCTTCCTGTTAGCGGTGAATAAACCTTACCGTAACTATCTATAACGACATCACCTTTGTAGGTAACTGTTTGTCCGTATGAGTAATTGTTTTTACTCGCAATATCTTGCAGGGTAACAAGCTTGCCAGAATTATCGACGTCCAAAATCACTTTCGAGAATTCACTCGGTGCTACACCATAGAGGTATGTTGCTCTATTTGGTTGACCATCCGTAACAAAGTACGTGATATTTTGGCCATTAGGGTTAGGTTGACTGCTGAACCATTCAACGGCCGACTGTAAGCCCGCCTCATAGTTTGTGCCGCCAGAACCCTCATCATCAATTACACGATTCAACTCTTCTACAAACTCTTTTCTTGCTGTAAGAGAACTCAAGTCAACAGAAATCACCGCTGATGCACTTGAAGCAAATTCACTAAGGTGAATATTCACTGTCCCTGGCTTCTCTCCTTGATTTACCGCACTTAACAGCTCATCAAACACGTCTAGCACTTCTTGCTTCGCAGTTCCTACCCAGTTACCCATGCTCCCTGAAGTATCCAGAACAAATGCGATGTTGTAGTCCTGACCTGCAATGATCTCCAATCCTTGAACATCACCAACAATAATATCGTGATCGTCACTACCCGTTATCTGATCATTCCCATGCGATCCCGACTCCAACACATAGTCACGAGCTGTAAGCTCAACGGATTCAGTTGTTGAAGCTGCGTCATTATTTGATCCTTCAACAGACGTAGCAGTAACGCTTAGCGGGAACTCTAAGCTGCCTTCATAATCGAATGGCACTCTGATATCCAGGGAAAGCTTACCATCTGTACCAAGAGTGACAGGGTAATCTCCATTTGAATCTTGCTTAATTGCGACCCCATCAACATACACGTCAACACCGTCTGGTAGATCTTGTACAAGAGCAGTCTGCGCTAAATCCTCACTTCCATCGACATCAACTAGATCAACATCCACATCGACCGAAATCCAGCGATCTTGAAGCACTTCATAAGTGCCATCAGGTTTCAAATCAACAATTTTGTCTGCAAAAACAACGCGTTCAATTTCATATAAATGATCACCTCGGTCATCACTACCTGTATGATCGTTTACCGAATCGATAGAACGACTATCTAATAAAATCCAATATGGAACTTTACCTCCATGATCGTCTTTGAAGGTCATTTTGTAGTCATCAAAGTTCCCTGTTAAGTAGACTGTATCTTTACCATCATGCAGAGTAAGACTGGTCGCGTCATCACCATAAAACGTATCATTGTTACCACCGCCAACAAATACGTCATCGCCACCGCCACCATAGAATACATCGTTGAAATCTGTCCCAACAAACAAGCTGTCGGTGTCACTTAAGTCAGTATTGACTCCCAACACAACACCAGCGTGTGTATTAATTTTAGGTACTGCATTATCCAACCCAAGGTTGGCTGCGACAGCCTCATTTTCGGTATTGGTATTATTTATTGCCGATGTAGCTAAGTGATGGTTTGGATCAATAGCATCTCGTTTAACTAAGTCGCCAACATTGATCGTGATCGTAGGTGCATCTGCGATAGCAACAACATTGATATCAAGTGTATTTGTTACGCCAGTATTTGTGGTATAGCTAATTAATGGAACGTCACCTGACCAATGCTCAGCAGGTTCAAATATGTAACTACCATCTCGGTTTACTAGTAACGTACCACTAGTCAAAGAAACACTTTCGCCTACCTCGTAATCAGCACCATCGATAGTAAGATGATCTACCATCAGAATATTGTCGCCGTCAGAGTCATTAAGCAATACATTCCCTTGTAGAGTATTGTCTTCTATGGTTTCGCCCAAATCACTTTCCGTTTCCGTCGGTAAGTTCTCATGTACTACAACATTGATCGCCAAGTTAGATTCTGCTGAATCACCATTCGAGCTTTCTGTACTCGTTGCAGTCAAATTGATAGTGAAGTCATCATGGGAGCCCGCAGGTGGAGTCACAGTAAGTGCATCTAATGCCCAACTTGTCACGTCCAGTTCTTCATCAATAGTTGCGACAGTAATAGAACTATTTCCATCTGAAAGGATCGCACCTACAGGTAAGCCAGTTAGCGTGACTTTAAGTGATTCAGAGCCATCTGTATCATTTAAGCTTGCTTTAATTTCAGAGAGCGGTATCGCTGTATCTTGTAACCCTTCGTTCAGCTGGTATGTTTCGTAAAACGCAACACCATTAACTTCTTGTAGTTCAGACGTTCTGATATCAGTTGCTTCTAGTGCACTTTCATCACTAACTACGTAAAGACTACTATTGCTCAGGTTGACAGGCGCTTGTCCATTAATGGATACATCCACATTAAAGTTACCCGGACCACTTTGGTTATGGTGATAAATTTCAATTGGATAAAAGCCAGATACCGAAGGGGTAAAGCTAGCTCCCTTAATATCACCACTGTCGCTCCCCCAACGAGCTTGATCAAGTAACGTACCACCCAACTTGATTGCAAGGCTATCATCGGCTTGACCGACAAAGTCGTAACTCGAGCCAGCTTCGAGATAAACAAGAGATGTGACTAGAACGGCCTCATTTGCCAAGGTTGCATGAGTCCCTAAATCTTCCACATTTGCCCAACTCAATCGAGTACCATCGGCTTCATTAAGAGCGTTGATCGCTGAGATTAGAGTCTCTCCATTGACCCCCATACCATCACTAGAACCAACTTGAACATTACTCCATGTCGTAACGTTAAACTCTTGTTGAGGCAATGAGTTTAATGGCGTCACTGCAATTAAGTTCGGTTTGTCAGCTACAGGGTTCACGTCTATTGTCAGTGTCGACTCTTGACCAGAGCTCTGCCCATCTGTCGGTTTAAAACCAATTTGAGCGTAACTAGATTCCTGATCTCCGACTTGATTTCCGCCGAAGCTGTCACTGCCTGATTCATTTAATTCAGGTACAAAACGAACACCGTTTTCCTCAAAAAGCGATTTATCGAGGACTTGATCGATTTGTACAGACTGCCAATCGCCTTGCGAATCTCTGTACTCTAATGAGCCATCGCTAGGAAGCGTTGTAATTTGGACGGATAGGTCTGATACATCAGAGTCCACATCGCTAATACCGAATGATGACCAATCAAGCATCACTTGAGTATCTTCATTCATCTCAACCACTGAAGGCGAAGATTCAGGAGCATCATTCACATTTACCAGAGAAACATTTACCTCGGCAGTATCAATCCCGCCAGTTCCATCGATAACCTCAACCTGAAGCGTATAATCGCCCAAGTCAACATCATCGATTGTCTTGTTCAATGAAATCTCTCCACTTGTCGGGTCGATATCAAAAATACCATTAGTGCTCGAGCCATCTGCAAAGCGGTATACAAGCACGTCATTATCGTGATCTTCAGCAACGACCGTGCCGATAACGGCCCCACTCACCGTGTTTTCGTTAACTGACCCGAAGTCGTAAACATCATCATTTGGTTTGTCACCAGCACTATCGCCGCCAGAAATAAACTCTGGAGCGTGCTGAGCATCTATAATAGAGACTGTTGCTTCATTCGAGTCACTTGCAAGCGTCGAATCTGCACCAACCGTATCAATTAGAGTCACGGTTAGGTTTTCAAGATCTTCGTAAATACCATCATCGAGAGTTTTTATATCAATCGGCGCCGACGTTTTACCCGCTGGAATCGTGACTGTGTACGTACTTGGAGCAATATAATCTTTGTCATCAACATTCCCTCCGATTGTGAATGTTACCAGTACATCTTCATCTGCTTTTTGGTCAATGTTGACGATAAATTTTGCATCACTACCTTCATCAACTGAGGATTGATCTGAGCTAATAGTCACTTTCGGTGCACTTTGGGCATCAACGATCACAACACTTGCGCTGTTATTTGAAGCAATGCTCGCATCAGCGCCATCAACCTCTTTAATGGTTACTGTGAAAGATTCTGCGCCCTCATAAATACCATCGGTGACCGTCAGTAAGTCAAGAGCAGCTGAAGATTGACCCGCAGGAACTTCAACACTCAGAACGCCAACAAAATCTTTTCCATCTTGGGCCACGCCACTATATTCGACATGAACCGTAACACTCTCATCTGCAACTTTATCAAGTGTCAGCGTAAAGCCTGCCGTTTCACCTTCATTTACGCTATTTTGATCGGCACTAATACTAACTAAAGGTGCAGGATCAGAATCCACAATATTTGCGTTACCAGTTGCAATACCATTACTGGTGACACTACCGATTTCCGTAACCGTAAGACCAAAGCTCTCATCACCTTCATGGACATTATCTAGTTTGGTCGGGACTGCGACTTTAATTTCAGCGACACCTGGAGGTATAGTAACGTCTCCATTAGGCGCTATATCTAATGTTTGAGTTTGACCATGAGTATCCACATAGGTCACTACCATAGTGCCTAGATCAACATCTTCCGCAGTATAGCTATCATTTGTTGTTGACTTCAGATTGACGACAACGGCCTCTTGAACAGGGTTAGAGAGTAAAACGGTAAATATTGCGTCAGTTCCTTCAATGACATCGCCGGCATCTACTACGCTAAGTTTTGTACTGTCATTATCAAGAACTGTTGCCGTCCCCGTTTCACCGCCGATCTCAAGAACGATCGTTTCGCTGCTTTCCACAACCAAGTCATCAATAGTCGGAATCGATATTTCGAAGCTACTTATACCTGCAGGAACAATCAAGTAACCACCTAAGAAAACAACACCATTTGTATAGGTTGCATTTGATAGATTTACGTCATTCTTATCAACTGAAGAACCTTGAGCAAGCATATCAACTTGGTACTTAACGGCAGTGCTAGTGGTTTCATTTAGAACAACCGAGAACGTGACATTGTCACCCTCAGTCACGCTATCACCGACCACAGACAGGCTTGGCCCATTTTCAGCAATATTACCATCTAGCATTTCATTAACGATATTGACTGTAGATGGATCGCTAACGCCATTTTCAGAGTCGACTGCCACATATCCAAAGCTGTCTTCGGCAGGTACACCTTCTACATAACGTAACTCCCAGTTCCCTTCATTTTTCGTAGAAAAATCTAACTGAGTAATGACCGAACCTTCAGGAAGAGCTAGATCTTTCCCATAACCAACGCTTGTTTCTTGGAATAGCATGAAGTTGCCTTCAGGCTTCAAAAACTCGAACGTTTGAGTCTGTTGGACATTATTTGAATCTAAGTATGTAACCGTAATAAGTGCTGCGTTGTCATCACCGTAATCAAACAATCCACCTAATCCATCTAAGCCAAGGTTTACGCTGCCCACAGGGTTATTAGACAAATCGATCGTAATCGTTTCACCTTTCTCAATACCCTGCCCATCATTGTCAGCGATACCATTGCCGATGTGTGACACCTGGCGGTTGTACTGCGCAAGCTCACCGCTATCAGAAGAAATGGTGATAGAAGCTCCATTTGCTAAATGCTCAGTACGGGAGTGTGATGGACCTCCGTCCTCACTTAGCCCCCAATTATTGAAATCTGTTGTAGACTCGGAACTATTTGGTGTATCTGGGCGATCCTTGATACCTAATAAGAAACCCACATTATCAGCTTCATAGTAAAGGCTGTCTTTGTCATAAAGCGTATCGCTTACTTCTTTAATTTCGTGC
The DNA here is from genome assembly GCF_033338675.1 of Vibrio sp. Vb1574. Taxonomy (NCBI): domain Bacteria; kingdom Pseudomonadati; phylum Pseudomonadota; class Gammaproteobacteria; order Vibrionales; family Vibrionaceae; genus Vibrio; species Vibrio sp. Vb1574. The sequence goes on from NZ_JAWOTC010000017.1 coordinate 10,454, forward strand.
AACCCACCATCACTATCTTTAAAGAACAACGTACCTGAGGTTGGCAGTTCAGTAATTCGGACATGTAGATCGTTGCCTTTTAAGTCGTCTTCAACATCCGCGATATGATCTTGAGAGTCACCGCGACCCAGAGGCTTCGTATCGGTATCAAACACAACGTGCGTAAGCTGAACATCGGCCACATGCGTAAAGTCTTCACTGTCAGGTTTGTCGTTTACTGGCGTGACATCGACGTTAACAATGGTGGATTCACTGACACCACCGGAGGTAACGATGTAGGTAAAACTGTCTGCCCCGTGATAGTTGTCGTTTGGCGTGTAAGTGACGCTGCCGTCCGGGTTGACCGAGACCGTGCCGTTGGCTGGGCCGTTATTGCTATCCAGCGACACCAATTTGTCGTCGCCTTCGAACGTGTCGTTACCTAAAACCTTGATGATGGTTGGTGTGTCTTCCACAACCGTCGCGTTGTCTGCCACGATGTCTGCCACAGGCGCTACTGTAAAGTTCACCGTTTGGCTAACGCTTTCGCCGCTTGGATCGGTGGCCGTAAAGGTCAGCGCTTCTGAGCCGTTCCAGTCTGCGGTTGGAGTGAACGTAGCAATCCCATTGACGATCGCCACTTGAATGTTGCTGTTGCCAGAGACACTGAAGCTCAGCTCGCCATCTACGTTATCCACATCACTGAAAGCGGTATTTAGATCGATGCTGTATGGCGTAAAGTCTTCCGCCAAGGTTTGGTCTGCGAGGTTGCTTTCAACCACAGGCGTGTCGTTCACCGCATTCACGGTGACGTTGACCGTCGCTTGGTCAGTCAGCGAGCCATCGGTAACGGTGTAAGTGATTTCAGCGTCACCATGGAAGTTCTCAGCCGGTGTGAACACCAGTTTGCCGTCAACGATCTCGACTGTCCCTTGGTCACTCGGCACAGATGCCGAGTCAATACGTAATGTATCACCATCGATGTCAGTATCGTTTGGCAGAACATCAATCGTCACTGGTGTATCTTCGTCAGTAACGGCATTGTCATTGGTCGCCACTGGCGCATCGTTGACTGGCGTCACATCGACGTTCACCGTGGTGGACTCCGATACCCCACCGGAGGTGACGATGTAGGTAAAGCTGTCTGTACCGTGGTAGTTGTCGTTTGGCGTGTAGGTCACGCTGCCGTCCGGGTTGACCGAGACCGTGCCGTTAGCTGGACCATTGTTGGTATCCAGCGACACCACTTTGTCGTTGCCTTCGAACGTGTCGTTACCTAAAACCTTAATGATGGTCGGCGTGTCTTCCACAACCGTCGCTTTGTCTGCCACGATGTCCGCCACAGGCGCAACCGTAAAGTTCACCGTTTGGCTAACGCTTTCGCCGCTTGGATCGGTGGCCGTAAACGTCAACGCTTCTGAGCCGTTCCAGTCTGCGGTTGGAGTGAACGTAGCAATACCGTTGACGATCGCCACTTGAATGTTGCTGTTGCCAGAAACGCTGAAGCTCAGATCGCCATCCACGTTATCCACGTCGCTGAACGCGGTATTTAGATCGATGCTGTATGGCGTAAAGTCTTCTGCCAAGGCTTGGTCTGCGAGGTTGCTTTCAACCACAGGCGTGTCGTTCACCGCATTCACGGTGACGTTGACCGTCGCTTGGTCAGTCAGTGCACCATCAGTAATCGTGTAAGTGATTTCAGCGTCACCATGGAAGTTCTCAGCCGGTGTGAAGACCAGTTTTCCATCAATAATTTCGACTTTACCTTGGTCACTCGGCACAGACGCCGAATCAATGCTTAACGTATCGCCATCAATGTCGGTGTCGTTTGGTAGGACATCAATCGTCACTGGCGTGTCTTCGTCAGTAACAGCTGTATCATCTTTTGCCACTGGCGCATCGTTGACTAGTGTGACATCGACGTTCACCGTGGTGGACTCTGATACCCCACCCGACGTAACGATGTAGGTGAAGCTGTCAGCCCCATGGTAGTTGTCATTCGGCGTGTAAGTGACGCTGCCATCCGGGTTGACCGAGACCGTGCCGTTCGCTGGACCGTTATTGGTATCCAGCGACACCACTTTGTCGTCGCCTTCGAACGTGTCGTTACCTAAAACCTTAATGATGGTTGGTGTGTCTTCCACAACCGTCGCGCGGTCAGATTCAATATCTGCCACAGGCGCAACTGTGAAGTTCACAGTTTGGCTAACGCTTTCGCTGCTTGGATCGGTGGCGGTAAAGGTCAACGCTTCAGAGCCGTTCCAGTCTGCGGTTGGAGTGAACGTAGCAATGCCATTGACGATCGCCACTTGAATGTTGCTGTTGCCGGAGACACTGAAGGTCAGATCGCCATCCACGTTATCCACATCGCTGAAAGCGGTATTTAGATCGATGCTGTATGGCGTAAAGTCTTCCGCCAAGGCTTGGTCTGCAATGCTGCTTTCAACCACAGGCGCGTCGTTCACCGCATTCACGGTGACGTTGACCGTCGCTTGGTCAGTCAGTGAACCATCAGTAACCGTGTAAGTGATTTCGGCGTCGCCATGGAAGTTCTCGGCTGGCGTGAAGACCAATTTACCATCAACAATCTCAACTGTGCCTTGCGCTTCAGGTACGGACGCCGATTGGATAGACAGCGTATCACCATCAATATCAGTGTCGTTTGGCAGGACATCAATCGTCACTGGCGTGTCTTCGTCAGTAACAGCGGTATCATCTTTTGCCACTGGCGCATCGTTCATTGGCGTGACATCGACGTTCACCTTGGTGGATTCACTGACGCCACCGGACGTCACGATGTAGGTGAAGCTGTCTGTACCGTGGTAGTTGTCGTTCGGCGTGTAAGTGACGCTGCCGTCCGGGTTGACCGAGACCGTGCCGTTGGCTGGACCGTTATTGCTATCGAGCGACACCACTTTGTCGTTGCCTTCGAACGTGTCGTTATCTAAGACCTTGATGATGGTCGGCGTGTCTTCCACAACCGTCGCGTTGTCTGCCACAATGTCAGCCACAGGCGCTACCGTGAAGTTCACCGTTTGGCTGACGCTTTCTCCGCTTTGATCGGTAGCCGTAAACGTTAGGTTTTCTGAGCCATTCCAGTCTGCGGTTGGAGTGAACGTAGCAATGCCATTGACGATCGCCACTTGAATGTTGCTGTTGCCAGAGACACTAAACGTTAACTCACCATCGGCGTTATCCACATCGCTGAAAGCGGTATTCAGATCGATGCTGTATGGCGTAAAATCTTCCGCCAAGGTTTGGTCTGCAATGTTGCTTTCAACCACAGGCGCGTCGTTTACCGCATTCACAGTGACGTTAACCGTCGCTTGGTCAGTCAGTGCACCATCGCTAACGGTGTAAGTGATTTCAGCGTCACCATGGAAGTTCTCAGCCGGTGTGAACACCAACTTGCCGTCAACAATTTCAACTGTACCTTGGTCACTCGGCACAGACGCCGAATCAATGCTTAACGTATCACCATCGATGTCAGTATCGTTTGGTAGGACATCAATCGTCACTGGCGTGTCTTCGTCAGTAACAGCGGTATCATCTTTTGCCACTGGCGCGTCATTCACTGGTGTGACATCGACGTTCACCGTGGTGGACTCTGACACCCCACCGGAGGTGACGATGTACGTGAAGCTGTCTGTACCGTGGTAGTTGTCGTTTGGCGTGTAGGTTACGCTGCCGTCCGGGTTGACCGAGACCGTGCCGTTAGCTGGACCGTTGTTGGTATCCAGCGACACCACTTTGTCGTCGCCTTCAAACGTGTCGTTACCTAAGACCTTGATGATGGTTGGCGTATCTTCTACAACCGTCGCGTTGTCTGCCACGATGTCCGCCACAGGCGCTACCGTGAAGTTCACCGTTTGGCTAACGCTTTCGCCGCTTGGATCGGTGGCAGTAAACGTCAACGCTTCTGAGCCGTTCCAGTCTGCCGTTGGGCTAATAGTCGCAATGCCATTTTCTATTGAGACATTGACATTACTGTTGCCAGAAACGCTAAAGCTCAGATCGCCATCCACGTTATCCACGTCGCTGAACGCGGTATTTAGATCGATGCTGTATGGCGTAAAGTCTTCTGCCAAGGCTTGGTCTGCGATGCTACTTTCAACCACAGGCGTGTCATTCACCGCATTCACGGTGACGTTGACCGTCGCTTGGTCAGTCAGTGCACCATCGCTAACGGTGTAAGTGATTTCAGCGTCACCATGGAAGTTCTCAGCCGGTGTGAACACCAACTTGCCGTCAACAATTTCAACTGTACCTTGGTCACTCGGCACAGACGCCGAATCAATGCTTAACGTATCACCATCGATGTCAGTATCGTTTGGTAGGACATCAATCGTCACTGGCGTGTCTTCGCCAGTGACAGCGGTATCATCTTTTGCCACTGGCGCATCGTTGACTGGCGTGACATCGACGTTCACCGTGGTGAATTCCGATACCCCACCGGAGGTAACGATGTACGTGAAGCTGTCTGTACCGTGGAAGTTGTCGTTTGGCGTGTAAGTGACGCTGCCATCCGGGTTGACCGAGACCGTGCCGTTAGCTGGACCGTTATTGGTATCCAGCGACACCACTTTGTCGTCGCCTTCGAACGTGTCGTTATCTAAGACCTTAATGATGGTTGGCGTATCTTCCACAACCGTCGCTTTATCTGCCACGATATCCGCCACTGGCGCTACTGTGAAGTTCACCGTTTGGCTAACGCTCTCGCCGCTTGGATCGGTAGCCGTAAACGTCAGCGCTTCTGAGCCGTTCCAGTCTGCCGTTGGAGTGAACGTAGCAATCCCATTGACGATCGCCACTTGAATGTTGCTGTTGCCAGAGACGCTAAACGTTAACTCGCCATCCACGTTATCCACATCACTGAAGGCCGTATTTAGATTGATGGTGTATGGCGTAAAGTCTTCCGCCAAGGTTTGGTCTGCAATGCTACTTTCAACCACAGGCGTGTCGTTCACCGCATTCACGGTGACGTTGACCGTCGCTTGGTCAGTCAGTGAACCATCGGTAACGGTGTAAGTGATTTCAGCGTCACCATGGAAGTTCTCAGCTGGTGTGAACACCAATTTGCCATCAACAATTTCGACTTTACCTTGTGCTTCAGGTACAGACGCCGATTCAATCGACAGCGTATCACCATCAATATCAGTATCGTTTGGCAGAACATCAATCGTCACTGGCGTGTCTTCGTCAGTGACAGCGGTATCATCTTTTGCCACTGGCGCGTCATTCACTGGCGTGACATCGATGTTCACCGTGGTGAATTCCGATACCCCACCGGAGGTAACGATGTACGTGAAGCTGTCTGTACCGTGGAAGTTGTCGTTTGGCGTGTAAGTGACGCTGCCATCCGGGTTGACCGAGACCGTGCCGTTAGCTGGACCGTTATTGGTATCCAGCGACACCACTTTGTCGTCGCCTTCGAACGTGTCGTTATCTAAGACCTTAATGATGGTTGGCGTATCTTCCACAACCGTCGCTTTATCTGCCACGATATCCGCCACTGGCGCTACTGTGAAGTTCACCGTTTGGCTAACGCTCTCGCCGCTTGGATCGGTAGCCGTAAACGTCAGCGCTTCTGAGCCGTTCCAGTCCGCAGTTGGGCTAATGGTCGCGATGCCATTTTCAATCGACACCAACACGTTGCTGTTGCCGGACACTGAGAAGTTCAGTGCGGAGTCGCTGTCTTTAAATGCGTCGTTTAAATCAATCGTGTAGCTCGTAAAATCTTCTGCTAACACTTGATCTGAAATCACATTGTCGACTGTTGGTGCATCGTTAACGCGATTCACAATCAAACTATCACTGTCGCTAACCGTTGGATTAACACCATCCGATACTGATGCGCTGATCGTTAGGTCTTTAAGGTTGAGTTCGTCGTTGTTAACCGCGTCAACACCCGCTTGAGTCAGTTTGACTTCATCGCCAACTAACGCAAAGTAGCCGTTTGAGTTGTTTTCTAAAGAAACGGTTAATTGCTCTTCTGGCGTATCGGTATCAGCGACTTCCAACGTTGCCACTATCGTATCGGTACTCACTGCGTCTTCAGTGATACTTTCTACAGCATCGACCTTGATCGTTGGCGCATCGTTCACTGGATTAACGGTAACGGCTACTTTCGCTTGGTCAGTCAGCGAACCATCGGTGATGGTGTAAGTGATTTCGGCATCACCATTGAAGTTCTCGGCCGGTGTGAAGACCAGTTTGCCATCAACAATCTCAACTGTACCTTGGTTACTCGACACAGACGCCGATTGGATAGATAGCGTATCGCCATCCACATCGGTGTCGTTTGGCAGGACATCAATCGTCACTGGCGTGTCTTCGTCAGTAACGGCATTGTCATTGGTCGCCACTGGCGCGTCATTGACTGGTGTGACATCGACGTTCACCGTGGTGGACTCCGATACCCCACCGGAGGTAACGATGTAGGTGAAGCTGTCTGTACCGTGGTAGTTGTCGTTCGGCGTGTAGGTTACGCTACCATCTGGGTTGACCGAGACCGTGCCGTTCGCTGGACCGTTATTAGTATCCAGCGACACCACTTTATCGTCGCCTTCAAACGTATCGTTACCTAAGACCTTGATGATGGTTGGCGTGTCTTCCATGGCCGTTGCTTTATCTGCCACGATGTCCGCCACAGGCGCCACTGTGAAGTTCACCGTTTGGCTAACGCTTTCGCCGCTTGGATCGGTGGCGGTAAAGGTCAACGCTTCTGAGCCGTTCCAGTCTGCGGTTGGAGTGAACGTAGCAATACCGTTGACGATCGCCACTTGAATGTTGCTGTTGCCAGAGACACTGAAGCTCAGCTCGCCATCCACGTTATCCACATCACTGAAAGCGGTGTTTAGATCGATGCTGTATGGCGTAAAGTCTTCCGCCAAGGTTTGGTCTGCAATGTTGCTCTCAACCACAGGCGTGTCGTTCACCGCATTCACGGTGACGTTGACCGTCGCTTGGTCGGTCAGTGCACCATCGGTCACGGTGTAAGTGATTTCGGCGTCGCCATAGAAGTTCTCAGCCGGTGTGAACACCAGTTTGCCGTCAACAATCTCGACTGTACCTTGGTCACTCGGCACAGATGCCGAATCAATGCTTAAGGTATCGCCATCAATGTCGGTGTCGTTTGGCAGGACATCAATCGTCACTGGCGTGTCTTCGTCAGTAATGGCCGTGTCATCTTTTGCCACTGGCGCATCGTTGACTGGTGTGACATCGACGTTCACCGTGGTGGACTCCGATACCCCACCGGAGGTGACGATGTAGGTGAAGCTGTCTGTACCGTGGTAGTTGTCATTCGGCGTGTAGGTCACGCTGCCGTCCGGGTTGACCGAGACCGTGCCGTTAGCTGGTCCATTGTTGGTATCCAGCGACACCACTTTATCGTTGCCTTCGAACGTGTCGTTACCTAAGACCTTGATGATGGTTGGCGTGTCTTCCACGACCGTTGCTTTATCTGCCACGATGTCCGCCACAGGCGCAACTGTGAAGTTCACCGTTTGGCTAACGCTCTCACCGCTTGGATCGGTAGCCGTAAACGTTAGGATTTCTGAGCCGTTCCAGTCTGCGGTTGGAGTGAATGTAGCAATGCCATTGACGATAGCCACTTGAATGTTGCTGTTGCCAGAGACACTAAACGTTAACTCACCATCGGCGTTATCCACATCGCTGAAAGCAGTATTTAGATCGATGCTGTATGGCGTGAAATCTTCCGCCAAGGTTTGGTCTGCAATGCTACTTTCAACCACAGGCGTGTCGTTCACCGCATTCACGGTGACGTTGACCGTCGCTTGGTCAGTCAGTGAACCATCGGTAACGGTGTAAGTGATTTCAGCGTCACCATGGAAGTTCTCAGCTGGTGTGAACACCAATTTGCCATCAACAATTTCGACTTTACCTTGTGCTTCAGGTACAGACGCCGATTGGATAGACAGCGTATCACCATCAATATCAGTATCGTTTGGCAGAACATCAATCGTCACTGGCGTGTCTTCGTCAGTAACGGCATTGTCATTGGTCGCCACTGGCGCGTCGTTCACTGGTGTGACATCGACGTTCACCGTGGTGGATTCACTGACGCCCCCAGACGTAACGATGTAGGTGAAGCTGTCTGTACCGTGGTAGTTGTCGTTTGGTGTGTAGGTTACGCTACCATCCGGGTTGACCGAGACCGTGCCGTTCGCTGGACCGTTATTGGTATCCAGCGACACCACTTTATCGTCGCCTTCAAACGTATCGTTATCTAAGACCTTGATGATGGTTGGCGTGTCTTCCATGACCGTTGCTTTATCTGCCACGATGTCCGCCACAGGCGCCACTGTGAAGTTCACCGTTTGGCTAACGCTTTCGCCGCTTGGATCGGTAGCCGTAAAGGTTAGGATTTCTGAGCCGTTCCAGTCTGCCGTTGGGCTAATGGTCGCGATGCCATTTTCAATCGAAACCAACACGTTGCTGTTGCCAGAGACGCTAAACGTTAACTCACCATCAACGTTATCCACGTCGCTGAAAGCGGTATTCAGATCGATGGTGTATGGCGTAAAGTCTTCCGCCAAGGTTTGGTCTGCGAGGCTGCTTTCAACCACAGGCGTGTCGTTCACCGCATTCACGGTGACGTTGACCGTTGCTTGGTCAGTCAGTGCACCATCAGTAACCGTGTAAGTAATTTCGGCGTCGCCATAGAAGTTCTCGGCCGGTGTGAACACCAATTTGCCGTCAACAATCTCGACTGTACCTTGTGTTTCAGGTACGGAAGCCGATTGGATAGACAGCGTATCGCCATCAATGTCGGTGTCGTTTGGCAGGACATCAACCGTTACTGAACTATCTTCCTCTGTAATTGTTGTATCATTAGAGGCAATAGGCGCATCGTTAACTGAGTTTACTGTTACCGAAACTTGGGCTTCATCCTCTAACTCACCATCTGAGATGGTGTAGCTAATCGTTGCATTACCGTTGAAATTTTCGGCCGGAGTGAAAACAAGCTTACCATCGATAATCTCAACGATACCTTGCTCTTCTGGTACAGAAGCAGAGGTAATGATTAAATCATCACCTTCAATATCACTGTCGTTAGCGAGCACATCAATTACAACCTGGGAATCTTCGTCAGTTTGAATCGCATCATTAGTTGCTATTGGCGCGTCATTAACAGGCGTAATATCTAAATTAGCAGTGCCATTAATAACACCACCATCATCATCAATGATGTCATAGGAGAATGACACTTCAGTGTCATCATCAGCTTCTGGGATGTAAGTCCAAGAGCCATCGCTGTTATCAATTAAGGTGCCATTCCCACTCTCAATAGTGACGTTTGTAATGACAAGAGTATCGGCATCATCAATATTGACATTCGATAGTAATTCTTCAGTAGTTATCGTGATTGGATCGCTATCTTCCTCAACAGCGCTTAATGTCACTGGAGAATTAGTAAGTGGCTTACTTGAGCCATCCCCACTTGTCTCGATATCTGTTGTGAAGAAGTCATTTAAGGTCAACGCTTGTGTTTCAGATAAGCCGAGGGATTCTAGGCCAATAGTTTCAAAGTTTGTTGAGGCTAGCACTTCAGTACCATCTCGTACAATCGTGGCACTATTTTGCAAACTGGAGCCACTATTTTCACCCGCTGCAGGTGCGAGTTCTTCATCAATAGCAGAAGGGTCTTGACCTTGCTCAATAGCACTAATAATCTGTGCTACATCGTCTGAAATATCTTTTAAACCTTGCTCTTGAGCAAGCTGAATTTTCAGGTCTTGAGGCGCAGCATCTGTCATTGCCACTATCACTTCACCTGGTAGAGGCTGCTGTCCTTCTGCAAGGACTCTCAGCTGCCCATCCAAACCTATTACGACGACTTAATTACCGAGTGGCACTAATGCTGTACGATCCATATAAACCTTAACCCTAAATAACTGTCAAGTTTTTGACCAATAATACTAATTTGCTATATATTGCCCGAATATATAGTGCAATAACAGCAATTTGATGCTCAATGAAGTAATTATGTGTCATACATCAATAAGAATCCAGACGCATAAGTGTTTTATTTTATTAAAATCTGGACACTCGTTTCTAGCCATTACCTCCATCTTTAATTTGAGATCTTAATTCAAGTTTTAGGCAGATTTAGTAGGTTGATTTATCAAAATTGAAACAAATGAACAGCGAATCAACAGGTTACTTCATCGCATATTAATGTTATTGTGCGCTAAATTATTGACGCCCTTATAAGTATTCCACTTATAAGCCCTATCACCTCGAGAATTTTTACCATTATCTAGGAGAATCACAGTGAAGTGGACTCGTGCCAACGCCTTTTGTATTGGTATGTTCACCGCTAGTCATGCTTTTGGGCAAACGCTAGAGCAAGCGGTTGAAAACACATTAAAAACCAATCCTGACATCAAAAGTGCGTTCAATGAATTCGTTAGCAAGCAGTATGTGAATGAAGCATCTGGTGGTGCTTACCTCCCATCCGTAGACTTAGATGCCGGTATCGGTTACGAAGGAATCAAACCCGCAGAGTCAGGGCGAGATTCAACCGATCTGACAAGAAAAGAAGCCACCGTGACACTAACCCAGCTAATATGGGATGGCTCAGCGACACTTAATGATATGGATCGAACAGCAGCTGATGCTGAATCGGTCCGTTATCAACTTCTAGCTGATGCCCAAGACACCGCTCTAGAGGTCGCGAAAGTTTATTTAGACTCAGTAAAAGCTTATGAAATTCTTACACTTTCCGAGAATAACTTGAAAGTGCATAAGAAGATCTATGAAGACATTAAAAAGCGAGTTAACTCAGGTATCGGTTCTACAGCAGACCTAACCCAGGTAGAGGCTCGTTTAGCAAAGGCTCATGGTAACTTGGTGGCAGCTCAGAACAACTTATATGACAGCCACACCACCTTTACACGCCTTGTCGGACAGTCACCACAAGGATTGATTTTCCCAAGAGCGGACCAAAACTTTATTCCCTACACCATCGATGAAGCGATTGACTTGGCATTCGAGTCACATCCAGTAATCAAAATTTCGGTAGCTGATGTGGACTCTGCAAAGTTCCAATACAAGCAATCTAAGGGAACTTACTACCCAACGATATCGGTAGAAGCGGCTCAAACATGGCGTGATGATGCAAGCGGTATCGAAGGAAGCAGCGAAGAGACAACAGCAATGTTACGTATGCGTTACAACCTCTTTAACGGTGGTAGTGACGTAGCCAACGCTGAAAGTTTTGCCTACCAACTAAATAAAGCAAAAGACCTAAGAGAACGTGCATACCGCCAAGTAGAAGAAGGCCTTCGTCTATCTTGGAGTGCGTTAGATTTAACACTTCAACAAAAAGAGTTCCTAGCGGATCACGTAGATTCGGCCTCTGAAACTGTCATCGCCTACGAAAAGCAGTATCGCATTGGAAAACGCACTCTGCTGGACTTGTTAAATACTGAAAACGAACTTTTCGAAGCGAGAAAGAACTACTTGGATGCTCGATACTCAGAGCAGTACGCCAAGTACCGCGTTATGAACGCGACTGGCCAATTGTTAAATGCCTTGCGTGTCGATGTACCTACAGAATGGAATGAAAAGGTGGAGTACTGATCATGAAACCAGTGAAGATTCTATTTGCATTGGGTATGCTCGCCATCACTCAACACGTTGTTGCTGAAGACGAATATGAGTATCGTCCTGTACCAAATGCAGAACAAATAGCAGATTTGCAAGATGACGATAACGATGGTGTCATCAATGCTCGAGATATGTGCCCAGGTACACCTGAAGGCTCAGAGGTCGACAACGACGGTTGTGGAGAATACATTAAAGCATCAGATAACATGCAAGTGCGGATACTTTTTGCTAACGACTCTGATGAGATCAATCCAGTCTTCAGAAGACAAGTTCGAGAGCTTTCCGACTTTTTAAAAGAGTACCCTACTACTTCGATAGAGCTGCACGGCTATGCTAGTAAAGTTGGTGGTTCAAAGCATAACCAAGATCTTTCTGAAAGACGAGCACGCAATGTCCGTGAAGCCCTACTAAGCTACGACATCGAACCGAGTAGAGTCCGCATTGTTGGTTTTGGTGACACTCACTTAGCACAGCAAGGGACCGATGAAGTCAGCCATGCTTTAAATCGTCGAGTAACCGCATCAGTCGTTGGTTACAAAGGCGAGATAAAAAGAGAGTGGACAATATTCACAACTCTTCCAGAAAGGTAAAGTACCTGTTTTTGTTTGCTCTGCAAGCATAAAGCAAACAAAAACGAGTGAATACTTAACCTCAGAAAAGGAGCTTCGGCTCCTTTATTTTTACTCATTTCGACAACCGTATTATGCTTTAGGAATCGGCACTTTAGTGTTACTCTAGCCACGTCATAACAACGAGAGTTTTGAAATGAGCAAACTTACATCAGATATCCAAGCGAACCTTGACCTTTTTGTTGCAGAAACGAAAGAAAACCAATTGGTTTGGGGTTTACGCAATGAAGAAGGTTGGCTATCTTGCGATTCAACTGAATTCGAAAACAGCGAAGTCATGCCTTTCTGGTCTTCTAAAGAAGATGCAGAAGCACATAATGTTGAAGAATGGGCAGATTTTACTGTACTAGAAATCCCATTAGATATCTTTGTTGAAGATTGGCTTTTGACTCTTGCTGAAGATGGTGTTCTTGTTGGAACTAACTGGAACGATCAGTTAGAAGGCAAAGAAATGGAGCCTCAAGATCTAGCAAAGCTTTACATTGATTAAAGATTTCTGACCTCAACTTTATGTTGAGGTCTTTCTTTTTATGCCTCTTCTTTCAATATCTCGACCAAGTGCATAGTTTCACTACTCTTTTTCTTAGTACACCCAACTTAATCACAACGCTGATGCGTTAAAAGCGCTATGATAACTCAACTTTAAAGGCACCTTAAATTAAAGGCTCGTTTAAACATGCGCGTGCTCTATCCCTTGCTTGCGTCACTTTTGCTCACTCCAGTATATGCAAGCGACACTCAAGATATTGAACCAAACCAAAATATCACACAGTGGCACTCTGTCTACCAAACCACATTACGAAGCAACCCTGAGTCGGCATTGAGCATGCTTCAAGATCGCTACCATACAGCGAAATCGGACAGCGAAAAGCTCTACGTAAGTGGATTGATTTATGAATATATGTCAAACATAAATCAGCCTTACTACGGCAGCAGTCAAGTCTTAGACAACCCTTTTTCTCAATTAGAATCAGAATACATTCTTGCCTTAAATGAACGTAAGCATGGTAGTTACGAGGCCTCAGTAGATAGCTTTTCTTCTTTGCGACAGACAATGAAGAAAATATCCGATTCCGAAGGCAAGGCTCTGATGAACTATCAACTTTGTTATACGCTGAATCAACAAGGTCGTTATCACAAAGCAAACTTTTATTGCTCATCCTTAGAGAGCCACTTAAATCATAAGCATCAAGAAAACTTCCCTGTTGATCTTGCTTTGCGCGTGGTAGCAAATAACTACAATTACCGCGGTGACTATGAAAAAGCATTAAGTTTGTATCGACAGTTGATGGCCAACATGTCGACGCAAAGCGATCCTTCAGGGATTTACAATGACGTCGGCAATTTACTTGCAGAGCTGGGGCAATTTGAACAATCAGAGCAATATCTCATTCAAGCCCTACTGGTTCGCCAAGATGAAGGGACACCTCTTGAAGTTGCGCAAGTCGAACATAGTCTAGGATCGATGTACAGAAAATCCAAAGAACTCGATAAGTCCATCAGCCACTACAAAAATGCATTAACGATTCTCGAACAACTTCATTATCCATACGGGCAAGGGTTGACCTATTTAGGGTTATCTGCTGCTTTGGCCGATTCTGGGCAATTGGATACCGCGGTAGATTACATTGGAAGAGCATTAAACATTGCCCAAACTTATGAGAATACGCACCTTGAAACAGAGGGTCATTTGGCTGCTGGATTGGCATATTTAAAGAACCATACACCCGAAAAATCGATTGAACACGGTACAATTGCGTTAAGATTAACGGTAAAAAACGCTAGGCCCTTATTGCAAGCGCAAGCCCAATTACTCCTCTCAAAAGCATACCAAGCTCAAAATGATTACAAAAAGGCACTGGAGCATCACAAGGCCTACTCGACGATTGAACTAACGAACCGAGACGCGAGTAATATCAAGGCGTTAGAGGCACTAGATCTCACTAAAAAAGAGTATGAATATGATCTACAAGTCGCGCAGTTGAACAACGAAACTCTTCTAAGTCAGTACCAGTTTGAAAAACTCACAGACCAACAACGCACTTATAATTTTGTTGTTTTCTGTTTATTGATTCTCCTCGCTCTGGCATTGATGGTTCAGCGACAAACACGCTTAAAAGCCAAAATAGACAGCTTAACGTGTGCATTAAACAGAGCGGCAATTATAGAGACGATTAAAAGCCAAACCTCCAAAGCGGAAGGAGACTTCCGCTACGTTCTAGCATTAATCGATCTAGATGACTTTAAGGCGATTAATGATCAGTACGGTCATCCGACTGGCGACTTAGTACTACAACAGGTATGCAAAGCGCTTAAAACTAAACTTAATAAGGGAGAGTACTTGGGTCGTTTAGGTGGAAAAGAGTTTATCTTGCTATTGAAAAACGTCGATGAGATTGACGTTCCCTTTAGAATACAAAGTCTGCATAAAACAATTTCAGAAAAGAGTGTACATTCGCTTAATAACCATCAATTGAATATATCTGCGAGTCTGGCCTATCTATCAACCTCAATGCCACTCACCAACTTTGATGAGCTCTATTCGATATTAGACCAAGCGTTATACAATGCTAAGAAGCAAGGAAAAAACTCCCTTGTGGACGCATACAACGAGCCGATCAGTTTAAGTGCTGAGTATATTCTCTAATAAGGCCAAACCACCAGCGTAGTGGTTTGTTATAGGTGGAAGCATCAGTAAGCCATTCAGATGCAACACCATCATCAAGGAGTCTTTGTGCCCAAGGCAAGAAAAAACATTCAGTCTCTAGAGCGAGGTTTTCTAATCCTCGAGTTGCTCTCGATGAGTGAGTCTCCCCTATCATTACAGACGATCAGTAATGCGATCCAGTTAAATAAGACGACTGTTCACGGGTTACTTGCGACTCTACACTCTCTTGGATATGTATCCAAACACAACCATAGCTACAGCCTAGGGTTTAGATGCTATGAACTGTCTAAGCCGATTGAACAAAAAAACGAAGCTATCCGACAACATTTTGTTCCATTGCTGAAAAAAATGGCCCAAATGACTAACAACACTGCTTACCTCGCTGTACAAAGTGGCGCTAAAGAGTACTTGTATATCGATGCTATAGAGCAGGATAACCCTCTTACTATCCGTAGCCCGAGAGGGAAACGAGAAGGACTCACAACATCTGCGATCGGCAAGGTTTTTCTTAGTTTTGATGATGAGCTTCGCCGAACATTGCGCCTTGAAAGCCAAATATCCCCCACGTTAGAAACTGAACTTAATCAGGTTGTATTATCAGGTTACGCACTCGATTTAGAAGAGGCAGAGCCAAACCTCAATTGCTTAGCGATCCCCCTTTACTTGGATGGTAAGGTCGTTGCTGTTGCAGGTGTCAGCGGTGCTGCCTCCGAACTGACGGTCACTAGGCTAAAACACTTTGCCAGCATCTTTCTCAAACTTTAAGATTTGACAATGTCGAATTCTAGGCCATTTTTATACTGTTTTGATTACATGCTTATACGTCGCCTCCAATATGGTCGTTGTTCAACTCAACAACGTAGGAGAAGCGATGTCTACTGTATTAATCACTGGCGCTAACCGTGGCTTAGGCTTGCAATTTGTCCACCACTACCTTGGAAAAGGTTGGCAAGTTATCGCAACTTGTCGTTCACCAGAAAATGCTAAGCAGCTCAATGAACTAGTAACCCAATCTAATCAACTTCAACTGATGGCTCTAGACGTCACTAACCAACAAGATATCGATCAGTTAGCCACTCGATTAGCGGATCGTCCGCTCGATCATTTAATTCTGAATGCAGGTGTATTAGGCGAAGAGTGTGCAACGCTTGGCGAAATGACCCAGAAAAAATGGCTAGAAGTACTAAACATAAATACCGTCGCACCTGCCCTGCTAATTCAAGCCCTACAAGACAACGTTGCGAAAAGTCAGCACAAAACCATCGTGGGAATCTCAACCCGAGTTGCGAGTTTAAGCGATAACAGTTCAGGTAACATGTACAGTTATCGAGCATCTAAAGCAGCGCTTAATCAGGTTCTAGTATCAGCAGCACGCAATCTCGAATCACGAGGAGTAAAAACTGTCGCAGTTCATCCCGGCTGGGTAAAAACCGATATGGGCGGTGAGGACGCAACCTTTTCTGCCGAGGAAAGTGTTGCTGGTATTGTTTCGGTCGCAGAACAGCTAACACTTGAGCAATCCGGAAGCTTCCGCGTATTTGATGGCTCTACAATCGAATGGTAAATGATCTCTAAATGACGTCTCCCGGCCAAATTGAAGGCCGGGAGAATACAATAAACCAATAGGCCAAAAAGATAAAAGCACGCGCTATCGTCAGACAAGCTAGCCGTTATCGTCTATTGTGTTGTACCACCGTCAAGCGCTGAGGAAGTCAGCGATTGCAGCGGCATCATTTAGGCAATGATTTCCCGTGAAACTCACTCAATCGTCCCACTCAGGCGCTAGCCCTTCAGGGTTTACTTCGCGGCCATTTCTTTCCAGCGCATCTATCTTAGCGATCGCCTCTTCACTGAGATTAAGTTCAAGTGCTTTCAGGTTACTTGCCAAATTCTCTCGTTTAGTTGAAGACGGGATCACCGCGTAACCTTTTGACAAAGCCCAAGCAAGCGCGACTTGAGCTGGCGTGGCCTGATAGTCCTCAGCAATACCTGCAATAGTTGGGTCCCCAAGTACTTTCCCATATGCCAAGGTCATGTAAGACGTTACCTGAATATCGTTTTCCTGCATGAAGCTGACCAACTTACGATTTTGCAAATAAGGGCTAAGCTCGATTTGGTTAGTAACAATATTCTCTTTACCGACCACTTCTATCGCTTGTTGCAACAAGTCAATATTAAAGTTGGATACGCCAATATTACGGGTTAACCCTTGCGATTTAGCTTCAAGTAATGAAGCCATGTATTCGTTCAAGTTATTGTTATTGCCAGGCCAGTGGATCAAGGTCAAATCCACATAATCTGTATTTAGCTTTTCTAAGCTCTCTTTTAGACTTGGAATGAGTTGTTCCGTGTTCATGTTATCAACCCAGATCTTGGTCGTAATGAATAGCTCATCACGTGCAATACCGGACTGTGTCAATACTTCACCGATTTCTGCCTCATTACCGTAAATCTGTGCAGTATCAATTACGCGGTAACCCACTTCTAACGCATTACGGACTGAATCCTTAACTACTTCACCCTCTAAACGAAACGTGCCGACGCCAAATGATGGTACTTTCATCTAAATCTCCTGAATTATCGATTTTATAGTTGATTCGAAGCAAAACTTTACGCCGCAAGAAACTTTCCGTAAAGTTAACAATACTCAAATCTAATTTGAAATATATTCAACAATGAAAGCTACTCTAGATGAAATGCGCACCTTTATGGCCGTCGTCGATACGGGTTCAATCAGCTCTGCGGCTGAACTGTTATCGATGACCGTCTCGGCGGTGAGTCGATCGGTATCTCGGCTAGAAGCCAAACTCGAAACGACCTTGTTAAATCGCACAACCCGTAAGTTAGATGTTACTAATGAAGGAACGATATACCTCGATAAAGTCAGACATATTGTAGAAGCAGTAGAGAATGCCGAAGCACAACTGAAAAGCCAGAAATATAAGCCTTCTGGCCTCCTACGAATAAACGCAGCTACCCCCTTCTTACTGCACGTACTAACGCCGCACATTGCTAAATATCAGAGCTTGTATCCAGAAGTCGAAATCGATCTCAATTCCAATGAGGAAAATATTAGCCTTTTGGGAACAAAAACCGATATTGCTTTTCGTATCGGTGAGCTACAAAACTCAACCATGCGCGCGATATTTCTTGGTAAAAGTCGGATTCGAATCGTCGCGAGTCCAGAGTATTTAAGACAACATGGTACTCCAACCTCAATAGATCAGTTACTCAATCACAAGCTACTTGGATTCAACAAGCCGGAGTATCTTAAGGAATGGCCGATCATGGATGATAAGAACAAACTTCTGCGTATTATGAGTAGCCTAAGATCTGATAATGGCGAGACGCTAAGATGTTTAGCCTTACATGGTGCGGGGATAGCTTGCCTGTCTGACTTTATGACCTACTCTGACCGACAAGCTGGTCGCTTAGTGGGCGTGCTTAGTGAACACACGCATAATGTCGAACAGCCCGTTCATGCTGTGTATTACAAAAATGCCAGCACCTCACGCCGGATCAGCTCTTTTATTGACTTCATCAAGCAAGAAATCAAGGTAGAGAACCACCAGTTCCTTTAAAGACCACCGCTGTTTGTGGCAAAACACTTTTGTCTTTTTGCCGCTTTTTCTCACAACAAAAATCTCATAGTGTCCTGAATATCAAGGAGGCACCTTGCCTCCTAGTACTCACAGTAATAGTCAGGCTTCATAATGCATAAAGATTTAAGTAACAGATTCACCATCGGGGTTGAGCTCCCCCTAGATAATGACTGGACCCAAGAAGGCCAAAAAAAACGCCTGCTCCAACGAAAACCGTTCGGCGTACCAGACATGAGTGCACATAAACAGCGTATTATGTTAGCCGATAAGTTAGGCTTTAACGTAGCGTGGGTGAGAGATGTCCCGTTGTACGACCCTAACTTTGGAGACGCGGCACAAATTTATGAACCGTTCAGTTATCTTGGCTATCTCTCTGCGTGCACCGACAACATTCTACTAGGGACAGCAGCGATAGTATTACCGTTAAGACAACCTTGGCTAGTGAAAAAAGCCGCTGCGACCATCAACGAGTTAAGTGGTGACCGCCTGATACTCGGTGTGGCTAGTGGAGACCGACCTAGTGAATATCCCGTTTTTAATGACAACTTTGACAGCCGTGGCTCAGCTTTTCGAGAAAGTGTAGAGATTTTGAAAGATACGCAAAATGATAAACTGGGTAACGATCTACAGTTATTACCCGAGTTTGCTGATATTCCTATCTATGTCGCAGAGTTAGCGCTGCAAAGTCCACAATGGATAGGAGAAAACCTAGACGGCTGGCTCGCCTACCCAGGCACACCTGATGATCATGAACACCGCGTTGCACTTTGGCGCTCCGTAGCGGGAAACAAACCCTACGCCAGCTTTATTCATCTTGATTTAGTCGATAACCCAAATGCACCAGTCGTTCGGCATCATTTTGGTATCCAGGCCGGAGTCAATGGCTTGAGCGATGAGCTAGAAAAAATGCAAGAAGCAGGAGTCAACCACATCGGGTTGCATTTCCGTCGTAATAGCCAACCAATTGAGAAATCAATGGAACAGATCGCTCAGTACGTGTTGCCACGCTTTAACTAAGATCAAATAAAAATATGTGCCACCTTACTAAGGGGTGGCACGCTAGGCTTGGCACTTGGGAAAATAAAAGATGCAATAACGACAAAACTCTTTTGTTAAAACAACAATAATAGAGTTATCTTAAAGTAAGTCTTGGTTGAATAAAGTCGATGAACGCGGAAATACGCTTAGAGACTGAAGAAGATTTGTAGAAGACAGCATTGACCTGTTCTCGTCCAGTATTTGTGATTTTTTCCGATTCAAACAATGCCACTAACCGTCCAGAATCAAGATCATCTTTCACCATAAAGCCAGATAAACATGCAATGCCATTCCCTGCCAACACTAACTGTCTAACCGTTTCACCACTGCTGGATAGGATATCAGGCTCTATCATCTCAAACCCTCGTAATGGCCACTGATTTAACACTTTAGCGCCAGAAAAACCGATCAAGTTATGACTGCGCAAATCGCTCACCGCTTCAGGGAAACCTCGTTTAGATAAATAACCAGGCGTGGCAACGATAAATAGTGGGCTTGTTCCTAAAGGTTTAGCATGCAGTGTTGAATCCGATAATCGTCCAATACGTATTGCCACATCGGTTCTTTTTTCCAATAGATCCACAAAACCCTCATTAGAGGTAAGATCGAGTTGAATATCAGGATAAGCCTCTTTAAATGGCTGAATTAACGGCACGAGTTGATGTAAAACAAATGGGCTAGCGGCATCAACTCTTAAGCGCCCCTTGGGTAATTCACCTCGTGTGATGATCTCTTCTTCAGCTTGCTGTATTTGTAGTAAACCTAAGCGAACCGCTTCAACAAACTGATGCCCTTCCTCAGTAACTTCCACTCTGCGTGTCGTGCGATTCAGCAAGGTTACCCCCAACTGTGATTCAACTTTACTAACCGCACGAGATACCCTAGCAACTTGAATACCTAGTGCATCAGCAGCGGAAGAAAATCCACCACTATCCACAACTGCCATAAGAATCTCTAATTCATCTGATCGGGTTAACATTTCATCCCCTTTCTTAATTGCGCATTTCCATCATTTATAGCAAAAGTATTTTGTAATAAACACCATTTTTCGCAACGAATAACTCTTTAATAATACACGGCATGGAAACGGGCTATTCGTTTATCCATTCATATTCAATGATTATAAGAGAGAGTTGTTATGCCTTTAGCTTTACTTGCATTGACGCTTAGCGCCTTTGCTATTGGAACCACGGAGTTTGTAATTGTCGGTCTGATACCGACTATGGCCTCCGACCTCAACGTATCATTACCTTCAGCGGGTCTTTTAGTTAGCCTGTACGCACTTGGTGTCGCGGTTGGTGCTCCCGTTTTAACAGCGCTGACTGGTAACTGGAAAAGAAAGTACGTTCTGCTTTCTGTTATGGCACTGTTTGTTCTTGGCAATCTGTTAGCCTGGCAAGCACCTGGATACAACACTCTAGTAACAGCAAGGATACTGACCGGGCTTGCACACGGTGTGTTCTTTTCGATCGGCTCGACTATCGCCACTGGCCTAGTGTCAAAAGAAAAAGCCGCTAGCGCAATTGCTATTATGTTTACCGGTCTGACCGTAGCTCTAGTGACGGGCGTGCCACTTGGCACCTGGATTGGCCAGACATTTGGTTGGCAGGCAACCTTCCTAATCGTCGCGATCCTTGGAATCATCGCACTGATAGGAAGCGCTCTGCTAGTGCCGAGTAATCTGAAACAACCACCAGCAACCAAGCTGTCATCGCAAGTAAAAGTCTTGACTCAACCTCGTCTACTTTTGGTGTACGCAATCACCGCGCTCGGTTACGGTGGTACGTTCACAGCCTTCACTTACTTGGCTCCTATTTTGGAAGAAGTTTCGGGGTTTGGCTCTAGCGCTATCAGCCTAATTATGTTGGTTTATGGTGTATCAGTCGCATTCGGCAACATCTGGGGCGGAAAGATGGCCGATTCTATGGGGCCAATCAAAGCTCTGACAGCGATTTTCTCGGGCCTAATTGTGGTATTGCTCGTGTTTAGTGTCACAGCATTTAATCCAATTTCTGCAGTAGTGACCATTCTTGTCTGGGGTGCCTTTGCCTTTGGTAACGTTCCAGGACTTCAAGTTTATGTTGTCAAACTAGCAGAGAAATATTCACCTGATGCAGTCGACGTCGCTTCTGGTCTCAACATTGCTGCATTTAACGTAGGTATTGCACTGGGTTCTTGGGGCGGTGGCCTTATCGTGGCCAATGCTGGGCTGATGCACACACCTTGGATTGGCGCGATCGTAGTATTAGGTGCTCTACTACTAACCCGTTTCAGCGGAATGCTAGACAAGCGTGGAGAACAGCACGCAACGGCACACTGATTCACGTTCCAAATCGATAAAAATCACTTAAATTAGCCCGGCATTACGTCGGGCTTTCAATACAGAGTTTAAATACACCATTGACTGAGGTAGAAAGTTTATTCTACCCTTAGGTAAAACAAACGTTCTACCTGGTGTATCAAATAGTGAAAGAAAAAATCGCAGCAAGCCTAGAAAAAGCATTCAGTCAGTATGGCTTCGCCGAGCCTAGCGTACCCCAACTCAAAAACGCCTGCGAAGTCAGCCTGAGAACCCTGTACAAATACTACCCCTCCAAGGAAGCGATGATTGTTGCAGCTCTCGAGCATCGCCATCAAAGGTATTTGAGTTTTTTGCTCGAAGACGCCCCTGCCAATGGAACACCGGCTGTATTACACCTATTCACTCGCCTCGAGGATTGGATGAAGGAGTTTGCACCGAATGGCTGCATGTCCATCAATGCATTAGCAGCCTATCCAGAAAATCTATCTATTAATCAAGCAGTAAAACAACACAAATTGGCGGTTCGTCAGCTTATGGTCCAACTAAGTCAGCGAGAAGACCTCGCAACCACACTCTTCTTGTTACATGAAGGTCTATCCAACGCATGGCCGGTTCTCGGTCACGCTGCCTTTGCATCCGCTGAACACACTCTGCTAGAACTAATGAAGGAGAACAATCAATGACCACAATCCCGAAAGTCATGAAAGGCGTCCAACTTATCGGTCATGGTGGGCCAGATATGCTTCGTTACCGCGATGATATACCTGTGCCAGTCCCCTCGCCTGATGATGTATTGATCCAAGTTGCCGCCGCCGGAGTCAATAACACCGACATCAATACCCGAACAGCATGGTATTCTAAAAATGACGCCAATAGCATGGATGCAAGTTGGTCAGGAGACGCGCTATCTCTCCCTCGAATCCAAGGTGCCGATGTATGCGGTACCATCGTCGCTGTTGGTGAGAATATCTGCCCATCACGAATCGGTCAGCGTGTGCTCATCGAACCATGTATTACGCGCTTCAACAGTCAAGCACTTAGCTCGCCTTGGTACTTCGGTTCAGAATGTGATGGTGGCTTTGCTCAGTTCACTGTTGTTGACAGTAAACATGCATATGCTGTGAATAGTAGTTTATCGGATATCGATTTGGCCTCCTTCCCTTGTTCTTATTCAACTGCCGAGAACATGCTTGTCCGCTCTAATGTCACAGCGAGCGATACCGTACTGATTTCAGGGGCATCCGGCGGTGTTGGCTCTGCCGCAATCCAACTGGCGAAGGCGCGTGGAGCATACGTCATTGCTATCGCCAGCCCAGAAAAGAAAGAACAGATCACGGCATTAGGAGCAAACCAAGTTATCCCTCGCGATGCAAATTTAACAGCGACTCTCGGAGAAAACAGCGTTGACGTAGTGATTGATTTGGTCGCAGGAGAGCAGTGGCCACAATTTCTTCAGGTACTAAAGCCAGGATCAAGATACGCTGTTTCCGGCGCCATAGGCGGCCCAATTGTCGAGCTGGATGTAAGAACTCTTTACCTTAAAGACCTAGCGTTATTTGGTTGTACCGTTTTGGCACCAGAAGTATTCGGTAACTTGGTTCGCTATATCGAACAGAACGCAATTCGTCCCTTAGTCGCGGAGTCATTTCCCTTGAACCAGATAGGTCAAGCGCAAGAAGTATTTTCACGCAAGCAACATATTGGGAAACTGGTTTTGGAAATCACATAGCTTTTGTGATTAACAACGACCTATACAAGTCATTGTAATTTGAGAACCCTTTAAGCATTCTACAAAATGTTCAGTAATTAGGAGTGCGCTACGGTTGGCTTAGCTTGTTATCCCTTTTCATCACGCTAAGCCAGCTTGTAAAAATATGCGGTGTTTGCTTCTGAGTTATAAATGTTTAATACCAACATTATCTTACTTCTGGCGTTCATGAACAGAACCGAGATCTGAACGACTTCGGTGTTAAACCTACGATTCTATTAAATATTTTCCTGAACGCGCTCACATCTTGGTAACCCACTCTAAATGATATTGCGTCAAATGTTAGGGTTGTCGACTCAAGTAAATCACAAGCTTTTTGTACTCTTAAGCTTTGTATGTATTGGTTAACATTGAAACCTGTCGCCTTTTTAAAGCGTCGCTGCAATGTCCTTTCTGTTAAACAACTCAACTCTGCAAGCTCTTTATTGCTCAGTTTTCCTTGATAATGATCGTTTATATAGTGCTGTATTTGAACAATTACCTCATCACCATGTTGGAAGTTTGGAGTAAACTGTTGATAAAAGCGTTGCTCTCTCGGACCAGTATCAATAACCAACATTTTTCCTAACAGGCGCATTACTTCCGGTGACGCAAATAAGGAAACCAACTCCAAACCTAAATCCACCCATGACATCATACCCCCAGCCGTAATGATCGTTCCTTCGTTAATAAGGATGGCTTCTTGTCTTACGTGGATATCGGGAAACTGACTCGCTAATGAAGGAGCCAAGCCCCAGTGTGTCGTACAAGACTTATTGGTCAACAACTGGGTTTGAGCAAGAATAAAAGTACCAGCGCAGGCGGAGGCTAAAATCGCACCTTTACTATATTGGACATTTAACCAGTCGAGTAGCTCTGGCTCTGGTTCTAAGTAATATTGACCAGTGCCGCTAGGCGGAATCATTACCGCTGTTTTCACATCGAAGTGCGTGTTTGACCAGTGATCCAATATCTCTACTTCAAAGTGCACATCAACGCCCAATTTAGCCGCCGCACGGTTTGCCATCTCGAAGAGTTCGCTTAAACCATATACGGAGGCTTGCGAGCTATCTGGGTAATTAACGAGTGCTATTTTCATTTATCTTCAAGTGTCGCTTTTTGACTCTTTTGTGTCATTTTAGACTCTAAAGAAGGTAGCTAAAAGTCTTTATATTATTCGTACCGCAATGATCCTCAATAAAAGGAAAAGAAAATGACTCAAAAAGCCCTACTTGTAATTGATTTGCAAAACGACTATTTCCCAGAAGGAAAGTTTCCTTTATGGAATACAGAATCGACTTTAGACAATGTTAAGAGAGCAATAACTAAAGCCAATGAGCAAAACATTCCTGTGATTCATATTCAGCATATTGCCGACCCTGCCATGGGTATTGCCCCATTCTTCAATGAAGGCAGCGACGGTGCCAATATTCACCCAGAAGTTCTTGCTTTAGCGCCGAATTCCGAAATCGTGGTAAAGCACTTCGCAGATAGCTTTGAAGGAACACGTTTAGAAGAAGTATTGGCAAGCAAAAATGTAACGGAGTTACTTGTATGCGGAATGATGACACAAAACTGCGTGACACATACTGCTATCTCAAAATCTGCGGACAAGTATGATGTTTCGATCTTAATGGATAGCTGTACCACGGTCGATGAAATGATTCACAACATTGCACTTCACGCTGTCTCAACGAGAGTTCCCCTCGTAACTATTGAAGATAAGCTGTAATACACGTAAAACCTTTCGCTCACACAATGCGGGCGAAAGGTCACACATATATGCACTTTCATTGATATTTGCTTACTTTGTGTTAAACATTGGTTTCCAAATAGTTACAAGGAAACGTTTATGAAATGGATAGTCGTATTGTTTATTAGCTTATTTTCAGTTTTCAGCCATGCGAAAGAGTGGAAACAAATTCGCTTCACTGTTGAAGGGGCTTACCCCCCATTTAGCTGGACGACAAAAGAGGGAAAGCTAGAAGGGTTTGAAGTCGACCTCGCTAACGCGTTATGCAAAGAGTTAGAAGTAAAGTGCGTTATCTCAAAAATGGATTGGGATGGCATCATCCCTTCTCTCCTTAGTCGCAAGAACGATGCGATTATTGCTGCAATGACAATCACAGAAGAACGAGAAAAGAAAGTCGATTTCACCGTCCCTTATGCAAAAGTACCGACTCGTTTTGTAATGAAAAATGATAGAGAAATCAACATGGATGACGGCAGCCTAAATCGTTTATCTATTGGAGTTCAAAGAGCCACAATTGGTGATAAGTACCTTTCTGCCTTGTATCCAGATATTGATATTCGTCGTTATGGTACGTTCGATGAGGCATTTACCGATCTACTCAATGGACGGTTAGATGCTGTATTTGGCGGCTCAATCGGTTTAAGTGCTGGTTTTCTTGAAACTGCACAAGGTAAAGGCTATCACTTTACTGGACCAGCGTTTACAGAGGAAAAGTGGTTCGGCCGTGGCATTGGCGTAGCAGTGAGAAAACAAGACAAAGAATTAAAAGCATTACTCGATAGCGGAATACAAAAATTGATCCAGAGCGGTAAGCATAAAACCATCGCCAGCAAGTATTTCTCCTATAGTATTTACGAGTAACCTCGTTATTTTTTTATAGTCTGCGCGGTATAGGAAACTTCCCTTTCCCTATATGGCGACAAAAACAGAGCCCTCGAGCAATCGCCCGAGGGTTATTTTTATAAAAAAGCCCAGCTATATAAGTAACCCGCTCCCATGGCCATCGTTAAGATAACGATTAGGAAGGCAGCGATCATTTGGTTCTTAAAAATTGATTTCAACAAAATCACTTCTGTAAGACTTGCGCCAGCACTACCAATAATAAGCGCCATAACAGATCCAAGAGCCATACCTTTTTGTACTAGTGCCGCGCTAAGTGGAATGACCGCCTCTGCACGGATGTACAATGGAATACCAATGATTGCTGCGACCGGAATCGCGTACCACTTCGCTTCACCAGCGAACTCCGCAATGAACTCCGTCGGGATGAAGCCATAGATAAATGAACCAATCGCAATGCCCATCATGAGATAAGGGAACACTTGCTTAAAGTCTTTCCAAGTTGATTGCCAAATACGTGCCCAGCGGCTAGGTTCTTTCTCTTCCAAGACTGTCGCTGTTGCACTACCGTCTGATGAGCAGCAAGACACTTCCACTTTAGGTTCAGGTTTTGGTGCATCACCACAACAAGATGTTTTCGCCGCAACTGGCGTAGGTTCATTGCAGGCGCTGGTACCACAGATTGATGCTGGTCTCGCTTCTTCTTTTTTCTTGCTTGAATCGCCACAAGAAGTACCGCACGAAGAAGAACCTACCGCTTGATATGCTTCTGGTTTGACGTAACGTTCAAACCCTAGTTTTTCAAGTACATAGCCTGCTACCACTGATACTGACATCGCGATAGCAAAGTAAAATACCGCAACTTTCCAACCAAAAGTCACCACAAATAAGCCAATAATCACTGGGTTAAGCAACGGGCTTGCAAATAGGAACACCATCATAGGTCCAAAACCTGCTCTTGCACGCAACAAGCCTTTTAAGAAAGGAATGGTCGAACACGAACAGAAAGGCGTAATCGAACCTAGCAACGCAGCAATGAAGTAACCTTTACCCTTTTTCGAGCTGAGAATAGATTGAATTTTTTCTGGCGTTAGAAAATCTTGCAACACACCGACAATGTAGCTAATTGCCAGAAATAAGATGATAAGTTCGGTTGCTAGAAACGCAAACATATCCAGCGCTTCTTTAGCCATAGTTATAATTTCTGTATTCACATTTACTCTCCTCGTCATTTTTCGCTAACAAGCTTACCTGATAGACAAACCTTTATTTCGACACTTCTGGAAGTATAGAATCATAAAACAAAAGATCAACAAAATATTTCCATAAAAATGGAATAATAAAACTAGTCAATACTTATCATAAAGTTACATGTCGTTAGCTATGCAGACTGGTTGTCGATGATAATTTCAGAGCATCTCGAATCCTTTTTATCAAACATAACCTAAAATTATCAAAATAAGAAAAAACCATAATTATTTCAGCAGCACCCTCTGAGTTAGTATGACTTTCGACCATTCTTAATAATAAGGAAAACCTATGAGAGCGATAACTTACCAACGAGATAACGATACTTTCTCTTTATCCGAATTACCTACACCAAAACTAGAAACCCAATTTGATGTATTGGTTAAAGTTAACGCTGTTGGTTTGAACCCTGTCGATGCAAAAATTCATTATTGGTCAGACATGGTCACTAACATGGATAACAATTTTGTTGGCGGGTTAGACGTATCAGGAGAAATAGTCTCTGTAGGCGATGCGGTCGTTGATTGGAAGGTTGGCGATAAAGTGTTGTATCACGGAAACATGAGGCGCCATCACGGTGGATTCGCTGAATTTGCTATCCATGATTCAAGAACGCTCATAAAGCACCCTCAGGTTCCGGTTGAAGTGGCAGCATCTACACCTTGCGCAGCCTGGACCGCATATCGCGCTTTGGTAGACAAGCTCGATATTTCAAATCGAAGCAGCATTTTTATCGCCGGAGGTGCTGGCGGCGTTGGAAGCTTTGCTATTCAGTTAGCAAAGACATTTGGTGTTGAACAGATCATTGCTACTAGTTCAGAAGCTAATCACGCATATTTGTCCTCGTTAGGAGCAACCCATATGATTGATTATCATCATGAAGATGTAGTTCAGCGAGTAATGGACATTACCGGAAATCATGGCGTTGAGGTTGCACTCGATTGTGTAGGCGGTGATAACGACCGAATTGCAGCCTCGGTGTTAACCTTTGAGGGCGAAATGGTGGAGCTCGTCAAGACTGTCGACCCTTCTCAATATCCAGATGCCTTCTTAAAAGGCTTGGGCTTCCACCAAATAAGTTTGGGCTCTGGTCATGTCTTTGGCGAGAGAGGGTTTGCAAGTATCGTTAATGCCGGAAAGGAAGTGTCTGAGCTATTAGAAAATGGAGAATTGGAAGTACCGAAACTGAAGATCATCGGCTTAGAAGATGTAGGTAACGCACTCTTGGACATGCGAAATCAGAGAACAGTTGGAAAGATTGTCGTTAATCTGAACCAAAAATAATTAATAAAAATCTCGAGGCAAACTGGCAAGGTAATGAATGAGCAAGTTAAAGCATCTTGTTACTTTGCCAGATATGAAAGGCCTTTATTTTATCTATAACGATGAATAAAAAACAAAATCTCTTGTCATACTTCCCTGCGCTTCACCAAAATTAGGCGTTTTCGAGAGTGTCTCTCCAAGTCGCTAGCAATTTAATATGACGTGGTTCAATCCCACAGCAACCACCAATAATGCTTGCTCCCTGCGCATGCCACTTTTTAGCATACTCAAGATATTCAGTCGGAGAGAAATGACGAACTTCCTGAATGGTCTCGTTGGCTTGGTGCGCTTGCTTTATCGGAGCAAAGCTATTTGCGAAAACACCTATCGTCAATTCTCTACCTGACTCACTCAATACTGCTTGTGTATCAATGATCGCTTGCTCGACAACTTCAGGAATAGAGCAATTGAAAAAGATACCTGAAACATTTGTTTTCAACAGCGTATTAACCGCGACTTTAAGAGATTCCCCTGAGCGAAGGCGAGGCAAAGAGTTAGGCTCATCCATTAAGGTGAAAGCAAGATAATTGGGCTTATATGTTTTGGCTAAAATTATTGATAGAACTTCAACTTCAGCAAGGCTAGACACGGTCTCAGCTAACCAAATATCAACATATTGATCTTGAGCTTCAAATAACTCAGAAGCCACTTCCAGTGCCCTTTTCGGCTCGAATAATTCAGGCCTGTAAGACCCCATGACAGGAGGAAGAGACCCCGCAACGAGCACTCTATCGTTAGAGCTGGTGACTACATCTCTGGCAATTTTGGCTGCAGATTTTGCTAACTCAATCCCTCGCTTTGCATAGAGTTCCTCTCCTAAGTGAAATGGAACACATGCATAACTGTTGACAGTGACAATCTCTGCGCCAGCGTCTATGAAATTCTCATGGGCCATTTTTACATATTGTGGTGATTCAATTAGCGCTTGTGCACTCCAAAGCGGCTGAGAAAAAGGGGCGCCAATACGTTTTAACTCTCGCCCCATGCCACCATCTAAAATTGTTACTTTCTTCATTTAGACATCCATACCGCCAAACATCCATAAGCTCTATTCAAACACAATTTTTATCAATTCAAAATGAAATTGTTATGTTTAAAGTGAACAAAAACTTAATGGCTGATTAAACACTCTAGTATTTACCAGACCTTTCATTCGGACCAAGATAATGTTATCGCCATTAACTTCGAGTAAAAAGCCCATTATCTATGTCTCTCGGCGAGGCGGGCGTTACGAGCCACAATAGTGCATGAAGTGATTGAGGGACTAACCCTCAATCAAATTTTCTTTTTATTATAAGACCTTAGATAAAAACTTCTGTAATCTAGGATTGGAGGGGTTATCAAAAAATCGCTCAGGAGAGTCAGAAACCAAAAGCTCACCATCTTCCATAAACAACACCCTATCAGCGACCTCTTTTGCGAAACCCATTTCATGAGTAACCACGACCATGGTCATTCCGTCCTTGGCCAAATCTTTCATCACATCAAGAACTTCTCCAACCATTTCAGGGTCTAGTGCTGATGTGGGTTCATCAAACAACATAATGTTGGGCTTCATTGCTAACGCACGAGCGATTGCAACGCGCTGCTGCTGTCCACCCGATAAATGATTAGGATAATTATCCATTCTCTCCGACAGACCGACTTTATAAAGCAAATCTTTTGCTTCTTTCTTCACCGATTCAGGGTCACGTTTAGAAACCTTTAAAGGTGCTAACATGACGTTCTCTATCGCCGTTTTATGTGGAAAAAGGTTGAAGCCTTGAAATACCATGCCCACATCAGCGCGTAGTTTATTGATATCCGTGGATTTGTGGTACATATCGATACCATCTACGATTATAGACCCACTATTTATTGTCTCTAATTGATTGATCGTCCGTAAGAATGTTGACTTACCAGAACCTGACGGTCCTACGATTACAATCACTTCCCCTTTTTCTACATTTACCGATACGTCCTTGAGCGCATGGCAGCCATTAGGGTAAATTTTATTAATTGTTTTTGCTGAAATAATGTATTCCATTAATGACTCCACCATTAATCACTTGCTGCCAATTTCTTTTCTAACGTTTGTATTGCCCAAGATAAGGTACTAGTTAGAAGCAAATAAAGGGCCGCAACGGTAAACCAAACTTCAAATGGGGCAAAACTACCACTTACGACTTCCCTGCCCGCTTTTGTCAGATCAGTAATCGAAATCACGGAGACAAGTGAGGAATCTTTTATCAGGTTGATAAACTGCCCGGCTAAGGGAGGTAATGTCTGCTTAAACGCTTGAGGTAAAATGACATAAATCATCGCTTTGGGATAATTCATTCCTAGTGAACGCGCCGCTTCCATTTGTCCTCTTGGGATTGACTGGATTCCTGACCGCACAATTTCTGCGACATAAGCGGCGGTAAACACGGAGAGCGCTATCACTCCCGCAGTAAAACGCTCAAGGTCAAGCACAGTACCAATAAAGAAGTAAACGATAAAAATCTGTACTAAAAGAGGCGTTCCACGAATGACCTCGACATACACAAGCGCCAGCTTTTTTAATGCCGGATTGCTGGATATACGCATTAGTCCGACAACTAAGCCCAACGCTAGAGCAATGATAAGTGACCAGAGCGAGATTTTAATGGTCGTCACAACACCATCTAAAATTGGGCCAGAGCGCCACTCTTTTATAGTTGCTAAGGTATCTCCTTCAAAAATAAGATCACCTTCATAGACGTCCACAGACTTATATTGGCTTAGTTCAAGAACAATATCACCATGAATACTCTCCAGAGCCAGTTGGTTATTCTCGTCGAGAATGATGTTCCCATCGACAGGCGCGGTAATGGATGAAGCAGCGTTAGTGGCAATATAAGGAAGGACACGCTCCCAATTCCAGCTGTAATCGATTCGCTTACCTGACAGATAGACAAGACCGCAAATTGATAGCAAAACAAGAACAAAAACAGCGTTCCACAATAGGGATTTAAAGTTATTTTGCATGTGATTCCGAGAATGACTTTGATTAAAGTTGGTTGGGTATTTGAATAAAGAAAAGCGTTAGCTTCACAGCGCGAACCGTTTGGTTGGCGATGAACCAAGCCAGAAGCTAGCCGCTCCTCTACAATAACAATATGATTACTTAACTTGCTTTAACCATTTATCGTCGTTAAACCACTTATCGTAAATGCGATCGTAAGTTCCATCGCCCTTAATTTGACGTAAATAGTTGTTTAAGAAGTTAAGCGTATCTGGATTTCCTTGCGGCACAGCCCAACCCAAAGGCTCGTAAGTAAACGGTTTAGCCAAGTGCATTAACTGCCCTTTGTTTTCCGCCACATAAATAGAGTTGTAAGGAAAGTCATAAACAAACGCATCTACCTTTCCGTTGGCAACCTCAAGTACCGCTTCAGACTGAGTTTCGTATAGATTTATCTTAGCTTTCGGAAGGTATCGTTTTACCGCTTGCTCACCCGTTGTCCCAAGCTTAGTTGCAACAACATATTCTGGACTATTGAGATCTCGGTAACTAGACACTTTACCTTCATGTTTGAGATCTACGAGAATGGATTGGCCAATAACCACATAGGGATCAGCGAAATTCACCTGAGTATTTCGCATAGGTGTGATCGTCATCCCGCCCATAATCATGTGACACTTACCAGTCAACAGTGTTGGGATAATGCCATCCCATGAAGTGTTTACCGGCACAAACTTAACATCCATGGCACGCGCCATTTGTTTACCCAAATCGATATCAAACCCGATGTACTGCCCATTTTTTGCTGTCATTTCAAAAGGCATATACCCAGAATCAAAGCAGACTTTTAGCTCCCCTGTACTTTTGATGTCGTCTAAAATTGGGTCTGCATTAACCGTCGTCGAAACAGCTAACCCCAGTGCAGCAAAACACAATAACTTTTTCATGGATATTCCTTTATCATTTGTTGTAAAGTTTTTTTATACACGACAAAAGAATAAAAAACCACAAACAATGACTTTTTAATCACTAGAATTTGTAGGATCGTTACTAAGCTGGAAGATTTGAATGAAAATCTATACCAAGCCATTGCAATTGAATTGCATGCATTAAGTGATTAAGTTGTAGGCAGGTCACTATAACGACAAGAAACATAAGCTTTGACTGAATAGTCAGCGTTTCCGAGAGTGGTTTAATTATTAACGAAACCATACAGATATTCGCTTTTTCACATTGACCGTAATGTCAAAAGTGCTTGAGTTTTATTGTTGACAATTCTTCCATAGTCAATGGTCACAAATGTGATGTACAGCACATTTCTATAGTGGCACTATCACCTTTGTCGAGAGATATTAACAAGGATTCGTTGGACATCTTGACTTTGTAATACAAATAAAAAGGTGACTATATGAAAAAACTAATGACGCTCTCATCACTATTATTATTCAGTTTATCTGCTACTGCTGGCATTCATGTCGAACACTCTACAAACAAAGTTGTTCTCAATGACTTTACGACAAAAGATGCCGCTTATAGCTCTGCGTTTGATCTTGTCGATGAATACCAAACGCTATCAAAACATGAACTTAGAAATCGTCTAAACATCATTGGAAGCGGTTTCCCTCGTGATATTGCAATCGATGATAGTAAGGTGAGAGTTGAAGAGTACGCACTTAACCGTGATGAAGTTAAATATCGTGCA
Source organism: Vibrio sp. Vb1574 (assembly GCF_033338675.1). Lineage (NCBI taxonomy): Bacteria > Pseudomonadati > Pseudomonadota > Gammaproteobacteria > Vibrionales > Vibrionaceae > Vibrio > Vibrio sp. Vb1574. The sequence continues at coordinate 43,887 of NZ_JAWOTC010000017.1, forward strand.
ATCATAAACTTCGATTATCACTTCAGAACAAGTGACGGCGGTAAAAACTAAAAAATCATCTGCACCTTTACTTTCTTAGAGCCCTTCCTATTTTAAGAAAGTAAAGGTGTCTAATCACATTGAAACGACTGCTTTTCATAAATCGCTCTCTCCTTACATAAACAGTATCAATCCCTACCTCTATCGTTTACATAAAAATCATTTTTCCAATCTTCATTGAGATACATTTCGTCGTTTGGCGCTTTATCATTCACTTGGTTCGCCATATGGATTCCACATCACTTAAATGAAAAAGACCCTTGAAATTGAGTTTAATTTTCTATGAAGATTAACTAAATCTAAGATCGACAATTGTCGTTACATTTTTCTCGTTTATAGCAATATATAAAACTACTCTTTTCGTTTTAATTAACCATAAAGCGTGAAAATAAAAAAAAGGCAACAAGACACTTCTTGTTGCCAAAGAAAAAATACATCATTCAAAAAATATGAAAATGAAAACTAGCAGTGGACTAGCTAACAAAACCATTATATTCAAAACACTTAAACAAGTAACGATCAATATAATCCATTATATATGGATGAAAATCAGCACTTATGAAGTTACACCGATAAATAAAAAAGCCTGAAAATAGTTTCAGGCTTTTTAGCTTTATTAATTTTTTAGAATGAATATCTCGCAGCTATTGCAAGAATATCGTCTTCATTGTCTACATCTGTAATTCTGTATTCTGCTAGTGCTTTAAAATTAGAAGTCAAATCGTACTCTGCACCTAGTGAGTAGTAATCGACGACATCTTCATCATCACGCTCTAGATTGTTATAGCCAACTAGTGCCCAAAGCTTATCTGTTACTTCATAAGTGGCAACTGCTTCAATACCGGTGTAATCAATATTACTTTCAGAACCATCTTTAGCCCAGTTTTCACCATCACTGTATAAAACAGAGGCATAAAACTTGTCGTATTCAAATGCAATAGCACCCGTTAGCAGCTCTGCATCTTCTGCACCCGATTGCCCTTCACCTTCGTTGTAACCAAGCGCAACTTTGAAGCCATATGGCAACTTGTAGTCCGCCGCCGCACCATAAGAGGCTGCATCTGTTGACACTTCATCGTTTTCAGCCTGATAGCTAACATGAATATTCAAACCTTCATAGCTTGTCGTTAGCTTAAATACTGAATCGGAGCGACCGGTACCATATAGATCCGCACTTACGCCAGCAGCTTCATTACCAAACTCCGGGAAAATATCCGTGTAATCAGATACTAAAGTGACCGCACCGTATTGACGTCCATAACTTACTGTTCCGTAATCTGCACCAACTCCTACATAGCCTTTTCGGATATCAAATTCATCATCTTCAATCCCATCAGCATCTCTGCGATTAGACTTAAATTCCAACTCATATAAGCCGAATGCATAAAGATCTTCATTTATTTTAGACTCACCTGAAAGTCCTACACGAATGTAGCTATTATCTCCGTCAGCATTTTTATCATCAGAGAAATAATACATCCCTTGCGCTCGGCCATGAATATTTAATACTGATTCTTGATCTTCATAAACTATGGCTGAATTTGCAGCACTTGCAGAGAAAAGTGCAGCGATTGCGATCGACGTTCTTGTCATTTTCATTTAATTACCACTACTTGTGTTGTTTGAATCGAGTGAAATTATGAACAGTGGCAATTATTTTTAAAGTGCAAATTCAACCATATTCTATGGATAAATATAAACAAGCCCTCAATCTAAAACATTATGTCCTAGTACTCATATTAGTTGAGATAATCCATCCAAACAGGAGGCGTCCCTATTATTTTTTGAACAGTATCAATGAACAGTTTGGCTAATGGTTGTTGATTTCGGTGAGTATACATTGCATATATTTCTCCTATTGCGGGAAGATTATAATCAGGAAGCAACTGTACAAGATCTTGTTTACTCAAACTCTCCTGAAGAAAGAACTGCCCTATTAAAGCATACCCTAGATCAGATTTTACGGCATCGAGCATTAACTCAGTTTCATTCACGAAGTACTGCCCGTTGATATTATACGTTCTAACGTCGCTTGATGACTGGCTTGGCGCTATACGTAGCTTATCCGCCTTAAAGTTAGCATTAGAGTATATTACTGCTGGCATTTTTATAAGCTCTTCTGGAGAGCTCGGAGTTCCATACTTGTCAATAAAACTCTTTGATGCAACCAGTGCCATATTATTGCTTGCCAACTTACGTACTATCATGTTGGACTCTCGGATTGGTCCGATACGAAACACAACGTCAAAACCTTCGTGGATAACATCGACTCGATTATCATCGAGCAGCAGCTCTACAGTAATGTTTGGGTACTGTTTTATAAACTCTTTAACTGCCTGATTTAAGTATGCTCTGCCAAAGAAAGTGGAGCTTGATATTTTCAAGTTACCCTTCGGTTCATCCTGAAATGTAGCAGCAATACTACGAGTTTCGGTTAGAACCTCTCTTACTTTCTTGGCTTGCGCCACCATCTCAACACCTGCATTGGTCAGGGATAGCGAACGCGTGGAACGGTTTAACAGCCGTAAGCCCAATTCATCCTCTAGCTTTTTGATCTGTTTTGACAAAGCTGAACGATCTATATGATTTCTGTCAGCAGCTTTAGCAAAAGTTCCGTATTCAGAGACATCCAGTAGTAATTCAAGTTGGCTTGCGAGATCCACTGCACAATTCCTTATTTAGTTTTTATTCTTTATGTGATGGGAAATGGATTTTACAAAATTAATTTCAATTTTTTATGGTTCAAATTGCATCAGTGAATTGCAAATAATGCACGAATTAAAAACGCTTTAATTTTCGTCGCTATCTTTAGCTTCTGTTTAGTTATTCCTATCTATTATGGCTTATTACATTTAACAATACTCCACGTCTTTAAAACCCTAAACTGACCTTTTTCAAACCAAAAAAATGAGCATTTTGACCAATATTTAATCGTGCATTTTTATCACTACTCTATGTTCGCTGAGGGCCTATTTACCCATAGGTACAATGAATACAATGCCGTTCCTTTTAGTATGAACAGAATCATTTAGGGCGCGACAAATGTTAAAGAAAGTTTTCGGCATTGGCCTTTTATCCGTTTTAGCTGCTTGTGCAGACGAAGAGATAACCAAACAACCTAATACTCCCTTACCTACGATAGACGTCTCCAAAGTCATCTATGAGCCCGTTCAATCGTGGTTCACCTTTACAACAAGGCTTCAAGCCCCAGAGAAAGTTTCTTTAATGCCACGCGTTTCCGGAGTTATTGAAACGGTAGAGTTCAAAGACGGACAGAGTGTCAACAAAGGCGACTTACTCGTCACTCTTGATGATCGAACCTTCAAAGCTCAGGTCTCACGACTTGAAGCGCAAGTTAAGAGTGCTCGAGCTGCGCTAGAGCAAGCAGCAAACGAACAAAAAAGAGCCGCTCAACTTGTTAAGCGAAAGGCCATCTCAGCGGAACAAGCAGAGGCCCGAGATACCGCAGTAAAACAACGCTCTGCAGAACTAATGGCCTTGCGTGCTCAGTTAGAATCCGCAAAGTTAGATCTTGAGTTTACGAAGATATATGCCCCTATTAGCGGCACTATTTCAAGAGCATTCATTACTAAAGGAAACAATGTAAACGCAAATCAAAGCGTTATATCAAACATTGTCTCTAACGATCAGGTATATGCATACTTTGATGTCGATGAGCGAACTTGGAACCGTTACTTCTCGACAATCAATGCCGACTCTAACTTACCTACTCGTCTTGAACTATCTGGACAAAATGGGCAGGAGTTTTTTGGACGCGTTGACTTTGTCGACAACTCCATCAACGAAAACACCGGTACTTTGCAGGTTCGAGCGGTATTCGATGCAACAAAATCAAACTTAAAAGTGGGATCGTTTGGCCGAGTTCAGATATCAACAACCAAACCAGTTGAACGAGTTCTCGTTCCAGAGCGTTCTATTGGCACAGATCTAGAAAACCGCTTTGTATTAACACTCAATGAAGAGAATACGTTGCAATACAGCATCGTAACCTTAGGCGAACGTTACGGAACATTTCGTGCTATCGAGAATGGCTTGAACGCCGACTCAATTATTGCGGTAAATGGCCCAGCAAAAGTTGGCCCAAATAGCAAAGTCACACCAAAAAATGTCACGCTAGATATTAGCAATACTTCATTGATTATGGCTTCAAACTCAACATCGTTGCCAAACAAACGTTCAGCTCAAGACTAAGAAGACAACCGAATGAAATTTGCACACTTTTTTATTCAAAGACCCATATTTGCCTCTATGTTATCGCTATTGATATTAATAGTAGGCGCAATTTCACTTTTGCAGTTGCCTGTGAGTGAATATCCAGAGGTTGTCCCTCCTACAGTAGTAGTTACAGCAAACTATCCTGGTGCGAACCCAAAAGTAATCGCAGAAACAGTTGCTACGCCTCTGGAGCAAGAAATTAATGGTACAGAAAACATGTTATATATGTTTTCACAGGCAACCAGTGACGGCAGAATGACATTGACCGTAACCTTTGCTTTAGGTACGGACTTGGACAAAGCTCAGGTTCAAATTCAAAATCGCGTCACTACAGCTTTGCCCCGATTACCAGAAGCCGTCCAACGGTTAGGAGTTGTTGCCGAAAAAGCCTCTCCTGAACTCACCATGGTTGTGCATATATATTCTCCAGATTCTAGCCGTGAAGTCAGTTATTTAGCTAACTACGCTAATTTAAACTTGAAAGATGAGATAGCTCGGCTCGGAGGCGTTGGTGATGTGCGCCTTTTCGGTGGTGACGAGTACTCAATGCGCTTGTGGTTAAATCCAGATGAGCTCGCTTCTAGAAATCTAACCGTAATGGACGTTGTCTCCGCCGTCCGATCTCAAAACCAACAGGTGGCAGCAGGCTCATTAGGTGCGCAACCAGCCGCTAATGAAAACCAATTCCAAGTTTTGTTGAACGTAAAAGGCCGCTTGGAGAATATTGATGAATTCAACGACATTGTCGTAAAAGTTGACGAAACAGGGGCTTTGACACGTCTTAAAGACGTTGCACGCGTAGAGCTAGGTCAAAACTCTTATGCACTGCGCGCCTTGTTAAATGGTAAACCAGCGGTGGCGATGCCCGTATTCCAACGCCCTGGTGCTAATGCTATTGAGCTATCTAATCAGGTTCGTTCAACCATGGACCGTTTACAAGCAGCCTTTCCAGCTGGAGTTTCATATGAAATAGCCTACGACCCGACCGTCTTTGTTCGTGGTTCGATAGACGCGGTGGTTCATACTCTGCTAGAGGCAATTGTACTTGTTGTTGTCGTAGTTATTCTGTTTTTGCAAACATGGCGCGCGTCTATCATCCCTATCATTGCGGTGCCTGTTTCATTAATCGGTACGTTCGCTGTAATGCAAATGCTCGGAGTATCGATTAACACACTTTCGTTGTTTGGACTTGTTCTCGCCATAGGCATCGTCGTCGATGACGCCATTGTCGTCGTCGAAAACGTGGAACGGAACATCCATAATGGTCTTGCACCACTAGAAGCAACGAAACAAGCAATGACCGAAGTTACCGGGCCAATTATTGCAATTGCATTAGTGTTATGTGCGGTGTTTATCCCGACAACCTTTATTACAGGGTTATCCGGTCAGTTTTATAAGCAGTTCGCACTAACAATTACGATCTCGACGATTATTTCAGCAATTAACTCGTTGACGTTATCGCCTGCTTTATCAGCACTGCTATTACAAGATAAGAACGCAAAACCCGATCGGCTAACCAAACTCTTGGATGCGGTTTTTGGTAAGTATGTTTTTGCGCCATTCAATAGAATTTTTGAGTATAGCTCGAACCAATATCAAGCTCTGGTCAAGAAGCTGATTCGCTTTAGCCTTGTTGTTGTGGTGGTATACATTGCGTTACTCGGGGGAACGGTTTCTCTATTCAAAGCTGTTCCTGGAGGATTCATTCCTCAACAAGATAAGCAGTATTTAGTTGCGATCGCCCAACTTCCAGATGCAGCAAGTTTAGATCGAACAGAGTCCGTTATTAAAGAAATGGAAAACCTCGCGCTGGCAACACCTGGCGTAGCACAAACCATTTCTTTCCCAGGCTTATCGGTCAATGGTTTTACTAACAGTCCGAATAGTGGCATCGTTTTTGTTACGCTTGAGGACTTCGATAAACGAAATGATCCAACTCTCGGAGCAAATGCGATTGTTGCATCTTTGAATAAGAGCTTTTCAATCATTGATGAAGCCTTCGTTGCGATTTTTCCACCACCACCAATCCAAGGACTTGGCTCTACTGGCGGCTTTAAACTTCAAATCGAAGACCGTGCGAACAAGGGGTTTGATGAGCTCTTCAAGCAATTGAACTTGGTAATAAGTGAGGCATCAACAAGACCCGAGCTGATGGGATTATATTCCACATTTCGTATACAAGTGCCGCAGATGGACATCCAAATAGATCGTGAACAAGCGATGCTGCAAGGTGTTCCTCTAGAGCAGGTTTTTGATGCGCTTCAAGTTTATTTAGGATCATTATACGTCAATGACTTCAATATGTTTGGTAGAACATACAAAGTGAATGCCCAGGCAGACATGAACTATCGTCTCGAACCTGACCAAATACTTAACTACAAAGTAAGAAATGCTGCCGGACAAATGGTTCCTCTCGGCGCTGTACTGGAGATCATACCTACGATTGGGCCTGACCGCGTGATGCACTATAACGGCTACCCTAGTGCAGAACTAAACGGCAGTCCTGCTTTTGGTTACAGCTCTGACCAAGCCCAAACGGCTATTGAGGAAGTACTGGATCAAAACCTAGCAGAGGGAATGGTTTATGAATGGACTGATGTAACCTACCAGCAGATTTTGGCTGGTAACACGATGGTGTATATATTCCCACTTGTTGTTTTGTTAGTTTTCATGGTGCTAGCTTCGCAGTACGAGAGTTTAAAACTGCCATTCGCTATCATTTTGATCGTTCCTATGACCATTTTTTCTGCACTAGCAGGTGTTTGGTTCATTGGTGGTGACAACAATATATTCACACAAATTGCTTTGATTGTCCTTGTGGCTCTAGCGTGTAAAAATGCCATCTTGATGGTGGAGTTCGCTAAAGAACTTAAAGACAATGGCCAAGATACCTTATCAGCGATTTTGGAAGCATGTCGTTTACGTCTTCGACCGATTCTAATGACATCAATTGCATTTACCGCTGGTGTTATTCCATTAATGATTGGTACAGGGGCCGGAGCGGAAATGCGACAAGCAATGGGTATTGCCGTATTCTCGGGTATGGTAGGCGTAACGGTATTTGGATTACTACTCACACCTGTTTTTTACATGTTAGTGAGTCGAAACAAAAAACGTCAAACACTATAACCATAATATAAATACTCATTTAAATTCATACTAAAGGGAGCTATTGCTCCCTTTTCTTTTGGTTATTAAGTATATTAATAATTTCTAGACAGAGCAGCAGTTATACATGAAACTAATACGCTAATATCTAACTTGGATAAACATTGTGGATTTAGCAAATAAACTACACCTGCTTTTAGAAGTCTCTAAAGCTGGATCTTTTGCAAAAGCAGCAGATGGGATGAATATCGACCGCTCTGTTTTATCTAAACACATCAAGCAGTTAGAAGAGCACTTAGGCGTTAGGCTATTAAACAGAACAACTCGCGCTCTTTCATTAACGCAAGTCGGCAAGCAAATAGTTGAAAAAGCAGACCAAATATCTCAACTCCTTGATGATACTCAACAAATAGCGGAGAACTTTCAGACTGAGCCTTCAGGGAAAGTACGAATTTCAAGCTCAACATTATTTGGAAAACTCTATCTACAACCTTCGATAGAGAAGTTTTTACATAAGTACCCAAAAGCAAGTGTTGAACTAATGCTAGATGATCTTCATGTAGACGTGATTAGAAGTAATTTTGATATTGCTTTTCGAATCGGACCTATGAGGGATTCATCAATGGTAGCAAGAAAATTAGCAAAAAATACGACTGCAATCATTGCTTCTCGAAATTTAATTGAAAAACATGGTAACCCAGAAACGCCTGATGAGTTAGTTAAGCTACCTTTTATTATTTATTCAAATGGTAATTTTATTGTCGATAAACTTAAATTCTACGACAAAGCAAAATCAGATGGTTTAGATACATACCCAATATCAGGGTCATACATGGTAAATGAAGCTGAGCTAATAATTGAAAGCGTAAAGTCAGGTCTGGGCGCTGCACTTATAGGTCAATTTATGCTTCCTAACAACCTAGAGTCTTCTAATTTAGTTCAACTTTTACCAGAATATGAAACTCAAGATTTTGGTGATATTTATGCCATGTACTCACACCGTCAGCAATCACCATTGGTTAGGGCATTCATTGATATCGTTCAAGAAGAAGTTGGCATACCACCAATATGGGAAAAGCATTTCAATAAAAGCTAGTTGATTCTATTTAATCAAAATTAACAGAAAATCAAATAAAATCAACAATTTAAAACAGAAATGTTTAAGATCCATCGAAGTTTAATGTTAGGTGAATTAAGTTCCATTCTAAATGGCGCTTAATTCACTAAATATAAAAAATTCTTGATTTATAATACTAACAAATCCATCACCTATACAAGTTACGATGTATATTAAAGAAAAACACACCTCGGTCACTAGTTTGTTAGTATATAAAATATCTTATCTTATTTTTTTGGTTATTTATACGTTAGCAACGATTTATTTTAGCGTAAAAATGGACAAAAGCACATCGGAGAACTCTCTTATAGAAATGACTCAAATAGCATTTGTGCTTTTTTCATCGTTAATGTGTTTGTATAAATCTAAGGAGTATCTTGAACTCAAACACATATTAGTAATAATGTCTTCATTTTTTATGGTTATATTCGTTAGAGAAATGGACTACCACATAGAGCAGTATTTCTCTCACGGTTCATGGAAGTACCCTGCTTGGATTATAATAGTCTCGGTCTGTTATTTTTGTTTTAATAACATAGTTAACATAAAAAATGAGGTCAAACTTTTCATTTCTCATTCTAGCTTCACGACATTAACGATTGGCTTTTTCATTGTTTTCTTATTCTCACGCTTTGCAGGGTATGGTGATTTTTGGGTCGAGTTTATGGGGAACTCATACAATAGAGACGTGAAAAACTTGGTCGAAGAAAGCTTAGAGTTACTAGGTTACGCGATACTTTTAAACGGTGTTTTACTTATTAAAGTAGAAAACCACTAAGTATAAATAAAAGTTCATAGCTTGTAGTTCAAGCTTTGAACTTTTTTGGCTAAAAAAAAGCAGCAAATTATATTTGCTGCAAATGATGAAAAAACAATATGCGTAAGTTAACTTCCTAGCAATGGATGCGTTAACGAGTTAATAATAACGAACCGTAACAATTAAGTCTCGTTGAAAATAATCCATAAAGAATGGCATTTATTACACTGTTAATTATGTAATCTAATCTAGTTATCACACGCCGTCGTTTTTATATCTTATCTCTTTCCGTCAATAAATAGCTCTTCACATCAGATCCCATTTATCATCCCACAACAGTCGGATTCAAAACAAAGTAATAAAAATCAATAAATTAGAAGTAGCCACTTAAAAAATAAAAAGGAGTAAAAACGAAACTATATCAGATAGAACATATTAAAGATCACCGACTCTGAGTAGAAAGCCGTTCATACTCGTTACGCATACAATCAATAAAGACTTCCATCGCCGGCGTCACACACTTCCCAGCATGATAAGCGCAGAGTGGCTTGATCATCTGTGAAAATTCGGTGAACTCAAGCTCTTGTAAACTGCCCTCTTGCAACTCTTTTTCAACCGTAAAACGAGGTAAGTAAGAGATACCAATATTACTCTCAACGCAATTTTTGATCGTATTAATACTGCTAAGTTCGATCATGTTGTCGATGCTAATATCACGCTCTTGAATAATGCTCTCAAACATCTGTCGAAAAAGGCACTTAGGGCCATTGCTTATAAACCCTAAATCAATATGTTGCTCTCTCTTCTTTAAATCTAGCCCTTTTAAAAGCGGTGAAGCAACTAATACCAGTGGCTCGTGCTCAAACTCGTGCACCTTGAGCGTATCGTCATTACCTACTCGATAAAACACACCTAAATCAGCTTTATCCGCTATCAACTCATCTCGAATCTGATAGCAATTTTGTGATTGCAGAGAGAGTCGAACATTGGGCGCTCTGATCCTGAACTCTTTTAAAACATTAGCCATCTTATAAGCAAGTTGAGTCTCAGCAACCAGCACTTTCAATTCACCGGTCGGCTCCGAGTTTTCTTGCTGTGCTGTTCCCTCAATATTTTCCATCACTCGCGCCAGTTCATAGACGTAAGGCAGTATCTTTTCTCCTGCTTGAGTCAAAACCATCTTACGCCCTATTTTTTCGAACAGCTGCAAAGACAGATCTTGTTCCAACTGCTTGATTTGAAAGGTGACGGTTGATTGCGTGCAATAAAGCTTCTGTGACGCTTTTAGAAACGATCCTTCTTCAACAATAGCTTTAAAAGTAAGAAAGCGTTTTAGATTCATGACTAGACTCCACAACCAACAGTTCAATAAATTAAAAGTCTAAGTTTTAATTTATTCAATTTTTTAATCAATTGTAGCGAAGTATAGTGCAGTAAAAACAGGAGAGATAGAGATGACCGCCATCTACACCGCATTTTTTACTTACGTAATCATTACTTCAATTACACCAGGGCCAAACAACATTTTATCGCTCAGCATCGCGACGCAATATGGACTAAAACGCTCAACAAAAGTGATTTCGGGGATGTTTTGTGGTTATGTTGTTTTGATGCTACTTTGTGGCGCTTTCACGTATAACATGATCAGCCTCTTGCCCGTGATTACACCTTGGCTAACATGGATTGGAGCAGCTTATATTGTTTGGTTGGCTTGGGGGCTTGCTACGAGTGAGATCAAAACTTCATCGGATAATTCTAAAGGTATCAGTTTCTTAACAGGTTTCGGTTTGCAGTTCGTTAATGTGAAAATCATTCTTTATGGAATTACCTCTATTTCTACGTTCGTACTGCCCCACACTCAGAATATCTACTGGATCTTAGCGACTAGCCTCATTCTTGCTTTGATCGCACTTCTTAGCAACGTAGTTTGGGCCGTTGCAGGAAAGCTACTTCAATCGCAATTCCAGAGATATGGCAAAGTCATCAATATGAGCTTAGCAGCAGCTCTGATCTATTGTGCGACACAGTTATTTACTTAAGTATATAGTTGATCATCAAGAACAATATTGCTCTTCAACTTAGACGACTACGTTTATGGGAAGAGCAAATTCTGCTCTACAAATCGCTGCGGTTTCTCGTGCCTTACTCGCTCCTCCCACTGCTTCATACGGCAGTTTTTGAAGAAGTAGATTCAACGTCACTTAATCAACCTAAAGATACGAAATCTTGTTTAGCTATACATACACGGCCTTGGCGACCTCGGCAATAACTAAGCATTACTTAGTATACACAAATCAGAAAAACTAAGATAATCTTAGTCATCCAAGTCCTTCGTATGAACATTAAGTGTTGTTTAATAATCCACTCCCAGCCCGCCTTAAGCATGCGCGTAAACAAGCGAATCTGTCCCAAAAAGCACTGGGCATCCGTATCGGCATGGATGATAGTTCTGCAAGTGCAAGGATGAATCAATACGAAAGGGAGCGCCATACTCCCGACGTAAAAACGCTCAAACTTATCGCAGATGAGCTAAACGTGCCTCTAAACTATTTTTTTTGTGAAGATGAAATCACCGCTGAACTTGCTGTGAATCTCCACAAGCTGTCAAATGATGACAAGCAAAGAGTGCTTGAGAGCACAGCCCAGCTGATTGCGGACGCAATCGCCACGAAGTCGAGTACGTAATTGGGATTAAACGCCTAAGAATACGTATCAATACCAAAGAATCAAAGAGCATAACTAAGGGTTCAACATGGCTACAACAAAAGCACTTGTGGTTTTTTCCGGTGGGCAGGACTCTACGACCTGCTTAATCGATGCATTAAATACATATGATGAAGTTCATGCTATAACGTTTGATTATGGCCAGCGTCATTCAGATGAAATAGATATCGCTATCGAATTAGGTAAGCAACTTAACATCAAAAGCCACAAAGTCCTGGATGTAAAATCAATTAATGAGTTAGCGATAAGCTCGCTGACAAGAGACAACATTCCGGTATCTAATGACTTAAGCGACGCTAACGTACCCAATACATTCGTTCCAGGGAGAAACATTCTCTTTCTTACTTACGCATGTATCCATGCTTACCAGCTTGGCATTCAAGACATCATTACGGGAGTCTGCGAAACAGACTTTAGTGGTTACCCTGACTGCCGAGACAACTTTATTCGCTCTCTAAATCTCTCTTGCAATTTAGGTATGGATAAAGCCTTCAACATTAAGACTCCTTTAATGTGGCTTACTAAAGCCGAGACCTGGGCTCTAGCTGATAAGCACAATATGTTGGAGTTTGTCCAAAACAATACTTTAACATGTTACAACGGAATTGTTGGTAAAGGCTGTGGTGAATGCCCAGCGTGCCTACTGCGACAAAGCGGCTTAGAAGAATACTTAGCGAGCAAATAGTCTTTGTTAGCGGTAATAGCGCTGGGATAAAACCTTTTGCGTTAGCTTCTAAACGTTTTATCTCAGCGTGAAACTCCAGCCAACAGAGCTTCATTTTGATGCCGCCAGATTGGTGGCATCAATTAAATGCGAAACGATTGTCGAACCAAAGATAGCACCACACCACAGCAGCCAACACTGCTTAGCTTTTACAACGCTATAAATTGTTTAGATACATCGACAATGATTCCATAGCAAAGCTACCAACTGCATTACTCGCGAAACCGGGATTAGATAGAAAAGCCACTTCGAATGATGACGAGCCTCTCGTCTAAGCAATACTCAAATATTTATGAGTTTGAACAGACAAACGCCAATTGCGGGCAATACACGTATCAATACACAATTGCGTAGCACGAAGCTTCTGGCTAATTGGTTGTAGTGCAATGATAGTCTCAGCCGCTACGTTCGCATTTGCTAAAAGCTCATCAAGGTGGTCGATGTCTTTCTGGGTGCCGACTGGATGCTTAATCTCATTTGCCCGCTCTAACGCGCTATTAAGCACTGGTAATTTACCTTTCATTGCTACTTTTGGTGACACTGTCACCCACGTATTTTCTGAAGTAATCACTTCTGATGTGCCACTGGTTTCAATTTGGCATTGGCACCCCATATCTTCAAACGCCTTTGTTAAAGGGCGCAGATCATAAATACAAGGCTCTCCACCAGTAATCACGATATGCTTAGCATTAAAGCCTTGCTGTTGATATTGCTCTACGATGTTCTCGGCAGATGCAACACACCACGTCGGAGAGTCTTCCGTTTTCACCAGAATATCGCCTATTTGACGTTGATCATTCTCATCTGCATACCACGTTTGTTTGGTATCGCACCATGAGCAACCAACCGGACACTCTTGAAGCCGAACAAAAACAGCAGGGACTCCAGTGAAAACCCCTTCCCCTTGGATGGTTTCAAACATCTCATTTAGCTTATACAACGCAGAACTCACTCAACTCATAACATTTCGAGGCGAAGACCATAATGGACACGCGTGTCTAGGTCAATTTAAACCAAAAATTAATTGTTAAAATAGACCATTTTGTAGTTTCATAGCGTAATGAATATAGGTTTCTGGTTAACGTTAAACCAAGCCTTATTCACTGACAGCTCCCAAAAAACTTTAAGGTAAGAAATGATGTATAAACTGATCGCACTAGATATGGATGGCACGCTACTCAATAGTGATAAAGCCATTTCTGAAGAAAACAAACAAGCGATCGCAAAAGCTCGAGAAGCAGGCGTTACTGTCGTTCTCGCTTCTGGTCGCCCATTAGAAGGAATGCAAGACAAGCTCGACGAACTGAATATCCATTCCGATCGAGATTTTGTTCTTTACTACAACGGTTCGATGGTCAAGAACGTAGGCACAAACGACATCATCCACCAGCAAATCATAGATGGTAAAGCTGCAAAATTGGTGGCGCGAAAAGCCGAAGAGCTAGGTGCGTACGTCCATGCTTTTAGTCAAGTTCATGGTTTAATCACCAACGAGCACAACCCTTACACCGATATTGAAGCAAAGATAAATGGCTTAAATGTCACTGAGATGAACTTCGAATCACTAGAAGACGATCATCCAATCATCAAAGCTATGATGGTTGCAGAGCCAAGCAAACTAACAGAAGTTATAGCAGCACTGCCAGCTGAAATGCGCGAAGCGTTTACGGTTGTTCAAAGCGCTCCGTTTTTCCTTGAGTTTCTTAACCCTGCGAGCAACAAAGGTATTGGTGTTGCCGCAATTGCCGAGTATCTGGGAATTAAACCGGAAGAAGTTATCTGTATGGGTGACGCAGAAAATGACCACCACATGCTGAAATACGCTGGCCTTGGTATCGCGATGGCAAATGCAATGGAAGAAACCAAGCAAATCGCTGACTACATTACGGCAAGTAATGATGAGCACGGTGTCGCTAAAGCTATAGAAAAGTTCGTGCTCAATGCATAGCCCTTTCCGCCATGTCTGTTGCGTTAAGCTTCTTACGTTTAACATCCCTAGCCGTCCAAGATAGGCAAGCGGCGTTGTTCGTGGACTAAACGTGTAAAAGCCTTGCTGTAATGCAAGGCTTTGTTTTTACTTAAATACTAATAGATAACAAATACAGCCATCAATCTAGCAACGTTTTGCTCGGTTGGTTTTCACAAGTCAGCTTCCTTGCAAGCAGCATAAATAACAACATTAATAATGGATAATGTAACGTCGACAAGACTAATGACCACAAACCGCTAAACGATACGATATTAGCCGAGTACAAATAGAGTTGATCAACAAGCAACAATGCCAGCGTCACAAAGATCATCTGCCGAGTATCTAAATGTGCTTTCGACTCTTTAAATGTCATGACCAACGCTGATGCAGTGATTAAAATTGCTAGCCAGCGACCAAACACAGGTAATGGCCAGATGACGGAGATGACCGATGTTGCCGCAGTCATAATGAACCAGACGCCTTTTGAGCTTAGAACTTGATCAACGTTCACATCTTGATTTGTCTCCAGTCGAAGAACATGCCAAGCCACTAAGCTGCCTAACAGCGCGCCAAATAACATATCTAAAATAAAGGCACTGCCGAGGAAAAACTTACCTAACACCACAGTAAGAGTGATGAACACGAAGACTGCCGTTGTTCCATTCAAACCAAAATACTGGGTTCTATGAAACAAGAACGTCAGCACACAAAACCACACAGCGATAGGCAAGCTAGGAAAACTAAAGCCAAAGCTGTGCGTTAACTCCATCATTGGTATATAGACATGTGGGCGCGGTAGCGAAAAGCCTTGTTGAGCGACAAGCACCATAAGCGACGTTGCACTAATTGCGAAAAAGAGTCGGTACACAAACCGGCTACCAAAGCGCATCATGGCAAAAGGAAATAGAAAGAGTAGTACCGTTGGCTCTGTCAGATCTATAACCAGTTTCGAGAGCTGACTAGCTACCTCGTAACTCGTTTCTGACAACGCCCCTACCCAACTCTGTAAATCTATCAGCCACGCCAATTCAACCTGACGAAATGAAGGCGCGGATTCGATCAACTGAGTCACATAAGATACTGATTGCTTGGTAGCTTGATCAAAAAACTGAGTGGCTTGTGGCCATTGCTCAGGATAACGATATAAAGATGATGGTAATTCAGATGGGCTAAGCAACATCGCTGACGCAACTTCTACTCCATAATGAGGGGCAAACCAAATAGGCAGTTCATTTCCACCTAAAGAATTATTCATAGAAAAAGCGATAATGTCAGAGTCTGATATACAGTCGTAAAAAACCGCAGTGTCCGTTCTGCCAAGCTCCTCTCCAACCGTAACCACTATACCGGTTTCTTCCCACGTTTCTCGTTGAGCAGCAACTTGTGGAGACTCACCATCAATAATGGTTCCGCCAGGTAGAGAAATCTTATCCGTTAATACTTCATGAACCAGCACTAACTTGTCATCAGCGCGAACAATACAGAGCGCTCCTTTAACTTCGCTCGCAGTGGCTTTAGCCGTAGAGATCGGTGAAACAGGTAACAAAATAAAACAAAGGATGAGTAATAACAGCTGTCTCAACACAAAATATGACCTTAAATAAACATAATGATAACCAATGAATCATGGCAGTTAATCTTATCTTTTTCGACAAAAATTAAGTAACGAGTTATGCCAAACTGAGTTGATCGCGTAAAACCTGATCTCAACGCTCACTGGAGAATAATTTAATGCAAACCTGACAAAAATCAGACAAAACATAAAATGTTGATCGCAATTCTGCCAGTTATATAAAGATAACGTCAGGAAAAGTCATACACATTTTGTGGGTTCTCATAGTTGACACAATAAAAAAGGGCTTATTATTCGCAAACAATAAACCCCAGTTATGATAACTATGTACTGATCGTTGAAACCAAGAATGAATCTTATCTCATGGTCAACGAATCAAATTCGCTGGCTCGATCGTTAGTTAGACGTGCAATTCTCATCGCCTACTTTTTGCCAAACACCCCAAGGCCCTGAGTCTGCTGGGTTATCACCTTGAGTCCACCACTGCGCTTGCCAAACTTTACCATTCCAAGTGACCGTATCTCCTTTGAGATACACTAAGCTGGCTTGCCATACAGTTGTACAGCTATCTGTGGGAGGCGTTGTCACCGTTTTCGCTTGAGCAGATACTAACGCTTGGTATTGTGTGCTGGTCTTATCAACGTTGAAGTTCAAAGCCACTCTTGCTTCTCCGCTCTGAGTAGCACCAAATTCAACATCAACACGACAACTTACATTCATTGCTAACGTCGCCTGAGAGCACTGATCATTGGCAATAACAGCTGCATCAGTAACACCCGAAGCAAACGCGCGAACATTTTCTACAGTGAACGTGGTGTTCCCTGAATTCTGGATAACAAAGCTATGTTGCTGTAACTCCCCAACATTAAATGATGCCAGTGTCTGTTCGGTGGTGTATCCAACAGAAACATTTTCTTTTGGTGGTGTTGCTGTTCCGATAACACCATCGACAAAATTGCGCATAGCAGCGATATCGCTATAAACCCCATACATACCAGGACGAGCACAACCTATTCCCCAACTGACCACACCAAGTTGAGTAATTACACCACTGCGATTAATAACGATTGGACCACCACTATCTCCCTGACAAGAATCTATCCCACCTTGAGGAATACCCGCACAGAATGACACTTCTCCAACCGTTGTGTAGTTGCCACCGGCTTGACGGCAAGTCATATCCGACACAAGTGGGACGTCAACCTCTTGCAATCGAGACGGAGAGCTTCCTCCTTCAGAAGTTCGCCCTAAGCCAGCAACACTAAGCCAATCTCCGATGCTCGCGTATTGCGTTAGACTGCCATTCGCAATCTCAACTGAAGAAACACCTTGAGGCACAGAGTCGAGCTTCAATACCGCGAGGTCATGAGAAAGCGTCGCGCGGCGATATGCCGGGTGCATATGGATCTCACTGACGTTTGCACGAACACCGTCACTACCGTTATAAACAACGCCACCGATTTTAACCGCTATCTGATTCGGAGAATCACCCTCAACACAATGCGCAGCAGTCAGGACGTAACCATTCCCGATATAACTGGCCCCACAATATGATCGGTTACCATAACGACTAACAATTTGGGTGTAGAATTTCCAGTCACGTGGGTCGGCAGTTACTCCGCCTACGATCTGGGGTTGGATAGTATGATTTTGCGTCCGTGACAAATCATCAGCACTTGCGAACATTGGCAAAACGGCTAAAGCAAGTAACGATTTTATTAGTTTCAAAATATTGTCCTCTTGTTTTTGTAAGCACGATCCTCGTGCTACTAATAAACAAGCAGACAAAAACGCCGATACCAATGTGGGTGCATATCAATTTGTTAACATTGCGAGCAACTTATAGAGAAAAGTCTATTGACGAACTGAATGATTTCAATTCGATAGAACCTAAATCACAATATTAAAGTTAAATACGATTATTCGTTCAGCGGTTTTCTTAAATAGTGGATATGATGTGCAAATCCTTGTTTTTCATACAAAGATATTGCGCCCTGGTTAAAATGCCATACTTCAACAAACATCTGTTTTGCACCGTAATCAGAGAACGTTGACTCAATTTTATTAATCAATGCCTGCGCCGTACCTTGTTTTCGATATTCAGGCAGCACATAGAGCTCATCCACACTTCCCATCATAACTGGCTGGCTGACGGTAGAAATAAGTTCACAGAAGTGACCAGAGATAAAGCCAATAATTTCATCTCCTTGTTTTGCTGCGTAAACAAGGCACTCAGGGTCATCAATATATCGAGCAATGCTTTTTTCTTGTTCTATCTCCTCTGCCGTTTTGAAAAGCTCAGGAGATTGAAGATGATGCTCATCATGAAGCTCGAACATAAGATCGTTGAGCAACTCTAGGTCGCTAAAACACGCAGGTTTAATCGCAAACGTGGTCATACAAAGGGTCACTAAAAATGGAATGGCTGTAGTTTGTGAGGAAAACGTCGTATTGGCAAGTCACAAATGCTTTCACGATACGTTTGTACTGTTTGAACAACAAAAAGGCCCCTGCACTTAATAAACGTACAGAGGCAGAACCAACCAACAGAGTTCGAGGATCAGGGGTTAGTTAGAATTGAGTTTTTCTCAGCGTCGTAGCACTCGCTCAATTTCGTTCAAGCTACTTGGGTCATCAATCGTTGACGGAACGGTGTATTTTTCACCATCAGCTATTTGACGTATAGTTCGACGCAAAATTTTACCTGAACGTGTTTTCGGTAAACGGTCTACAACCAACGCATGCTTGAAGCAAGCAACTGCACCTATCTCACTACGCACTTTGCCAACAAGCTCACCTTCAAGGTCTAGCTCATCTACTTTGACGCCGTCTTTCAGTACCACAAAACCAAGTGGAAGCTGACCTTTTAGATCATCGTGGATACCAACCACCGCACATTCTGCAATCGCTGGGTGGCCTCCTACTATTTCTTCCATTTCACCTGTCGACAATCGGTGTCCCGCGACATTAATCACGTCATCAATACGTCCCATAATAAACAGGTAACCGTCTTCATCCAGATAGCCACCATCACCTGACACGTAGTAGCCTGGGAATTGGCTAAGATAACCAGTTTCAAAACGGTCATGATTACGCCAAACCGTTGGCAGACAACTTGGTGGTAGCGGACGTTTTAATGCGACAAAGCCTTGTTGGTTAGGCCCGACAGCCTCTCCAAGTTCATTCAGAATCTCGACCTGATAACCCGGAATGGGCTTCGTCGAAGAACCAGCTTTAACTGGCATCATTTCGACACCTGTCGGGTTGCCGGCGATGGCCCAGCCCGTCTCGGTTTGCCACCAGTGGTCAATAACGGGCTTGTCCGCTTTGCTCTGAACCCACTCCAGTGTCGGAGGGTCAAGGCGTTCTCCCGCCATAAAGATGGTTTTCAGATTCGACAAGTCGTACTGTTTTAAGTGCTCGCCTTCCGGGTCCTCTTTCTTAATCGCACGAAACGCCGTTGGTGCAGAGAACAACGCATCTACTTTATATTCATCACACACTCGCCAAAATGCGCCAGGTTCCGGTGTTCGAACAGGCTTGCCTTCGAATAGGATAGTAGTGCAACCGTGAATCAGTGGAGCGTAAACAATGTAAGAGTGCCCTACTACCCAGCCCACATCAGATGCCGCCCAAAAGACGCCATCTTGAGGAATGTTATAGATTGCGCTCATGGAGTACTTCATCGCGACAGCATGACCACCGTTATCACGCACAACGCCTTTCGGCTTACCTGTCGTACCCGATGTATAAAGTATGTAGAGCGGCTCGGTTGCTAACACCGGAACACAACCATGTGGCAGCGCTTGGTTGTACTCTCGCTGCCAATCTAAGTCTCTATCTTGGTTTAGCTCAGCGTCGCACTCTGGACGTTGGAAAACAAACACTTTCTCAGGCTTCCAACGGCTGTCCATAATGGCTTTGTCTACCATTGGTTTGTATGGAATGACTTTGTTGATCTCAATCCCGCACGACGCCGTCATGATCACTTTCGGCTCTGCATCTTCAATTCGTACAGCAAGCTCATTAGGTGCAAAACCACCGAATACTACGGAATGAATCGCCCCCAAACGCGCGCAGGCAAGCATCGCCATTGCGGCTTCTGGGATCATCGGCATATAAATAACGACTCGGTTGCCTTTTTCAACACCTTGAGCAGACAGCATGCCAGCAATTTTTGCTACTTGGTCACGTAGATCGCTATAGGTGTACGTGGCTTTACGACCTGTCACTGGCGAGTCATAAATGAGTGCAGTATTATCACCGCGTCCTTGCTCGCAATGGTAATCTAATGCTAACCAGCACGTATTCATTACACCATCTGGAAACCAACGTTCTATGCCGTTTTCATCAGATTTCAAGATAGTTTTAGGAGATTCGAACCAATCGATATTCTCCGCTTGAGCGCGCCAAAAACTCTCCGGTTCATTCTTCGCCCATAAGTATTCTTTTTCGTATGAAGACATATTGCTTCCTCCAGTATGTCCTGACATTGCTCTCGTTCTACTCAAAGATCGCTCTTTTAATCCAAAGATCGTCTCTTTTAATCGAAGACATAGAAGGGTACACGCACAAATCCCTCCATCAGTATTCTCGCACTTCGGCTCATAATGGCTTTTTGCACCACCCAGCCCTGCTCAGTTTGCTTCGTTTGTGCCCCAACTTTTAACGTTCCTGACGGGTGACCAAAAGTCACGGACTCTTTTTCACCGCCACCAGCGGCTAAATTCACTAACGTTCCGGGCACACACGCAGCAGAAGCGATAGCAACGGCTGCTGTTCCCATCATTGCATGATGTAGCTTGCCCATCGACAGCGCGCGAACGAGCACATCAATATCCGACTCATTAACGGCTTTACCACTTGAAGACAGGTAACTTTTCGGTTTAGAAACAAACGCTATTTTCGGCGTATGTTGGCGTGTTTGAGCTTCTTCTAAATCAGAAATCAGGCCCATTTTTAACGCGCCATATGCGCGGATGGATTCGAACATCGCTAATGCTGTGTCATCGTTGTTGACATCGTCTTGCAGCTCGGTGCCCTGATATCCTATCGATTCAGCATCAATAAAAATGGTTGGTATGCCCGCGTTAATAAAGGTCGCGTTGAACGTACCCACATCCGGCACCACCAAATCATCAACTAAGTTGCCCGTTGGGAACATACTTCCTTCGCCATCGGAAGGATCAACAAAATCCACTTGAATCTCTGCCGCTGGAAACGTGACACCATCGAGTTCAAACTCTCCGGTTTCTTGGACGAAACCATTGACGATTGGCACGTGAATCAAGATGGTTTTGCTGATGTTCACCTGCCAAACACGCACCGTCACAATTCCATTTTCTGGAATGCGGTCTTGTGGGATCAGACCAGCATGAATGGCGAAAGGACCGACAGCGGCAGACAAGTTGCCGCAGTTACCGCTCCAATCGACGAATGGTTTGTCGATCGACACTTGGCCAAATAAGTAGTCAACATCGTGATCGGCTCTGCTGCTGCGCGAAACAATCACTGTTTTACTG
Source organism: Vibrio sp. Vb1574 (assembly GCF_033338675.1). Lineage (NCBI taxonomy): Bacteria > Pseudomonadati > Pseudomonadota > Gammaproteobacteria > Vibrionales > Vibrionaceae > Vibrio > Vibrio sp. Vb1574. The sequence continues at coordinate 65,656 of NZ_JAWOTC010000017.1, forward strand.
GTGCTTGACGTCGCGCCCCCCATACCATCAATTTGCTTCGCGTACGGATCAGGGCTGCCAATAACACGTAACAACAGTTTGTCACGTGCGGCTCCAGCCACTTGCGCTTCTTGAGGCAAATCCTCTAGGTTGAAAAAGACACCTTTACTCGTGCCGCCACGCATGTACGTCGCGGACACTTTTATTTGGCTTGTTTGATTCGGAGTATTATTTGACATACGCACTCCTTATTGTGCCAAGAAATCTTGCGCGAAACGCTGCAGAACACCGCCTGCGTTGTACACGTGAACTTCGTCAGCGGTATCTAAGCGACAAGTAACCGGAACATCGACTTTATCGCCGTTGCTGCGTGTGATAACCAGCGCTAAATCAGCGCCCGGCTTGATTTCTCCAACCACGTCGTAAAGTTCCGTACCATCCAGCTCTAGCGTATTGCGGTTAACGCCTGGCTTAAATTGCAGTGGTAGTACGCCCATGCCAACCAAGTTAGTACGGTGAATACGCTCAAAGCCTTCAGCAACAATGGCTTCTACGCCTGCCAGTCGAACGCCTTTTGCTGCCCAGTCACGGGATGACCCCTGACCGTAATCCGCGCCAGCCACCACGATCAATGGTTGTTTACGATTCATGTAGGTTTCAATCGCTTCCCACATACGAACCATCTGCCCATCTGGCTCTACACGCGCCAGAGATCCCTGCACGACTTCGCCGTTTTCCTTCACCATTTCATTGAACAACTTTGGGTTAGCGAAGGTCGCGCGTTGCGCCGTTAAGTGGTCACCACGGTGAGTCGCGTAAGAGTTGAAATCCTCTTCTGGCACACCCATTTTCGCTAAGTATTCACCTGCTGCGCTGCTTGCGAGAATCGCGTTGGATGGTGATAAGTGATCAGTGGTGATGTTGTCGCCCAGAATCGCCAATGGACGCATACCAGACAATGTTCTTTCTCCCGCTAGCGCACCTTCCCAGTAGGGTGGTCGGCGGATATAGGTACTCATCGGACGCCAGTCGTACAGCGGGTTGGGATTTTGCTCTTGATCATTCAGCTTAAACATCTGAATGTAAACTTGCTTAAACTGCTCAGGTTTAACATGAGTACCGACAACTGCATCGATCTCTTCATCGCTTGGCCACAAATCATTTAAGTAAATTGGTTTGCCGTTTTGGTCCGTGCCAAGCGCATCGCGCTCGATATCAAAACGAATGGTACCGGCCAGCGCATAAGCGACAACCAATGGTGGTGAAGCCAAGAAAGCTTGTTTGGCGTACGGATGGATTCGACCATCAAAGTTACGGTTACCAGAAAGCACCGCTGTCGCATATAAATCACGGTCGATGATCTCTTGTTGGATTTTTGGATCCAGCGCACCACTCATACCGTTACAAGTTGTACATGCGTAACCAACAATGCCAAAGCCAAGCTTCTCTAGCTCTGGTAATAAGCCCGCTTCTTCCAGATACAAGCGTGCAACTTTAGAACCCGGAGCAAAAGACGATTTCACCCACGGTTTACGTACAAGACCAAGTTCGTTGGCTTTCTTCGCCACAAGGCCAGCAGCAACCACGTTTCTTGGGTTACTGGTATTCGTACATGAGGTAATAGCAGCGATGATCACTGCACCATCTGGCAACTCGCCTTCTTTCTCTTCCCACGCTCCAGAAATGCCGCGCTGTGCCAACTCAGAAGTTGGTAAACGACGATGAGGGTTTGACGGACCAGCCAAGTTACGGCTAACTGATGATAAATCGAACTCAAGTACGCGCTCGTAAACTGCGCTATCAAGATCGTCTGCCCAAAGACCGGTTTGTTTTGCGTAATTTTCTACTAAAGCAACTTGTTCTTCATCTCGACCAGTTAGTTTCAAGTAATTGATGGTCTGCTCATCAATATAAAACATGCCAGCTGTTGCGCCGTATTCTGGTGTCATGTTTGAAATCGTTGCGCGGTCTCCGATCGTTAGATCACGTGCGCCTTCTCCAAAGAATTCAAGATATGAAGATACCACACGCTCATTACGAAGAAACTCAGTAATCGCGAGGACAATATCCGTTGCGGTAATGCCCGGTTGACGTTTACCCGTCAGTTTGACACCGACAATATCTGGTAGACGCATCATTGATGGTCGGCCAAGCATGACGGTTTCTGCTTCCAGACCACCGACACCTATCGCAATAACACCAAGAGCGTCTACGTGAGGCGTGTGACTGTCCGTACCCACACAGGTGTCAGGGTAGGCAATGCCCTGCTTTGCTTGTACCACAGGAGACATTTTTTCCAAGTTGATTTGGTGCATGATGCCATTCCCAGCTGGAATCACGCTGACGTTTTCAAACGCTGTTTTACACCACTCAATAAAGTGGAATCGGTCTTCATTACGGCGCTCTTCAATCGCGCGGTTTTTGTCGAAGGCATCAGGGTCAAAGCCCGCATGTTCAACCGCTAAAGAGTGGTCAACGATCAATTGTGTCTCAACCACTGGGTTCACTTTTGCAGGATCACCGCCCTGATCTGAAATGGCATCGCGCAGACCCGCTAAATCGACTAGAGCGGTCTGACCAAGAATGTCATGACAAACAACGCGTGCTGGATACCAAGGAAAATCAAGATCGCGTTTGCGTTCAATTAACTGTTTCAGGCTATCTGTCAATGTGTTCGGGTCACAGCGGCGGACCAGTTGCTCAGCTAGCACGCGAGAGGTATAAGGGAGTGTTTCATAGGCTCCAGGAGAAATGGCATTGACGGCTTCGCGTGCATCAAAATAATCCAGTTGAGTTCCCGGAAGCGGCTTACGATATTGAGTATTAATATTTGTGTTCATGGTTTGCTTCCATTCAGTCTTTACATCTTGCCTTCATCAAGGTTTTCCATTGCTCCAGAAACACAGTGATGAGAGGATCTCCTTCCTCTGTTAGAGAGAATGACAAAGGAAGGAGGTGGTCAACCAAAGCATATAATGCCCTCGTTGACCTTCGCGCTAGCGATTCTCGATAGGCACCCATTCTTGATGATCTGGGCCCGTATAATCGGCACTTGGGCGAATAATACGGTTATTGGCACGCTGTTCATAAACGTGTGCAGCCCAGCCCGTTAAACGACTCATCACAAAGATTGGGGTAAATAGTTTGGTTGGAATGTCCATGAAGTGGTAAGCCGATGCATGGAAGAAGTCCGCATTACAGAACAGACCTTTCTCTCGCTTCATCACTGATTCAACACGCTCAGAAACCGCATATAGATGAGTATCACCAACTTGTTTCGATAGCTCTTTGGACCAGCGTTTTATTAAGGCGTTGCGAGGGTCACTTTCACGATAAATCGCATGACCAAATCCCATGATCTTGTCTTTATTGGCTAGCATTTTCATGATGTTCGCTTCCGCCTCGTCGGGCGTTTGCCAATCTTCAATCATTTCCATCGCCGCTTCGTTCGCACCGCCGTGAAGTGGTCCACGAAGCGTACCGATTGCTGCCGTGATACAAGAATGGATGTCTGACAACGTTGATGCACAAACGCGTGCTGCGAATGTAGAAGCATTAAACTCATGTTCAGCATAAAGAATGAGCGAGCAATGCATCACTTGTTTGTGCAGCGCAGATGGCGCTTTGTCTGTAAGTAATCGTAAGAAGTAACCACCGATGCAATCTTCAGTCTGATCCTCGGTGTTGATACGCACGCCATCATGACTAAAGCGGTACCAGTAACAGATGATGGCAGGGAACAAGGCAAGCATACGTTCGGTTGCTTTCAGTTGCTCCTCGAAGCTCATTTCTTGCTCTAGGTTACCCAATACAGAACAACCCGTGCGCATTACGTCCATTGGGTGTGCGCTTGCAGGAATTAACTCTAAAGCTTGTTTTAGCTCGGCTGGCAAACCTCTAAGGCTGAGTAGGTGTGTCTTGTATGCATCGAGTTCTTGTTGATTCGGCAAGTGACCGCGTAACAGAAGGTGAGCCACTTCTTCAAACTGTGCGTTGTTCGCAAGATCAGTAATATCGTATCCACGATAAGTTAAACCAGTTCCCGTTTTTCCGACAGTACATAAAGCTGTGCTTCCTGCGCTTTGACCACGAAGGCCTGCGCCACCTAATTCTGCTTTCTTTTCTGCAGTTTGAGACATTGTTTGAACTCCTTTTCTGTCTGACTTTTCCCTCTCTGGGGTGTTTTTAGCCAAACGAATTTCACGTTATTAGATGAGATAAATTCCGATTATCTTTTTCTTGGGCTTCCGTTTATTTTTGCTTTTCCCCCGCTATTTCCCTTCAGAGAATAACTGGTCAAGTTTGTCTTCGTAGTCGTGGTAATTCAGGTGCTGATACAACTCTTTACGTGTTTGCATCGAATCAACCAGTGCTTCCTGATTACCCACTTCTAGCAAATGTTTGTAGACCGTTTCAGCAGCTTTGTTCATGGCACGGAACGCACTTAATGGATAAAGCACCATGTCCACTTTTGCTTTCGCTAGCTCATCGCAGCCATACAGCGGTGTCGCGCCAAATTCTGTAATATTCGCCAGAATAGGAACGTGCTTTCCGGTCGCTTGCTCAAGCGCATTTGAAAACTGAAGGTACTGGTCCAGCTTGTTCATCGCTTCTGGGAAGATCATGTCTGCGCCAGCTTCCACACACGCAATCGCGCGCTCGATTGCGCTGTCCATGCCTTCAACAGCTAACGCGTCAGTACGAGCCATAATCACGAAACTTTCATCATTGCGTGCATCAACCGCGGCTTTTACACGATCAACCATCTCTTGCTGGCTGACTATTGCTTTGTTCGGACGATGACCACAACGTTTCTGTGCGACTTGGTCTTCCATGTGCACCACTGCCGCGCCCGCTTTTTCCATCGCTTTGATCGTGCGAGCAATGTTAAATGCACCGCCAAAGCCCGTGTCGATATCAACCAAAAGAGGCAAATCACATGCGTTAGTAATACGGTCAACATCAACCAAAACGTCGTTTAATGTTGTGATACCGAGATCCGGCAATCCGTATGACGCATTTGCGATACCACCACCAGACAAGTAGATCGCTTGGTGACCCAAGTTTTTTGCCATCATGGCGCAATACGGGTTTATAGTGCCGACAATTTGTAGTGGATTATTTTGTTCAATGGCGAGTCTGAATTTCGCTCCCGGTGTTAAGCTCATGACGAATTCCTTCTAGTCTTTGTCTAAACTTTCTGTATGTATAATTTGAGATTGGATGAGCTTTCGACTTCCTGATATGTGTCTTCTCATCAACATTTCTGCAAGCTCTTCATCGCGATTGCGAATGGCTTCCAAAATGAATTTGTGTTCGGTGAGCGCCTCATTCGGGCGAGATTGCGCACGTGGCGACTGGTAACGATACATCCGTAATAAGTGATAGAGTTCATCACACAGCAGAGATATTAACTTACTGTTTCTGCTCGCTTGGATGATGCGATAGTGAAAATCAAAGTCACCATGTTGATGGAAGTAAGACGCGCCTTCCATTTGGTCTATATGCTTGGAATGTGTCGACAATAGCATTTCCAAGCTTAAGAGCTCTTCTTGCGTAATGTGTCGCGCAGCTAACCTTGCTGCCATGCCTTCCAATGCTTCTCGAACGGCATAAAGTTCTATCAGCTTTTCCGGAGAAAAAGTGGTCACTCTGGCCCCAACATGAGGAATTCGCTCGATGAGCCCTAGCCCCTCTAAGCGCATCAATGCTTCACGCAAAGGCCCACGACTGACTTGATATTTCTTTGCTAGCTCAGGCTCTGATATCTTATGGCCAGGCTTCACATCGCCATTAACAATGACTTCAATCAGTGTTTCGGTCAGCGTTTCAGATTTGGTGTGTTCTTTCTCAGAACCCAGCACTTTATAACGAGCTTTCAACTCAGAGTTCATATTCAGATACTCTTGTTACCGACATCGAAATGTCTACAATTTCTTAACCTGAATATAAAGTAGTCGATCAAAGTGTCGACAATCAAGTAAATTGTCGACAATTTAGACTAAGGTCGTAATTTAAATGGGCCTAAAATGCCCATTAAGTGCCTTTTTTAGCAGAAATAAAGAATGGTGAGTTCATATTGTCGACAACTTATAAACCTTTAAGCTTATGATCTAAAAACTAAAAGCTCAGCTGTCGAACAATAATCGGATAAAAAACTATTCTTTAGGTACAAATTGATCAAAGACTTGTTGCGAAGTCATCTTTTGTGAAGCGGAATTGAGGTCATAATAAGCTGGCTTTTCATCGGTAAAAATCTCTAAAGTGAGTTTGAAATCTGGGTTATCGAACAAACCAGCGGAAAGAATGTACTCACCTGTCGGCAACAAATGGTAGAAAAGGTTTGTGCCACACTCACCGCAAAACCCCCTCACTCCCCAGTCTGACGACTGATAACGTTTAGGTTCGCCACCTTTAAACGTCACGTTAGGCCCACAATGCACCGCATGAAGTGCGCCACTCGACCATTTTCGACACATAGAGCAATGGCACAGGCTAACCTCATTTTTAACCTCAGCGATGACTTCAATTGCGCCGCACAAACACGTCCCTTTCATTCTCTTTTCCTCGTTCATTTTCCGTCATTTTATTATGGCCTACCAAAGCGTAAAGCCGCGTGACCTAACACCAACTTCTCGCCGTGAACTTTATGAACAAAATAACCGAAATGCTCAATATTCTCTTTATATCTCTTTTACAGACAGATATTTAACACTTAATTAACCTTTACACCAAGTTCAGCTTTAACGCTTACAAGGCATAACAACTGAGCAAAAACAATAAGGCTCAACTAAATAGAGTCGCTAACATAAGGAACGTGAACATGTTAAAGGTACTCAAACCAACGCTCGCCGCTTCAATCATCGCAGCTTCATTTTCATTCAACGCTCTTGCTGCAGATATTGAAAAAATGCACTTTCTTATCCCTGGAGGTGCCGGTGGCGGTTGGGACATGACCGCCCGAGGTACTGGTGATGTATTAATAAAGTCGGACATCGTTGAAACCGTATCATTTCAAAACCTATCTGGTGGTGGCGGTGGCAAAGCAATCGCACATTTGATTGAAACGGCTGATCGTCAAGAAGATACACTCATGGTGAACTCAACACCGATCGTCGTTCGCTCGCTCAGTGGGATCTTCCCACAATCTTTCCGCGACTTGACTCCTGTTGCCGCAACGGTTGCCGATTATGGCGCCATTGTTACATCAGCCGATTCTCCTTACAGCTCTTGGGAAGATGTCGTTAAAGCTTTTAAAGAAAACCCTCGTAAAGTGAAGGTTGCTGGTGGCTCTGCTCGTGGTTCTATGGATCATTTGGTTATAGCAGCGGCTTTCAAAGGTGAAGGTTTTGATGCGCGCAAAGTTCGTTACATTGCCTATGATGCAGGTGGAAAAGCCATGGCTGCCCTACTTTCAGGCGAAACACAACTGCTCTCTACAGGGTTAGGTGAAGTACTCGAAATGTCTAAGTCTGGGCAAGTGAAAGTGTTAGCGATTACAGCACCAAAACGTTTAGAAGCTGCGCCTAACATTCCAACTCTCACCGAATATGGTAATGAAACTGTCTTTGCTAACTGGCGTGGATTCTTTGCAGCACCAGGCACAAGCCAAGAAAAGCTAGATGAATGGAATGCCGCATTTACTAAAATGTATAACACCGACGAATGGCAAGTCGTTCGAGACCGCAATGGTTGGATCGACAACTATAAAGCGGATAAAGCATTCTTCGCGTTTCTTGAAGATCAAGAGCAACAGATGGGTGACTTAATGCGCGAGTTAGGCTTCCTGAAGTAACAATCGAATTGGGGTCCCTCAGATACCAACCTCAATGAATAACGTAGGTTGGTATTTCCCCATTGTATTTGCACTCTAAGTTTCACCGCATATGGACATTGTCGACAATCGACATGCACACTCCTTTGTTTATATACCCAAAGCGGCTCGACTAGCAGCGAAATGCTTAATTGTTAATGGTTTAGTTTATTCATTGACGTCCATATGCGGTCTTTTTTACTTTTGTTAGGAGTTGAATATGCCTCGTTCAACCAACTTTTTCACCAAAGAGTATTTGCTCTGTCGTGACCGCGTCGGCGCAATGATCTTTCTACTTTTCTGTCTTTGCTACGGTTATCAAACCTCACAAATTCCATTGTTTCCAGGTGATGAGTATGAACCATTCACCGCACGTACTCTGCCAACCATCCTGACTTACGTTGGTGTCGGCCTTTCTTTGCTATTGCTGGTGACAGGACAACCAGATAAACAAAGTGGCGCAGTGCTGACCTTCAATTGGAAGTTACTGATTGCCTTTTTAATTTTAATGGCACTCTACGGCGTGGGCCTGACTTATCTAGGTTTTGTGATAGCTACTGGCTTCTTTTTATTGGCTGGCTTTTATCTGCTCGGGGAAAGACGTAAACCCGTTCTGTTTGGCGCGTCGTTTCCATTCGTGATCGCGTTCTACTTATTACTCACTCAAGGTTTGGACATCTATCTCGAACCGGGTTTGATTTTCACCATCTGGTAGTCAAAGAAAGGACTGAAATATGTTAGATGGAATTCTACAAGGTTTATCCACCGCAGTAATGCCAATGAACATTATGATGGTGATCGTGGGCTGCTTCGTCGGTACATTTATCGGCATGTTACCTGGACTTGGGCCGATCTCAGCCATTGCTTTGATGATCCCAATTACTTATGGCCTAGAGCCCTCCTCTGGCCTTATTTTAATGGCGGGTGTTTATTACGGTGCGGTATTTGGTGGTTCTACATCGTCGATTTTGATCAACGCGCCGGGTTGTTCTTCAACCGTGGTGACAGCATTCGACGGCTACCCAATGGCCCAAGGTAAAGCATTAGCTTTGGCAGCTTATTCATCTTTCACTGGCGGAACGTTATCTGCCATTATGTTGCTTGTTGCCGCACCAGCATTGGCTAGCGTCTCCCTTAGCTTCCAATCGTCGGACTATTTTGCGTTGATGCTACTTGGGTTATCAGCAGTCGCGGCTTTTGCGGGGAAAGGTCAGGTAATCAAAGCGTGGATGATGACCATTCTTGGTTTGATGCTATCTACAGTTGGAATCGATAAAGGCGTAGGCGTTGAACGCTTTACCTTCGGTTTAACGGATTTAATGGATGGCTTTAGCTTCTTGTTGCTTGCAATGGCGACATTCGCACTGGGTGAAACATTGATGGGCATTCTTAAACCATCAAAAGACACCAGCGATGAAGAACAAGAAAAGCTGAGCAACATTGGCTCAATGAAAGTGACCAAGGAAGAAATCAAAGATGTTGCGCCTGTTTCAATTCGCTCTTCAATATTAGGTTTCTTCACTGGCGTTCTTCCTGGCGCAGGGGCAACTATTGCTGCTTTTTTAAGCTATGGTATGGAGCGCAACCTCGCACCTAAAGAGAAAAAGGATGAGTTCGGTAAAGGCAGTATCCGTGGCTTGGTTGCGCCAGAGTCAGCAAACAACGCAGCGTCTAGTGGTTCATTTGTTCCACTGCTAACGCTTGGTATTCCGGGTTCTGGTACAACAGCAATAATGCTCGGCGCTCTGATCGCTTATGGTATTCAACCTGGCCCTCGCCTGTTTGTTGAACACCCAGATGTGTTCTGGTCAGTGATCATTTCCATGTACTTCGGCAACATCGTACTTGTGATCCTGAACTTACCGTTGATTCCGTATATTTCAAAGCTTTTGGCGGTTCCAAGAACGGTGCTTCTACCGATGATTTTATTCTTCTCAATCACCGGGGTTTATTTGGTCTCCTTTAACACTATGGATGTGTTCGTGATGCTGATTGTTGCTATGGCTGCCATTGCACTTCGGCTCGCTAACTTCCCGCTCGCACCTTTATTGCTGGGCTTCATCCTTGGAGGATTAATGGAAGAGAACTTACGCCGCGCATTAATGATTTCAGATGGAGAACTGAGTTTCCTATGGGAGCGTCCTATTACCCTTACCTTTACTGTTTTAGCTGTATTGGTATTGGCAAGTCCACTAATCGTAAAGCTGATTCAAAAGTTTAAAGCACAGCCAGTCAGCGTTGAGCAGTAATCGCTGTCTCTTTCAACCTAGATAAAGCCATCCATCGTGATGGCTTTATCTTCCGCCCTCCAAATCGTTCGCTTATTGTGCAGATGGTATTGACAAATCACTGTCGTTATATGAAGGTGATTGTATGAACACACACTTAGCGCAACTTAACCAACGAATTATCATCATTCCATAGGAATGGTGGGATTTTTTGATGCGCTCAGTATTTATCGAACCCACCCATAGCGGTGGGTTTTCTGTCTCTACCGTATGGGAAAAGCTCTCTTGGAGGCGGTCACTATGCAAAAAATAGCAGTTTTTGGTAAACCCGGTAGTGGAAAATCGACGGTAAGTAAAGTAATCTCGTCGGCTACCGGTCTTCCTCTTCATCAATTAGATTCAATAGTATATAAACCAAACGGTGATCCCGTTGAGCGTAGCGTTTTTGATGAAGCCCATAGCAATATACTAAGCTCAGATCGTTGGATTATAGATGGCCTTGGACCGATCAGCTCTTTCAACGCTCGTTTAGATGCAGCCGATACTCTCATTTATATTGATCTACCATACTCAGTAAGCTATTGGTTTGTGACGAAACGTCTCCTTAAAGGACTATTCATTAAACCTGAAGGTTGGCCTGATGGTAGTTCGGTACTGAAAGGAACGTTACAAAGCTACAAAGTTCTTCAGCAATGCCCCGCATTCTGGAATGATGACTTTATGTCTCGCCTCGAAGGGTACTCTCAAAGTAAAGCCGTTCATGTCATCAAAAACGTTACAGAACTGAACAATTTTGTTTTAGAGCGGGTAAAGTAAACCTCATATCAGAACATTAGAGCATGTAGGTTAGATCATCTGAAGCTCTAACAATAAAAAAGAACATAACAAGGATTGTTTATGCTTTTAGAACTCTCACTTTTATTCATTGCTGGCGTAATTGGTGGGATCATTAACTCCATAGCGGGAGGCGGAAGCTTTATTACTTTTCCGGCTCTATTGGCAGTTGGTGTTCCTCCTATTATGGCTAACGCAACAAACACATATGCTTCATGTGCGGGTTACATTAGTGGAGCCGTCGGGTTCAGAGAAGAGATCATGAAGAACAAGCATGAACTGCTGTTCACAGTCTCATTCAGTTTAGTCGGCGGCGCTGTCGGAGCATATCTGTTGCTCAACACGCCAGAATCGCTATTTATGGAAGCCATCCCTTGGTTACTCTTATTTGCCACCGTGCTTTTTCTCACCGGTTCTCGTTTAACAATGCTAATCAAAACTGTCGCGAAAGAGCACAAACATGCTGGCATACTCGGAGCAATCGCGTTGGGTTTACTACTTGTTGGTGTCTCTGCTTACGGTGGTTTTTTCAACGCAGGTTTAGGGGTTATTGTTCTGAGCTATCTGGTAGTAGCTGGCCACCAAGACATTAATTTAATGAACGGTTTGAAATTGCTCGTATCTACGTGTGTTTCACTCATTGCTATCGTGATTTTTGTTGCCAATGGCTCCATTGACTGGCACACAGGTAGTGTTGTTTTGGTCGGTACGTTGGTAGGTGGGTATCTTGCAGCTCGTGTATCTCGTCAACTGAATCCCAATCATGTTAAAGGGTTTGTTGCTCTTTCTTCTATTCTCATCACTATCTACTTTTTCATTGATGTTTATGTTTAAGCAAAACTTGTACAAGTGGATAACACTCCTACAAAAACACCAGCGCGAAAGATTAATGCAGATAGCTTAACGATTTTTTGTGTCACTCCAGCGAGGTTAGGAATCTAATAGCACTACACTGAGCGGCTAATGAAACCATTTTGATCACAAAGTGCTCGGATGGAAGATCCTGTATCACGCTCCTTCGTCGCTGTACAGGATGACGAGAGATAGAAATATGCCACTCGCAGTTAAACGAGTGGCATTGATCGAGAAAGATGGCGTTTTACATCAATAATAAGAGAGGGTAACGCTTACTTAATCAGCCCTACTTCTTTGTAGTATTTGAGCGCACCTGGGTGAAGAGGCGCAGATAAACCGTCTTTTACCATTTCCTCTTTCTTCAAGTTTGCAAACGCTGGGTGGAGACGGCGGAAATCATCGAAGTTTTCAAATACCGCTTTAACCACGTTATAAACCACATCTTCTGGTACCGCAGTAGAAGAAACAAACGTCGCGCCCACACCAAAGGTTTGAACATCACTATCTGTGCCACGATACATACCACCTGGGACATTTGCGACACGATAGAAGCTGTTGTCTGCAACCAGTTTTTCTACATTAGGTCCAGCTACCGTTACGATATTACTATCACACGACGTAGTGGCTTCTTTAATCGCTCCACTTGGGTGACCAACGGTATAAATCATCGCATCAATTTTGTTATCACAAAGTGCTTTTGATTGCTCTGCTGCTTTTAACTCAGAGACAAGCTTAAAGTCGTCGTTACTCCAACCATACTGGTTCATTAGCACTTCCATAGTACCTCGCTGACCAGAACCAGGATTACCAATGTTAACGCGCTTACCTTTCAAATCATCAAAAGTTTTGATGTTCGCGTCTTTACGTGCAACGACAGTAAACGGTTCTGGATGAACGGAGAAGACGGCGCGTAGCTCTTTAAAAGGCCCGCTTTCTTCAAACTTACTGGTTCCTTTGTAAGCATGATACTGCCAGTCTGATTGCGCGATACCGAGGTCCAATTCACCAGCACTAATAGTGTTGATGTTATAAATCGATCCCCCAGTACTTTCTACCGAACAACGGATACCGTGCTCTTCTCGCGATTTGTTAACCAAGCGACAAATAGCGCCACCAGTCGGATAATAAACCCCTGTTACGCCACCGGTACCAATCGTGACAAACGTTTCCTCCGCAGACGCAGAAAAGCCTGTTGTGAGTGCAGCCAAAGAAGCCGCAAGTGCGATTTGCTTAAACTTAAACATTGAACATCCCTTTTACTTGTGTTGATGACCGTTTAAGTATAGCAATCGTTAACAATTTGATAACGTTTAAGTTCTCATCCTTGGAGGTTAGCTTAGTAATCACCATTTTATTGGCATATTCTGCCGTTATATAATGGCTCTATATAAGCGTAAACCGTATAGTCTAGAAAATTAAATCTTTAGACTGATATGTCCATTCTAAATTATCTATTAAATAGAAATACTCAGGTCAAATTACTATAATCTTGTTAAATAACCTTTATTCTATATAAATATGATGAGTTATAACTCCAGCCAGAAGACATGATGTACTTGAAATAAATAATACGAATGAGAGAACAAACAATCGTTGAATATGAATTGGAACCTTATCCCTCTTCTCTAACATTTTATATCGTTTCGCATGAAAAGTGCTCAGAAAAACAGTTCCATATTGTAGTACTCCGTGACCTGATAAGAATATATTCAGAGTGTAGTATCGAACTCCATTATCAAGAGCATCTTCAAGATACTTCAACCACTTGGATTTCAAATAAATAACAAACAAAAACCAAGCAAATATACCTAAAATTCCAACCGTAGTCAGATAAATCACTAAATCTGATGCTAAACTGATATCTTCCATCTTCGACTACTTATTAAGTTGAGTTTTATATAATTCTGTTCCCAAATACTCACCAGTCGAACTACCATATTTTGTTATTGAGTATCTAATTACACCCTTCACTACAAAAAATTCTTAAACACACTTTTTGTGAATAATAATGGCACTTTAACTTAATTTTACGCAACAAGGCTACTATGAAGTTGTTAGCTTTGAGCTGAGTTCAACAAAAACAGTAACTTTTATGGGCTTTGTTGCGTAATTCGGACAGAAAACCAAGTCGTCCGAAATTGAATAATTATCAAACAATATACTGAGTTTC
>NZ_JAWOTC010000018.1:0-78911 GCF_033338675.1 Vibrio sp. Vb1574
AGTGAGTTTAAAAGCGAGGGAGTAATCGCGCTGAGTTCTTTTAGTTGTTGATTTCATAACACTCTCCAATTTTGGGGTGGAAAGTGTCAACCTTATTTAGGACGGCACAGCGAAAAGAAAAAGGCCTGACGACATCGTCAGGCCTTTTTTCTACTGGTAAACATCACTGCTCGCTCTGTCTATTCTTGTCTCATAAACCGCTGAACACATTGAAAGGCCATATAAAACGGCTCAGTACCAAACGTTGCACAAGGTTCTGGTGGCTGAATCTCAATTACACCATCGCACTTGGAAATTATTCTAAGCGTTGGGCATACTTCTGACTTCATTTTAGTTGTAGATATGAACCATGACGTCATTAAGCCAGATAGAACCGCAATTTTTGGAATTTATGCAGCAAGAGATGCAAGTGGATGCAGCTCATGATCTTAAACACGTAAAACGCGTGGTCAAAACAGCGAAACAGCTCTGCAAAGAAGAAAATGCAGACATCGCGATTGTATTACCGGCTGCCTATTTGCATGATTGCTTTACTTATCCGAAAGATCACCCAAATCGCAAAGAGAGCTCAATCATCGCAGCCAAAAAAGCGGTCGCATTTTTAGAGAGTATCGATTATCCGCAGCAATATCATGATGCCATTGCTCATGCGATAGAGGCACACAGCTTTAGCGCAAACATCAGGCCAAATACGTTGGAAGCCAAAATCGTCCAAGATGCCGACCGTCTGGACGCTTTAGGCGCAATTGGCGTGACGCGATGCATTCAAGTCAGCACTCAATTTAACGCGCAACTTTACAACGACAGCGATATATTTGCCGAAGAACGTGAACTTAACGATAAACAATTCACTCTGGATCACTTTCAGACCAAGTTATTCAAAATCGCTGAAACCATGAACACAGAGTCAGCAAGACGCGAAGCGCAAAAACGCAAAACCTTTATGCAAACGTACCTAGAGCAGTTACACGACGAGGTAACAGCGTAAATGTCAGAAAGCTATACGTTAATTAAAGAGCTTAAACGCCAACTAAAGTTAGCTGGGCTGCATTATGCCGATGTTGCACAACACCTTGATTTAAGTGAAGGAAGCGTCAAACGTTTACTCGCTGAAGGTCAGCACATTAGCCTTGAGCGCTTAGAACGAATTTGCCAATTGATTGGTTTAGAAATGGCGGAACTATTTAAGCTCGCGGCTGCGCACAATAAAGGTCTAGAGTCGCTAACGTTAGAGCAAGAAAAGCAGCTGGTTGACGATAAAGCCCTGCTGCTCGTGGCGATCTGTGTTGTAAATGGCTATCAGTTTGAACAAATCGTTCAGCAATATACCTTCAATGAGTTGGAACTGGTGCAAAAGCTTGCTCATTTGGATCGGCTGAACATCATCGACTTGCAGCCAAATAACAAAATTCGTTTGCGTATATCTCCGACATTTAAGTGGCAGATGGGCGGCCCTATTCAACGGTTCTTCCAACAGCAAGTTCAAGACGCCTTTTTCCAAAGCTACTTTTCTGGTGAAGATGAAAAGTTCTCCATGGCAACAGGACTGATGAGTGTACCAAGCAACAAGAAGCTACAACAGAAACTGCAAAAGGTCATCGATGAGTTTTATCAGGCTTGCCAAAGTGATAGCTCTCTCGATATGGACGAAAAACACGGCACCTCTCTGATTATTGCGATGCGTCGCTGGACGTTTCCTTTGTTTGAACCATGGGAAAGAAAACTCACCAATAAGTCTCGCAATTAGTAACTCAATAAAAAAATGGAAATAAAAGTAACGAATTTCGTTACTTTTGGTGGCATGCAACGTCACTTGAAAGAGAAAGCTGGTTTAATCGTTCATTGAGCATAAAGTGCTCCCATCTCATTCGACTTTGTTTAATCGGGGCCCGTATGTTTTTCTCAAAACGCTTTTTTCCTTACTTTGTGACGCAATGCCTTGGCGCACTCAATGACAACATCTACAAAAACGTTCTGTTATTGATGGTCACATACAGCCAAATTGATAACCTACCAATATCCGTCAATCTATTCGTTAATTTGGCGGCAGGCTTATTCATCCTACCTTTCTTTCTATTCTCAGCGCATGCTGGTGCCGTCGCTGACAGCATGGACAAAGCCAAATTAATCCGACGTCTAAAGCTCATCGAGCTGGCTATCATGTCTTGCGCAGCAACCGCTATTGCCACCCAAAGTGCCATGCTGATGCTGGTTCTGCTGTTTATGACAGGCACTCAATCGGCCTATTTTGGCCCCGTGAAATACGCCTTACTACCACAAGCGCTCAAACCAAATGAGCTTGTTAAAGGAAATGCTTGGGTTGAAATGGGCACGTTCCTTTCGATTCTTATAGGTACGCTTAGTGCAGGCCTGCTGCTATCCATTCCTAATGGTACCTTGATTGCTTCTTGTGTAGTGATTGCCTTGTCTTTGCTTGGGTTCATGAGCAGCGTGAATATTCCAGCGATGCCTAGCCAATCGAATGACAAAGCGAAATTTGAGCCGATTTCTGGTTTAAAGAACACGTTAAAAGTGGCAAAAAAGCAGAGAGGCATCTGGATGTCTATTCTTGCCATCAGTTGGTTCTGGTTCATGGGTGCGACTTACCTAACTCAATTCCCTAACTTCGCACGCGAACATTTGTTTGCAGACAGTACTGTCGTTTCTTTACTGTTGGCATTGTTTTCCATTGGTATCGCGACAGGCTCTTGGTTGTGTGAAAAGCTCTCTTTCAACCACGTTGAGCTTGGTATTTTGCCATTCGGTATCCTTGGACTGACAGTGTTTGGCGTCGACTTGCTATGGGCAGTCCCGAGTTATCCATCGCTTCCGGTGCACTTTTATGATGTGCAAAGCTTCGTTGCTGAATCCAAACATCTGCGCGTCATGATTGACCTGTTCCTTGTTGGTGTAAGCGGCGGTGTCTTTATTGTTCCTCTTTATGCGTTCATCCAATCGCGTTCAAACAAAGGGGAATGTGCACGTGCCATTGCTGCTAACAACATCATGAATGCATTGTTTATGGTGGTGTCTGCTTTGGTTTCGATCGTTGTACTCAGCGTACTAGAGCTTTCTATTGTGGAACTGTTTGCCATGATGGCAATAGGTAACTTCTTCGTGGCAGTCTATGTCTATCGTCAAGTACCGGAATTCACACAACGCTTTATCAGTTATTTACTCAGCCATTGTATGTATCGTGTGTCTGTAAAGGGGCGTCAACATATTCCTGAACAAGGTGCCGTGTTAATCGTGGCTAACCATGTTAGCTATGTCGATGCGTTGATTTTGATGGGAACCTCTACTCGCCCGGTTCGTTTTGTGATGGACAAGTCCATCAGCGAGCTACCTGTTCTTAAATATGTATTCCGTCATGCCGGTGTTATCCCGATCTGTTCTCCACGTAAGTGTGCCGACACTTACCGACGAGCATTTGAGGAGATTGAACAAGCACTTTACGACGGTGAGGTTGTCTGTATCTTCCCTGAGGGTCGTTTAACGTCTAACGGTCAATTGGGTGAGTTTCGCCCTGGTGTAGAGAAAATCCTTGAACGTAACCCTGTTCCTGTCATCCCTATGGCGTTAAAAGGGCTTTGGGGTTCTTTTTTCAGCCACAAAGGCGGACATGCTCTCACAAAACGACCGACTCGTTTTTGGTCAAAAGTGGATGTTGTTATCGGTGAAGTGTTAAGTCCTGCGTCTTTAAATCGTCATCAATTGCAACAACAAGTACAGGATTTACTGGGCTGAGTCGCTTGCTACAGCAGTCAAACTTTGCAGCAAAACGTAAATATGCACCACAAAGCACAAGTAGTTTCTTGTCAATTAGAGTAGGATACCTACGACGTCATAAATCTAGGAGGTATTATGAAAATCATCATCTTACATGGTCTTTATATGCATGGGCTGGTCATGCAGCCTCTTAGCCAAAAGCTGAGAAAACTCGGATACGAAACGCAAGTACTCAGCTATAACACTGTTGCTATCGATGAGTCTTCACTGTTTGATTCTATTGATCATTCGCTTAATCCACTGACCACAAACGTGCTCGTGGGACACAGCTTGGGAGGCTTGATGATTAAGCGCTATCTCGCCAACAGAAAACCGAGCACTAACTTAATCTCTCATGTTGTCGCTATCGGTTCGCCTCTTAAAGGCGCGTCCATTGTAGGTCGAATTCAAGATCTCGGATTGGGTGCAATTTTAGGCAATTCGCCACACCACGGATTAAACAAACATGATGACGCTTGGGATTTCCCTCAAAAACTCGGCAGTATCGCAGGAACGATGCCGATTGGCGCTCGCCCATTGTTGATCCGTAATGACAACACCATGTCGGACGGTACGGTTACCGTAGAAGAGACAAGACTGGACGGTATGCAAGATCATATCGAAGTGAAGCAAACGCATACGAGCCTGATTTACAACACCTTCGTGCCGCAGCAGATTGATCACTTTATTCACACAGATTATTTCCGTCGATAGCACACTTTTCCATCATACAGATGGAATCGACTTTCCAAGCTATTCAGTTCGCAGTACTATCCTAGCTCCACTTCTTCACAACTTGGATGAAGTGGTACATTTTTAATTGTTCTCAGGGCGGGGCGAAATTCCCCACCGGCGGTATACTTTTTCAAGTGAGCCCGCGAGCGCTCGATTCGTCGAGGTCAGCAGATCTGGTGAGATGCCAGAGCCGACGGTTATAGTCCGGATGAAAGAGAATAAGAATACACCAGCATAGCGAGTCAGATCGCTAAGAATGCTGGTGCACTTCTTTTTGATCGTATTTTACGGCGATCTCTCATACCGCCCTGATTCTGGTGAAATTTAGGAGTTAACCATGAATCAGTCATCACTACTTGCCGAATTCGGCGACCCAATTACTCGCGTTGAAAACGCACTTATCGCTTTAAAAGAAGGCCGTGGCGTACTGCTTCTTGATGATGAAGATCGCGAAAACGAAGGCGATATCATTTATTCAGTCGAGCACCTCACTAACGAGCAAATGGCATTGATGATCCGCGAATGTAGCGGCATCGTTTGTTTGTGCTTAACAGATGTTCAAGCAGACAAACTGGAACTGCCTCCAATGGTGGTAAACAACAACAGCGCAAACCAAACCGCATTTACGGTTTCTATTGAAGCGAAAGTTGGTGTAACAACGGGTGTTTCAGCAGCAGACCGCGTAACGACCATTAAAACGGCGGCAAACCCGCACGCAAAACCGGAAGATCTTGCTCGCCCGGGTCACGTATTCCCTCTGCGCGCACGTCCAGGTGGTGTAATGACTCGCCGTGGTCACACAGAAGGTACGATTGATCTGATGCAAATGGCAGGGCTTCAACCCGCTGGCGTACTGTGTGAAGTGACCAATCCAGATGGCACGATGGCAAAGGCACCGGAGATCGTAGCATTCGGTCGCCTGCACAACATGCCGGTACTGACGATTGAAGATATGGTAATGTACCTGAACCAGTCCGAGTTGAAACTGGCATAGTCAGATCTCAGCTCTTGAAAAAGCCGCGCATTTGTGCGGCTTTTTTGATCGATCCTCTTTGCACTTAAGTAGTTATACTTATTGAAAACAAGGGGAACAACACCATGAAAGGATTACTGAAACTCGCCGCTCTCGTTAGCTTTCTCTCCATGAATTCGCTTGCTCTTGCATCTGAGTGCCCTGATATTCTTCAAGGTAAGCAAAGGTTGTTAAACTCAACGGAAGAAGTCGATCTATGCGAAAGCTTTAAGGGAAAGACACTACTAATCGTCAATACAGCAAGCCAGTGCGGCTTCACTCCTCAGTTCGAACAGTTAGAAACCCTATATCAAACTTACAAAGACCAAAACTTCACCGTTATCGGTTTCCCGAGCAATGACTTTCGACAAGATAGAGGAAGCGAAACAAACACAGCGAAAGTCTGTTATCTCGATTACGGGGTCACCTTTCCAATGATGGCTCGCTCTTCAGTATTAGGTGTAGATGCGAACCCAGTCTTCAACCAGATTACTAACCAAGCAGGCATAAAACCAAAATGGAACTTCTACAAGTTTCTAATTAGCTCTGAAGGTAAAGTTATTGCTACTTTTCCAAGCTCCACATCACCGACAAGTACTACGCTTACCAATATGATAGAGCAACAATTGTAAGGTGACGACCATGACAACACGCTCAACCATGCTACAACTCGGTTACTTAGGCCTGGTTCCATTTGTGTTTAGTTTAGGGCTGATTTTCACTGACATCTCACTCTTCAATTTAAGTGGTCAGCAATTTTTCATCGCATATAGCGCCGTTATATTAAGTTTTTTATCCGGCATCCTTTGGGGTAATGGCATTGAGCATTACTACCACCGCCTTAGCCGAAATATATTAATTCTCAGCAACCTTTTTGTCTTACTAGCTTGGGGCGCACTACTGCAGGGCCACAAACATTACGCAGTCGCAACCCTACTCTTAGCAATTGGGTACCTTGCTGTTTGGTATGCAGAAAAGCTCGTGAGGAAAGTCGAACAAGACGCCGAGCCCAAGGGATATCAAGGAATGAGGAGCAAACTGACCTTCGGCGTAATCGTAATGCACGGATTGGCTTTAATTTCATAACCTGGTCTGTCCAGTACTAAGATCACAAAAAAACGTCTTTTTATAAAACAATGTTCATTTCGTGAATGCACACATATTTTGAACACTGTTTTGTTTCATTTATGAATCAATCCACATATAAGTAATTCAAAGCATTCACAAAGGATATGAATATGTTTTTTCGCAAACTTTTGTTTAGCACTGCGATGATCAATGCAACGACAGGTTGCGTGTCTTACCAGGCACAACAAGCCGCCGCTCAAACAGTAAATAATACAGGCGCTGTGCTTACCAATGTGATTAAAACTACGATTGCTCAGCCATGTAATGTTGCAATCACTGCTGCTAGCTTGTTTTATCCGCATGCCATATTTATGACTAGTGTTCCGACTCAAGCATGTACAAGCGTTCTTAGATAATACGAAAGTGATAAGCATAAAAAATGGCGACTCTACCGTCGCCATTTTTAAGCTTCAATGCTATTTACAGTTACAGCGTCAATAAGTAGTTAACTAATTGATTGTACTCGTCGTAAGTACGAATTTCGTTGGCCAAAACAATGTATTTATTGTTCACAACCACACCCGGAACCCCTCTCAACGTGCTGGCAGAGAATTGCTTATCAAAACCTTTCTGCATTGAGTTTACGGCGAAACTATTGTACGCCGCATCAAACTTCTTACCTTCGACGCCATTATCAACGAACAGCTGTTTCAGCTCAGCTTCGTCTTTTGGCGCTTGTCGCTTTTGATGAATTTGGGCAAACATAGCAGGAATCATTGTATCTTCAACTCCTAGCGACACCATCGTCGCGTAGGACTTGGCCATCGGAATCGCCATATCTCCGCCCATGAACCCCACATGTACCTTTTCAAACTTTGCCTCTTTTGGCAGAGCAGGTTTTAAACGCTCAATAAGCGACTCAAACTTGTAGCAATGTGGGCAATAAAAAGAAAAGAATTCCGTCACAACAGGTTTCGATGCTTTCTTAACATCCAGAACTTTGTAGTGCTTCCCTTCTTCAAATTGCGCTGCATGAGCGGTAAAAGTCAGTAAAAGTGCACTACATAAGGCAAGTAGTTTTTTCATTGTTTATTTCCTTATGGCATTCAAATGCCAAATCATTTCATTTGGTAAAAAGGGGGAAACCCCAAGTAATTTGAGATGAGGAATTAAACAATCGGAGGACGATAAAGTTTGGTGATCACTGTCACTACTTTTTCGACTAGAGGCCTATCAATCAAGGCAAGGCTATAAGGAAGAAGCAGTAAGTCGTTTTGAGATAAGTTGGCGGGAATTTTGACCATGCAGGAAGAGCTACAACTCGTGTGAGATTGTTGTGCCTTATTGATGGCTGACTCATCGTGATGTGATTCTACGCAGTCGTCATTGACGCCAAGTTGTTTGTGCAGAGCAGCCTGTTGAACAATAAGATCGCGTACTTCAATTGTTTTCATCGGAGCGGAAGCCTGCGCCACAGGAGCGACACTACTCAAAAGCATAGCAACTAAGCAAACTATCGCAGTCAACAATGTACGGTTAAACTTCAACATAGCTACATCAAGGAAAATGGTGATTTAAGATAATACATGATAACGATTTGACTTCAAGATACGGACTCTCGGCTCGCTAACAAACTCTGTTCTTTGACCATTTTAGGCTAGTGAATTTTCTCTCTAACGCTCCCTCAGTACACGAAACCAGCACAACGAGCTATTCACCGTTCGGATACTCCCCTCATCAGATACCAGCAACAATTCGATAAAACTTGAAATCATTATGAAACACGAGTAATAGTTAGAACGGTTTTTGTACGAACAAGGAAAGATCAATGCTTAAAAAAAGATTCTTTAAGACAAAAGATGAAGTCGAAGTCACGTTCGAGCTAGATAAAGATCAGTGGGACTCTGTCCAAATTGCTGGAGACTTCAACAACTGGCAGCCAGAACCGATGAAATTAGTGAAGAAAAGTCGTCAGTTTAAATTTAAAACCCGCTTACCTAAAGCGCAGAATGTTCAGTTCCGTTACTTGCTCGATGACGCGAAGTGGGAAAATGACCCACAAGCTGATGCTTACGTTCCAAATGCATTTGGCAGCGACAACAGCGTCGTGTGTACCACCGAATAAGCGGTAATTTCGCTTTAAGATTCCATACCTAGGCGCAAACGTTGCGCCTTTTTGCATCTCTCTAAATGTGATAGGTGATTAGATTTAAATTATTAATTGGCAATTTTATCCAATTAACTCATCCGATAACCTTATTCTGAGAAAGCTTTATTTGAAATAATTCGTAAATTTGTTTAAGTTCCATTGATATTAAATATTGTATACATCACTTAAATGAACGCACAACAAATCAAACCATCTCTAATCATTGTGGAAGACGATCCCAAATTACAAACTATGTTGGGAGAGTATTTTGTTGAACAAGGTTTTCAGGTCAAATGTATCGACAATGGGACGGACGCACCTAATGCGATTATTGACACACAACCAGACGTGGTGCTGTTAGATTTGATGCTACCCGGACAAGATGGTCTGAGTGTATGTCGTCAAATCCGAGAATGCTACAAAGGCAAAGTGTTGATGCTAACAGCAAGTGATGATGACTTCGATCATGTCGCCGCATTAGAAATAGGCGCAGATGACTTTGTTACTAAACCCATCAAACCTCGCGTATTGCTGGCTCGTATTCGCATGCTATTAAGAAGAAAAGAGGCGGCGCCTACCGAGTCCGAAAACGGCCTACAAATTGGTGTTCTGTGTTTAAACCGATTGCGTAAATCGTGCGTAATGAACCAAGAAGAAATTGCGCTGACAGACGGCGAGTTCGATTTGTTGTGGGTTCTTGCAACGCATGCTGAAAAAACACTATCACGCGAGTGGCTGACCAAAACACTGCGTGGTATTGAATACGATGGAACAGACCGCACCATTGATAATCGCATAGTGACACTGAGAAAGAAGCTAGGCGATGCTTCTTGCTCACCACAAAAAATCATTACCGTTCGCGGCAAAGGCTACCTATTTATGCCTGATGCATGGAATGAATAATGAGACGGATTTATCTGGAAAGCTTTGTTGGCCTTATCATTCTGTTTATGGCTAGCTTGTGGGGATACGAGTTCTTAGTTTATGAGATCAACACAGATTATGACTACCTGTTACAAGAGCATGAGGGTCAAGCTTTTCACGATCTGATCTACCCTATCTATAAAGAACACGGATTAGAATATACTCAACAACAGTTGGAACAATTTGCCACATCAAGCCATCGTTTGTTGGTGCCTCATACGCTTGAAGAGCTTCCAACAGACATCAAAAAGGCGTTTGAAAATGATACCTCCGTTAACGTCGCTTACGATGAAGAAAGGGATATCTGGTTCCGCCTAGATGCGAGCACGCCTATCTTTAAAATGAGCGATAATCCGAATAGCCCTGTGGTTAAAGCTGCCAACTTTGATGACAATATCGTTTGGTTGTTCTTTTTAGCTGGATTTGCTCTGTATTGCATATTGTTGATCTGGTTCTTAAGCCGTCGGATTCGAGAGCTAGAGAGAGTGACCGTTGAGTTTGCCTCAGGTAACTTCAAGGCTCGAGCTAGTACCTCAAGCGCTAAGTCTGTTGGGACGTTAAACAAAAGCTTTAACACGATGGCCGATAAAGTATCTCGCTTGATCACTAGCAATAAAATGCTAACTAACGCCGTTGCACATGAATTGCGTACCCCAATCTTCCGCTTACAATGGCAAGCAGATTTGTTATCGGATTCAACCTTAACTGAACAACAGAAAAAGTATGTTTACAGTATCGTCGAAGACATTGACGAGATGGAAGAAATGGTTGAAGAATTGCTTTACTACGCAAAGATGGAGCGTCCTGACACAGCATTACAAACTCAAGAAGAAGTCGTCCTATTCAACTTAGTCAAAGAATTACGACAGAGGTGGCAAAAAGAGACTACGCTCGCTATCTCGCTTCAAGAAGTAAACTCAGAAAACGTTCTCGCGTTTGCTGACCCAAAATTGTTAAAGCGAGCCTTAGATAACTTGCTGCGCAATGCAATGCGGTACGCAGATAAGCAGATTTTAGTGGAGATAAAACACGATCAGCACCGCTGCTTCATCAATGTTCATGATGATGGCATAGGTATTGAAGAAAAGCATTGGCCTCATCTATTCGAACCATTTTACAGCGCGGATGAATCTCGCAACAAAAAGACGAGCGGGTTTGGGCTCGGTTTGGCGATTGTCAGACAGATAATGGAGCTTCAACGTGGAGAAGTTTCGATTTGCCATAGCCCACTTGGAGGAGCTTGCTTCACACTTAGCCTCAAAAAATCAGACAGTTAACTTAACCTTCCTACCCCGTTTACAGAAGACGACACTTCAATACACTCAAGCGACAGAGCCCAACAATAAAACAGTGTACATTTAATCCATAAGATTCACACACTAAATGGATAGTACTCATGTATAAATCTTTTATCCTGATTATGGCGCTTACTTCTACGCTTACAGCTTGCGCCTACAACCAAAAACCTGTCGTCGACATGACCAATGTTGACCCTAGTACATATGAACAAGACTTTCTTTACTGCCAAGGCTATGCAGAAAATGTCGACAAATCAGAGGCAGCGAAATCTGAATCCACTAATGGGGCAGTTACAGGCGCATTGATCGGCGCAGCTGCTGGTGCGCTAGAAGACGGATTAGGTGGAGCGGCTGTCGGTGCTGCTGCCGGCGGTGCTGTAGGAGCTGGAGCTGGTGCTTTGAGTGGAACAAATGATTCAACCAAAACCCAATCTCTCGTATTGCGTAAATGTCTCCAGAACAAAGGCTATACCGTCTACGATCTTGATTAAATAAGCACTTTTCTTAAATTATCGCGCGATGGATTCTATTCACAAATGTTTCACGCTGTAACGATTAATCTCGTTACCTCTCTGGGATATGTGTTCCATCCCAATGCTTAAATAGTAAGGTCATATTTTGAAGCCAGGTAAAACAGGTATACGCCGTGTCATGGATGCGACCGGCTATTCATTTCAAGGATTGAAAGCCGCATGGACACACGAAGCCGCTTTTAGACAAGAATTGATTCTCGCCTTGGTGCTTTCCGTCTGTGCTTTTTTCCTTCCTGTCACCACATACGAAAGAGTGCTGATGATCAGTAGCCTGTTCTTGGTATTGATCGTCGAACTCATTAATTCCGCCGTAGAAGCGGTTGTCGACCGTGTTAGCGATGACTGGCACGAGCTCAGTGGTAGAGCCAAAGATATTGGTTCAGCAGCAGTATTTGTTGCGTTAACTCTTGCCCTTTTTATTTGGGCTTCGTTCTTGCTCTAATTTTTATTCAAGACACTCATTATGAAGACACATGATTTACAACAGAGAGGTATCTCTTACGTTACCTTTACTTTCCTGTTGGCGCTGTATTTCGCTCTCGTCGTAAACATCCCTATTTATAAAGAACTGATCGGCATCTTTACACACTTAGATAATGTCAAGATTGGATTTATTATCACAATACCAATTTTCTTTCTTGCCGCGCTCAATTTCCTTTTTAATTTATTTAGTTGGCCTTGGATCGGCAAGCCGTTCTTTATAATTTTAATCATTGTTTCAAGTATGGTGAGCTACGCAAGCTATAACTATGGCACACTTTTCGATTCTGGAATGATTGCCAATATTGTTGAAACCGATTCGAGCGAGGCGAGTTCTTACCTGAGTGCTCACTCTGTAATTTGGACGCTGATTATGGGAGTTATCCCAGCGATAATTATCTTTAAGGTCAAGCTGCAATCTCAACGTCACCAATTACTGTACTTCTCTGTTACCAAATTAGTATCGATGCTGTCGTCGCTAGCTGTCATCGCCGTCATTGCCAGCGTGTACTATCAAGACTACGCATCTGTAGGGCGCAACAATAGCCACCTAAAAAAAATCATCATACCCACCCAGTTCGTTTACAGCGCGACCGGGTATGTGAAGGAGAAATATTTCACCACGCCAGAGCCATATCGAGAAATCGGCACAGATGCAAAGCAGTCAGATAGCGCCGTACAGCAAGCACAGCGCAAACCAACACTACTGGTTTTTGTCGTAGGAGAAACCGCTCGAACGCAGAACTACCAACTCAATGGCTATACACGAGAGACAAACCCTTATACTAGTAAACTGGATGTTATCTCATTTCAAGACGTCGCGTCTTGTGGCACCGCGACTGCTGTATCTGTGCCTTGTATGTTTTCACAGCTCACGCGAAACGAGTTTGAACGCACCAAAGCGGATAACCAGGACAATGCTCTCGATATAATGCTGCGCGCTGGGGTTGACCTCATTTGGAAAGAAAATGACGGTGGGGATAAAGAAGTAGCCCACAAGATCAAGAAAATTGAAGTGGATCGAAAGCAAGTAAGCCCTATGTGTAATGGCCAAACTTGTTACGACATGGCGCTATTAGATCATTTTGATCAGGAAGTCGCGGATATGCACGGTAACCGAGTGGTCGCCATGCACCTTATAGGAAGCCACGGTCCGACCTATTTTCAGCGTTACCCAAGAGACAACGCCTTCTTTAAACCAGACTGTCCACGTGCAGATATCGAAAACTGTAGCATCGAACAAATAGTGAACACATATGACAATACAATACGCTACACCGATCTTGTATTGGCAGAAACCATCAAAAAACTTAAAGCGTTAGAGTCTGAGTATAATACCGCGCTAATTTATATATCGGATCACGGTGAGTCACTAGGCGAAAATGGATTGTTCTTACATGGTATGCCTTATGGCCTTGCACCAGATTTCCAAAAACGCGTTCCTTTGATCATGTGGCTGTCTTCGGGCTTTAAACAAGCGAAGCAGATCAATACCGACTGTTTGTATAAACAAGCACAGAATGCAGGCCAATACTCACATGATAACGTGTTCCACTCTTTATTAGGCATTATGGATGTACAAACTCAAGCCTACGATAGCAAGTTAGATATATTCAAAGCCTGCCGAGCCGTTTCCTAAATCATTCAATAAAGCCTGGCTCAAAGTGTGAACCAGGCTTTTTCTAACAAGGTATTTAAACTCATCGCCGCGCCAAGCGTTATACTGACAGTCCGCGATCCATACATCGAGAAAGGACTAGGATGAAAATTGGTATTATTGGTCTAGGGGATATCGCTCAGAAAGCATACCTTCCTGTTATCACTCAGCTTCCAAATATCGAACTTGTATTTTGTACCCGCAACCCAAACACACTTGAGAGCCTGGCTAAGCAGTATCGAATCTCAGAGATCTGCCAAGACTACCAGCAACTTCTACACTTTGGCGTCGATGCCGTCATGATTCATGCGGCAACAAGCGTACACCCTCAAATAGCGGCATTTTTTCTGCAGCATGGAATTCCAACCTTTGTCGACAAACCATTAGCGAATAGTGCTGATGACGTGGAAAAGCTGTACGACATTGCCGAAAAAGAGAGACAGCCACTCTATGTGGGCTTTAACCGTCGTCACATTCCACTTTACAACCAACATATGCCACAAGTGCAGCAAGGCAACATATATGACTTAAAGTCGCTACGCTGGGAAAAGAACCGTCACCAACTACCGGGGGATGTTCGTACCTTTATATTTGATGATTTTATTCACCCATTAGACAGCGTTAACGTCACAGCCAAAGCCGATCTAAAAGATGCTTATGTAACTCATCAACTTGAAGGTGATCAGTTGGCGCGTTTAGATATTCAGTGGCAACATGGAGATACTTTGCTCCACGCCTCGATGAATCGCCACTTCGGTATCACTACAGAGCGCGTTCAAGCTTGTTATGCAAACAAGGCAGTTGAGTTCGACTCCTTCGTTGAAGGCAAACTATGGCAAGCTAACCAAGAGCAAAAAATCAATTTGAAAGACTGGACGCCAATGCTGACGAGTAAAGGTTTCCATTCGATGTTGCTCGACTGGTTTGGCGTCGTTGAGTCTGGAAATATTGCTGATGAAGTAGTAACACGCAACATTGCCAGCCATCGATTGGCAGAGCAAATTTGTCAATATCTCGAGAAAGTTGTCTCTAGATAATGCGATTCTTGGCTATATGCTTGATTGAGTATTACGCTCTATACTAAAAAGACTTGCCTTAAGGAAGGCATTCATTCTCTGTTAAGACTGCGGCGATTATTCTATCAATCAGGTCAATGAGGGCACGGAAGCACACATCGACAAAACAGACGGTTTAGATTTGTTTTACGCTGCTCTCAGGTATCTGAATCATCACATTCAAGAATAAAGGAAATAGAATGAGAACACTTGGTAACATCATTTGGTTTGTATTTGGTGGCGTATTTATGGGGTTGCTATGGTGGTTTTTTGGTATTTTGGCCTTTATTAGCATCATCGGAATACCTTGGGGGCGTGCGTGTATCGTTATGGGTAATTTTTCCTTTTTCCCATTCGGTAAAGAGGCCATCTCACGCGATGAATTGACCAATGAAATGGACATTGGCACGAGTCCGCTCGGCGTTATTGGTAACGTCCTTTGGTTTGTGTTTGCAGGCCTTTGGTTAGCTATCGGTCACGTACTTTCTGCCGCAGCATGCTTTGTCACCATAATCGGCATTCCGTTTGCGCTCCAACACCTCAAACTAGCGGTTATTTCACTCGCACCAATTGGTAAAACGGTTGTATCGTCTGAAGAAGCTGCAATGGCTCGATATAACATCAATCGTTAGCGATCGGCTAATGCACTTTCTATCCTCTGAGCAGTCATGCTCAGAGGGTAACGCCCGTCAAAAGTAAGCCTATAATCGCTATCGCATATTCAATAATGGCTGATTGTATATTCATACCGTCACCTTTACGTTGAAGTTTATCCTAGCTCAGCACTCCTTTACTTTTATAATTAATCAATACACCCAAGTGAGTTCAAGATGCTAGACTCATAGCGTCGTCACTGATTCAAACTCCAAGAACGACGTAACGAAAAAGCGAGCTATCCTATGCTCGAAATATGGGTTCTTTCCCCCTCGAAGTAGAGTTCAACAACAAAAAAGACGAACTATAAGCATAGCCAAAATTAATGCTTTTCGACCTAAAATATCTCACATCAATCAAAGAAAGCTTCTAAGATTTTCTCTTTTTGAGTAAATATAGACAGTTACAGTAGCGAAATTCTTCTCGGTAAAAATCCCCACTCAATCTCATGATCAGTTTTTAAAAAAAACAACAAAAATTCGTTGTTATCTAGAGTAATTATTTTATTTGTCGCAGAGCAATTCCATCAATATCATTTGCGACATCGGAGTGCTAGAGCATTGAAATTTTTAGCATTTATCACAGGTATAGAACGTAAAAAACCTTTTATTACTTATTTTTCTTTTTTACATATGTTCTAACTCAACGTCTATTCAGACAGGAATATACCGTGGATAAATATCAAGCAGCTTATGCTAAACGTCTAGAGAAACTAAATGGGGATCCATCTCCTAAAACGATAGCCCGCCTTTCGGCTTGGGATGCGTTTTTTAACAAGGAGTACGAGCTCCAAGACTTGGAATACCAGCTATCGGACGCTGCGCACCAGCACTATGAACAGTCGCATGCGAAGAGCGACATTAGCTTCAAAGAATTCAAACGAGCGTTTTATAATGAATCCATCAAAATTTACAATTTAACTGATGGCGCTTCTATCCAGAAAGTATTCACCCCATTACTTTTGCTTACAACGCTCTGGATAGTGTTTGTATGCCTATTTAACAAGTGATCATCAAACTATTCCAACAACGATCAGTATGGGACTACAGGTATGGCTCTATGTAAGGGGGCTAATTGGCTCGGTCTCCTTCACTAAATTAGCGACTCAATTACCCGCAATTCCATAGGCTAAAAGTGACAAGGGCATCCGTTGATGCCCTTTTTATTCAAAGGAACGCAACCTAGACCTTTGGCCCACTTGGGTATAAAACCATTATGCGTTAAGCTGCACGCTATTATCCGATTGATAAAGAGTGGAGCGAAGTGATGGAAAAAGTAGGCTCTCGAGCATTGATTGTCGAAGGTGGAGCCATGCGAGGCGTATTTTCATGCGGCATACTCGATCATTTTCTTGCTAGCGAGTTCTCTCCATTTGATAGCTTTTGGGGAGTGTCTGCGGGTGCTAGCAACTTGGCTGCCTACTTAGCTAAAATGCCCGGACGTAACTTAAAAATCTACCTCGATTACAGCTTAAGAAAAGAATTTATCTCTCCATCTCAACTTCTACGTGGTGGTGATATGATGAACTTAGACTGGATGTGGAATGTCACCCTCGAAGAACTTGGCATCGATAAATCTGCGCTCAAAGCTGATTCACGACCTTTCTTTTTAGGCGTGACGCGTCAAGACAATGGGCAAGCGGAGTACCACCTTCCTGATGTCGACGACTTGGCAGAAACAATGAAAGCCAGCAGCGCACTGCCTGTACTTTACCGAAATGGCGTATCACTGAACGGAATTCAATACGTTGATGGTGGCGTCTCAGACGCACTTCCTGTTGCAGAAGCAATAAAGCGAGGAGCCAAAAAGATTATGGTTTTACGCAGCCAGCCCGCAAGCTATCAAAAGCCAAGAGGAAGATTCAGCGCCCTAACTAGGAAGATGTTGAAAGAAACGCCCGGATTAATTGAACCGATGTTGACACGTGAAGTTCGCTACAATCAGACCTTAGCGCTGATCAACAACCCACCACCTGGTATCGAAATCATTCAAGTGTGTCCTCCTGAAACATTCAAGTTGAAACGGCTGAGTCGATCGCCAGCACCACTGCGTCATGCTTATGAGTTAGGAATTGAAGCAGGAAAGGAAGCCATCATACGCTGGAGTCAGAAGTAGAAAAAAGCCACGTGGATTAAACGTGGCTAACGCAAATTCGATGGCAGTGGATTATCGTATTTGCTTCTGGTCGAGCCCAATATTCAGGCTCAAAACTGTTTTAATTTGCTCGCTAACTGAAAAAGCGAGTAGGCTGTCAAAACTAGTAAGTTTCAAACAACCCAGAGTTGTAGTCTTGGATAGCTTGTTCTATCTCTTCCATGCTGTTCATGACAAAAGGGCCATAATGCACCACGGGTTCATTAATTGGCTCACCAATAAAGATCAGTGCACCACTCTCTTTTTTGGCCTGCAATTCAACCCATTCACCTTTCGATAAAATGGCCATTTCGCCTTGATTGATCTCACGACCTTTTAATTGAATACGACCTTTATAGACATAGAGCATCATGTTGTTGTCTTGATCCGTGTTCAAATTCAAAGCTTGACCACCCATCGCTCTCCAATCGGCTACCGTGGCAGCAACACCTGTCTCTGTTAGCGGCCCCTGAATTCGTTCGTTGTTTATAGTCATATGACCCGCAATCAAACGTACAACCCCCGTATTCGGAGTATCAAACTCAGTGATCGTTTCAGGTTGAAAGTCATGATATTGAGCTGGCTGCATCTTATTTTTCGCAGGCTGGTTAATCCAAATTTGGAAACCATGCAATTCGCCTTCCTTCATAATAGGCATTTCGCTATGGATGACGCCTCTTCCTGCCGCCATCCACTGTGCACCACCGGAACGAAGCTCACCAACATTATCCATATGATCACGATGCTGGAAATGACCTTTCAACATATAAGTAAGCGTCTCAATACCGCGGTGCGGATGCGGAGGGAAACCGCCGATATAGTCAGCGCGGTCTTCTGATTTGAGTTCATCCATCATCAAAAATGGAGAAAAGCTAGCATGATTGAAACCCGCTACACGGCGAATTTTCACTCCATCACCATCAGCAGTAGGTTGCGCAGGAATAAGCTGACGAATTTCTCTGAATGTACTCATACTAGTTCTCCTAGTTTATCTTTGTGACCGCTTGCAAGTCGCATGTTCAATCTATGGCTATCGATAAGGTTCTATTTTAGGTTGATGAGCTAAAATTATGAGCCATACTATTCGTTCTACTTATTCAACTTTTTCGAACAATACAATTTATCGAGTTAATAATGAGCACATTTAATTTATCTAAAATAAATGTAGCTATTTTCTAAACAAGGTGTATAGTGTGCCTTGGCTCTTAGAAGAGAGCTGTTAATGCAACATTTAGTTTAAGTTTCCTCTCAGTAAAATCGTGAATCCCCAATTCAGACACCTGCGTACAACTTCCTCTTGATTGAACATTCAATAGCTTAGAAAAGATCCACAAAACAAATCATAATTTTAATGTTTAATTCAAAGGTATTTTTATGTCTAAAGTAACTGGTTCAGTAAAATGGTTTAACGAAACTAAAGGCTTCGGTTTTCTATCTCAAGACAACGGCGGCCAAGATGTATTCGTACACTTTAACGCTATCGTTTCTGACGGTTTCAAAACACTGACTGAAGGTCAGAAAGTAAGCTTCAATGTAGAGCAAGGTAAAAAAGGTCCTCAAGCGACTGAAGTAACTCCTCTATAAGACTGCTTTTCTTGGTGTAGCATGCCCATGCTGCACCAAACCTCTCTCCTTCAAAAATATTCTTTCATCAATCACTCAGCCTAATTTTAGGCATTGCTTTGTGCTATCTAAAATAAACTGAATAGTACTGCTTAATTTATTATTTATAGGAAAAATCATGTCCTCAAAAAGAACTGGCCGTCAAAGGCATTGGTATCAATTACTTAACAAAGAGAAAATCACTAAAAAACAGGAGAATAAATGTTAGAAATTGAATTTAATTTAGAACAACCTCAAACCTCTTGGAACGCTAAAATACATCAATTAAATGGTGATATTTTACGAAGGCACGTATTACCGAAACTTCTTTCTCATAGCTTCATGATCGATTTTGAATATTGTGAGAAAACGCAATCTGGAACTATTCTCTGTGATTCAGGTTCAAAGTTAGGAAGTTTTACTGTTAACTGATTCAGTTTTCATGCATTAATGGATAATGCAACTAATTTGGAAGGTATCCAATGGCTAGAAAAAGTAAGAAGCAGTCAGAAAAAGACAAAAAAGAGTCTGAACAAAACGCGGCGGCGGTAAAGCAGAAAACTCGACGCCGCATAGAAGACATTATGGAACAAAGAGAATTTGATAAGTTATTCGATCTATAAATGCTCTCTAGTGCTTTCTCTGCCTTTATCGTTGTGCAAGGTACCGCCACCTACCTTTGCTCAAACGAATCTCCACTCTTTTAGACTACTCTTCTAATTACACGTGCCTCTCACACGCGCAAAAACAACTGGCTCCTCTATACTCAAGTGACTTGCAAATAGTCGTTTCGCTCACAGGAAAACCCGTGACTAATGACAGTTAGGTTATTTGCGTATAGCCAAAGCGATATTTTTGCGTATAATCCCTCTCGTTTGCTTCGTATAACCCCAATGATATGGTTTGGGGGTCTCTACCAGTTCCCGCAAAGTGCTGATTACGAAGAGTTGAGATCATCGTGGGTCTTACTCTTTGTGATAGCGTTCGATTTATTTCTATCTATACCTATTCTTAGAGTAACTGCATCCACAATACACATAAGGTGGAATATGAACGCATTTATTCAAGGTCTTCCAAAAGTAGAGCTGCACTTACATATCGAAGGTTCACTTGAGCCGGAACTCTTATTCAAATTAGCAAAACGAAACGGCATCGAGATCCCTTACTCTTCTCCGAGTGAACTACGCAGCGCATATCAGTTTACAGACTTACAATCATTTCTCGACCTCTATTACCAAGGAGCGGGAGTTCTGCGTACGGAGCAAGATTTTTACGATCTCACTTGGGAATACTTACTGCACTGTAAAGAAGACAACGTTATTCATACCGAAATCTTTTTTGACCCTCAAACACACACAGAACGCGGCATAGACTTTGACACTGTTATCAATGGAATCGCTCGTGCGCTAAAAGATGGTCACGAAAAACTTGGCATTACCTCGCAAATTATTGCGTGTTTTCTCCGTCACCTTTCAGAAGAGAGCGCCATAGAGACCCTACAGGCTATTCTGAAACACCGTGATAAGATCATTGGTGTTGGACTAGATTCTTCAGAACAAGGTCATCCGCCAGCTAAATTCAAGCGCGTATTTAAACAAGCAGTAGAAGAAGGCTTACTTACCGTTGCTCACGCAGGTGAAGAAGGCCCCGCACAAAATATTAGCGATGCAATTGAAATGCTTTACGTGAGCCGCGTGGATCACGGTGTTCGCTGTGTTGATGATGAAGCATTAGTTGAATCCTTAATCGAAAGCCAAATGCCACTGACAGTGTGTCCGTTATCGAATCTTAAGCTATGTGTATTCGACGATATGAAAGATCACAATATTGTGGATTTGCTACGAAAAGGTGTCGCTGTAACGATTAACTCAGACGATCCTGTGTACTTTGGTGGCTACATGACGGATAACTTTCTGGCCGTCAACAACGCACATCCAATGAGTAAGAGTGAACTTGCCCAATTTACAATGAACGCGATTGATGCCAGCTTTATCGATAACGAGTTAAAGGCGAAATATCGTCACCTTGTTAGCCAATACGTAAACCAGCACGAAGCTTTGCAATAAAGGCATCAGTGCCACGCCTTAGGCCAAACGCGTAGGTATTAAAACCCTACAAAAACTCTGTGGTTAACCGCATTTATAAACGCTAGACTGAGAAAGCTAAACTAGCACACAAAAAGGAATATAATCATGATTCAACAAGGCCAAGCTCTACCAGTTGCAACTCTAAGTGAGTTGACTGCCGATGGTATGGTGAACCACGACGTTACAGAACTGTTTGCGAACAAGAAAGTCGTACTCTTTGCTGTACCTGGCGCATTCACCCCTACCTGTTCAGAAGCCCATCTACCAGGCTATGTGGTATTAGCTGATGAGCTAAAGGCAAAAGGTGTTGATTTAATTGCGTGCGTTTCTGTAAACGATGCATTTGTGATGCAAGCGTGGGGTGAAGCTCAAAACGCTTCTGAGATTTTGATGTTGGGTGATGGCGACGCTAGCTTTACTAAAGCATTAGGTCTTGAAATGGATACAGGCGGCTTTGGTGGTATTCGCTCACAACGTTACGCAATGATCATTGAAAACGGCACAGTGACTAAGCTAAACGTTGAAGAGCCAAAAGAGTTTGAAGCAAGCAAAGCAGAAACGATTTTAGCGGCGCTTTAAGCTTACTCCTAAATACAAAAACGGAAGCCATCGCTTCCGTTTTTTGTTGGTTAACGCATTCTCACAACACTCGTTTGTTGCTTACGCTGCATTTCCGCAAAAGTCAGCACAAACGGGGATGACTGCTTTACACGGCTTGGTAATGAAGAAAGCGCATTGTAGGCATCCTGCTTCGTTTTAAAATCACCAACAGTTACCGTATACCAACGCGTGCCTCGGCTGTTTTTCCAGTTAACCCAAACCGGATGCTTAGGATCGATATAGCGAATATAATCTTTCACATCTTTTTCTTGCTTTAGCGCGAGTACCTGCATCGTGTAATGGTTTGGGTTTAAATAACCATATGCATCCTGAGAGGTCATGACTCCAACACATTGGCCGCTATCGACCTCCTGCTGGTAAGGCATAGCGCAGCCCATGAGCGATAAAATCAATGTCAAAGATAAAATCTTGTGCACGTGTCACTCCATTCTTGTTCTAGTTTCTTTTCTCTCGCACCCAAAAACACAAAACGCTCTTGGTCAGGTAAAAACACACTCTTACAAGAGGGCCTGTGTTTTAACGCAACGAGTATTCCAAAAACGTAAGGCGACCACGTTGGTCGTCTTAGTAAATTGATTTAATAGAACATTAACAAGATAGAGTGATATAGACAGAAGTTCGCTACTGTTTAGAACCAGCTAGCGACCAATTGCTTAAACCAGTCTAAAATTCGCTTGAATAAACTGCCTTCCTCCACGGACTCCAATGCAACGAGCTCGGCTTCATTTACGACCTTACCGTCGACTTTGTAAAGCACTTTACCAACCACTTGTTGCTCAGAAATTGGCGCAACTAAATCACCGTTGTATTCAACTTCCGCTTGCAGATTTTTTACATCTCCTTTTGGCAAAGTGAGATAAACATCGTTAGCTACGCCGACAGTAAGCTCGTCTTTTTCGCCCATCCAAACTCGAGCTTTCGCAAGTTCCGCACCCGCCTCAGTCGGCATTACCGTATCGTAAAAGCGGAAGCCATAACTCAACAGCTGCTTGCTTTCTGATTCACGAACATTCTCACTCTTCGCTCCCATCACTACGGCAATCAAACGCATATCACCTTGTGTTGCAGAAGTCGCTAGACTATAACCCGCGCCGCTTGTATAACCAGTTTTCATGCCATCGACATTCATACTACGATCACGAAGCAAGCCATTACGGTTGTATTGAGTGATGCCATTGTAAGTAAACGAGGTTTCGCTATACAGCGGATAGATATCAGGTAAGTCACGAATAATCGCTTGGCCCAACTTGGCAATATCATAAGGTGTCGAATATAAACCGTCACTGTCTAGGCCGTGAGGGTTGGTGAATGCCGTGTTAGACAATTCAAGCTTGGCGGCCCAACTATTCATCAAACTCACAAACCCTGATTCACTTCCCGCAACATGCTCAGCAATAGCGACACTGGCATCGTTACCAGATTGAACAATCAGACCACGGTATAAGTCAGACAAAGAAACGGAAGTATTGACTTCAATAAACATTTTTGAAGAATCTGGGAAATTTTTTGCCCAAGCATTTCGGCTGATGACAACCTCATCATTCAACGTAATATTGCCTGTATTAATTTCTTGACCAGCTACATAAGCAGTCATCAACTTCGTTAAACTCGCGGGGTTTAAACGTTTGTGGGCATCACGTTCAACCAGTACTTTCCCCGTATGGAAGTCCATCAAAACATAACCACGAGAACTGAGTTCCGGCGCATTTGGCACAACTGAAGGCGCAGCATAAGCCAACGAGGATACAGCAGCGAACCCTGTAATTAACACTGTGTGTAATATAGTACTTTTTCTCATCATGACATCTTATCTTAGTAGCATTTAAGGCTTACAAACGGTACCCGAATGAATTCAAAGCGCGGGATTACCTAGTTAAAAAACGAGTATATTGAAACGGCGCTCAGTTACAGCCACCTTGTTACGATTGGTTACTTTTACTCAATGTTTGTCGAAAATAATGAGAGGTAGGTAGAGCTTTCGTCTTGAAGAATGAAACAGGAGCAAAAATAATTCCGTAACGCTATGTTTTTTTAGAGGGGAGAAAAAGCGCGCAAGCCAATTCAGGGAGTAAGTTGGTATAGGAAAAGTAGTTGAGCTTTTATCCATATCTAAATAGGAAACAACAAAAACAAGCAACAATAAGCCCAGCTAATTATTTACCAAGAAAACATATTTAAAACGCATCATAAAATCGTAATTAATTATCGATAAATTTAAAAACCTAATATTATAATTTATGCAAATTTCATTTATTATTAAACTGGAGAAAAATACAGCTTTCCTTTTTTAAAACTAAGAGACGATTTTTTCGATGTTTTTAGGTTTATCTCATCAGAGAACTTGGTATAACAGTGAGGGATAAGGCATCCGGACTTAGCGCGAAAGGATAACCCACTGTTATTTAAGTTCACACGCTGCTTTTTAATGACTAGAGACTTTAAACTGCGGTTACCTTCGGTTTGTGCGGCTATTCTTTGACGTATCCCAACCCAGTACGACTCAAACGACGACATCATACATATCCTCTTTCATGATATAAGCATTAATAATTAAACATCGCTAAAAGCTAAGCTTGTCATAAATAAAAGTATTAGAAATTAATTTTATTTCATCAAAAAAAATCAACCCGCATATTCCACACAAATTTAGTGGTTATGTCAAATATTAATTATCATTAATTTTATTTATAATGGATATAAAATCAGTTTATAATTTTTAAATAATTTAATTATTAGAAAGCAGTATGACCAGTTCATATTTAACATGGAAATATGAGCTTTGTTTTGCATCATAACATATAAATACATTAAAGATTAATCTACGAACTAAATGCTCTTCAAGAGGTGATATAAATTAGCATTTCGAGACTAAATGAGAATAAAAATAGCGCACCGTATATGGTGCGCTATAGATTTGATTAAGGTCACTGTATAAGCATAGATAAAACTAAACTCATTTGACGTAGCTAGGCCAAGATTGCTTATGGTTTAAGTTTCAATACTTTATCAATATCTTCTGCGCTGTGGCGCTCAGGTAACTGCTCCCATTCTTCACCCCATGAACGGTTCACAATTCGACCACGTTTTACCGCTTCACGCTCATCAATTACTTTTGCCCAACGCACAACGTTTTTGTAGCTTTCTACGTCTAAGAATTCAGCCGCATCGTAAGCACGACCCAACACAAGGTTGCCGTACCATGGCCATGTTGCGATATCAGCGATGCTGTACTCATCGCCACCTAGGAATTCATTGTTCGCAAGACGCTTGTCTAATACATCTAACTGACGTTTTGCTTCCATTGTAAAGCGGTTGATTGGGTACTCGAACTTCTCTGGTGCGTACGCGTAGAAGTGACCAAAACCACCGCCTAGATATGGCGCAGAACCTTGCAGCCAGAATAACCAGTTCATTACCTCAGCACGCTTAGCGCCTTCTTTTGGTAAGAAATGATCAAACTTCTCTGCTAGATAAAACAAGATGTTGCCAGATTCAAACACGTTCACTGGCTCAGAACCCGAACGGTCAACCAATGCCGGAATTTTAGAGTTTGGGTTAACAGCCACAAAGCCAGAGCCAAACTGGTCGCCATCGCCAATCTTAATCAGGTATGCATCGTATTCTGCTGCCGTTACGCCAGCCGCCAAAAGCTCTTCAAACATGATCGTCACTTTCTGACCATTTGGGGTACCCATTGAGTAAAGTTGGAATGGGTGCTCACCAACTGGAAGCTCTTGCTCATGACGTGCGCCAGAATCCGGACGGTTGATGCTCGCCCACTGACCGCCGTTTTCATTATCGTTTGTCCAAACTTTTGGTGGAATGTATTCGTTAGCCATTGTTTTCCCTTATTGTGTTTGAATGCATCTTCAAACTGACGGGTCTTACGCGCCAGCAAGCATTATTAACATCACCTCTTCGCCAACTGCGATTAGGCATACTCAAGATATTAGGTCGAATTCGCTAAATAAAAGTCCTGTAATCTCTTTTAGTTAGAACCTTTGGTTATGGGATTTTCTTTCACGCTATAAGTAAAAACGTCACGATAATGTGAACTAGGTTCGAGATGCCAACGATGAGTAAGCGACACTCGGCTGCGCACCTCTGTTTGGGGATTTGGAGCAACCGTTGAACTTCAAAGTCACCAAGAGTGACGTTGTTTTGGATACCCTAGTTCAAACCACTTACGTACGTGATAGGCAGTTAAGTTAGATAGTTAGAAAGAAAAACGCCCTTCACTAAATCAATGAAGGGCGTTTTAATGTATTCGAAACCGTTACTTAGCTGATTCAAACAAACCAGAAATACCTTTCAAAGGGAAAAGCCTTGCTTGCTCCAACCCTCTCAACGTTACCGTATTCAGGTCATCAATAAAGAAACGACTGGTCATCGTGTGTTTGCCACCATTAATGAAAATCTCGATGACAGAATTGTCGATATATATATCAATCGTCTGCTTAGCGTCCAATCTTGGTGCTTTTCGAATGCTACCAAATTCTTCTGCGTACAAATGAGACATGTGACGACGGTCCAGCATAAACTCGTGCTTTGTCGCACTAAAGACGATGTTGTCACCTTTGAGGTTACTCAGCTCAAGTTCAAAGCCATCGCCCTCAAGGTCTAATTGGATCAAACAACTTGTGCTTTCCAGTGTATGGGACTGTGCAAAGACCACCTCTTCTTTTCTTAAACTCTCCAATTCAGGGAGTGGAGTTTGAACAAGAAAACCATCTTTCAACGTTAGTTCTCTAGGAAGAGACAACATTCCTGCCCACTGGTGTGTGACCGATGGCGTGTCGATTTCTGGCAACCCTATCCATGCAATAAGAATGCGACACCCATTCTCATCTAAATAGGTTTGTGGGGCGTAGAAATCAAACCCATAATCTGGCTGCAAAATATCTTGGTGGTTTTCTAAAATCATCGACTCTAGGTTCAACTGATCACCCACGATATACGCAACAGAATATATGTTTTTGAAATCATAAGGATTATTACTGCTCACGCCCTGTGGAGAAAACAGCATCACCGATTGACCATTAATCTCAAAGAAATCAGGACACTCCCACATGTACCCAAGGTCAGAAAACTTGGTCTTGATAGGACCTTTATGCTGCCACGTTTTCAAATCTTTGCTTTGATAGAGCGCCATTGAACCATGCTCGGTTTTGGTTTGAGCACCCACCACCATCAAATAGTCGTCGCCTTTCTTCCAAACTTTTGGATCACGAAAGTGCTCCGTGTAATGTTCGTTCTCAATGACCACACCATACTTTTCAATGTTGCCGTCTGAATCCATGGTGGCAAAACACTGTGTTGGGATTCGATTCCAGTTTTGGTCACGCTTGTTGCCAGTAAAAAACAGCAAAGCCTTGTTGTTTTCCACCAAAGCGCCGCCCGAATATACACCATGTGAATCGTAGTCTTGGTCAGGATGAAGACCCACGCCATGATCAGTAAAATGGATGAAGTCTTTAGTAGAAAGGTGATACCAATACTTCATTCCATGGACTGGTCCCACAGGCGTCCACTGGTAAAAGATGTGGTGCTCACCATTGAAATAACACAACCCATTTGGGTCATTTAACAGCCCAAATCTAGGGGCGATATGAAAACTAGGAAAGCCTTTATCTTGCTGACGTAAAAGTGTCATTTCTTCGATATCACACTGAGGGATTTGCTCAAGTCGGCGATATCTTTGCTTTACAGTCCAACGGTTGTTTAAGCTCATAATTTTTCTCAACTGAAATTGGATCTGAAGATCATTGCCCAATAAATTGCAGCAACTCTGTCTGGGTCGGAAGCGCGGTCATTGCGCCTTTTTGCGTCGTCGCTAATGCACCACAGCCATTTGCCCATTGAATCGCAGAGCTAACAACAGGATGATTTTTCCAATCGTCATGCCGAGACAGGCATGCCAGTAGCCCTCCGACAAAAGCATCACCCGCACCTGTGGTGTCAATCGGACTAACGACTTGACCTGTGATCAGTTCACTCTGACTTTCAAAGACGCGCCAAACACCTTTCGCACCTTGTGTCACCAAGACCAAAGCAATATTCAAAGAGGCTATTTGTTGTAAACCTTGCGCCATCGACGTTGAGTCAGTTAAGAACAAAAGCTCTTCTTCAGAGAACTTAACCACATCGGCCATCGCTACAGCCTTCATCACGACAGCTTGGATTTCTGATTGATCTTGCCACACTTCATCACGCAAGTTAGGGTCAAAGCTAATGAAACCACCAGCGGCTTTTGCTCTTTTGATCGCCTCAAATGTGCTGCTTCTACTTGGCTCATTTGCCAGTGAAATTGAGCAAACGTGTAGCCAGTCACCTTGCTTAAAGTTTGGGATGTCTTCAACAGACATAAACTGATCAGCGCTCGGTTTTACCATAAACGTAAAGCTGCGCTCACCTTGCTCGTCTAAATCCACCACC
Organism: Vibrio sp. Vb1574; assembly: GCF_033338675.1. Lineage (NCBI taxonomy): Bacteria > Pseudomonadati > Pseudomonadota > Gammaproteobacteria > Vibrionales > Vibrionaceae > Vibrio > Vibrio sp. Vb1574. Next base: position 28,212 of record NZ_JAWOTC010000018.1, read on the forward strand.
ACTGTTGATGTTCTTTGCTCAGGATCTTTAACGAGAAACTCCGTGCTCACGCCCTCTTGATCGAGCGTTGATTGCATGAAGCGACCAAATGGGTCATCACCTACACGTCCAAAAAACGCACTCTTACCAGATAGACGAGCAATTGCTACGGCGACATTCGCTGGTGCACCACCGGGACATTTGAGTAAAGAAGTCTCAGATTCCGGTATTAGATCGACAACAGCATCACCAGTTACCCACACTTGATTCATCTTGCTTACCTTGAAATTAAAGCCCTGATAGTCCAACGTGTTGAACACCTTCACTACCAAGTAAAAATTGAAAAAGGCTAGCCAAGCCATTAGTGCTTGGCTAGCACCCCAAACATTTAGGAAAAGAAGTGGATTTTGGGGGACTCCACCCTTAAGGAGTTCAGATTAAGCCGCTGCTTTTCTACCAACTTTAGCGCGGTCACGCATACCAAGAACAATGGTGAGAACAAATGCGGTCAAGAACGCGATCACCATACCCGCGATGTAGTATCCAATCTTCTCTGGCGTAATAGAAATGATGCCTGGAAGACCTGCTGCACCCAATGCCTGAGCTTTCACATTAAACATTGTAATGAACGCGCTCGATAACGCCGCAGCGCAAACTGCCGCAATAAATGGGTAACGTAGTTTTAGATTAACACCAAACATGGCTGGCTCTGTAATACCCAGCAAACCCGTAACACCCGATGGAATCGCAATACCTTTCATCTTCTTATCTTTGCTCATCACGCCCACCGCCAACGCTGCCGCTCCTTGAGAAACGTTAGACATCGCCGCAATAGGAAAGATAAAGGTGCCGCCCGTCGTCGCAATATCCCCAAGAAGTTGAGTTTCAATCGCAATGAAGCTGTGATGCATACCAGTAATAACAAACGGAGCGTAAATAAGACCAAATACCGCACCACCAACAAAGCCAGCAGTGTTGTATAGCCAGTTCAGACCATCACCCAATAGGAAACCGATATCACGCGTGAACGGACCGACGACAGTAAACGTCAGCAAACCCGCTATGAAAATCGCCAGTAATGGCGTTAAAAGGTTGTCTAAAACAGAAGGTATGACTTTACGTAAGCCTAGCTCAACCTTCGCAAGAATGAATGCCGATACCAAAACCGGTAACACCGAACCTTGGTAACCCACTTTTTGGATTTCAAAGCCAAGAATATTCCAAACCGGAATGTTGCCAGACACAGATGCGCCGCCGAATCCCCAACCATTCAGCAAGTCAGGGTGAACCATCAACATACCTAGCGCCGCCCCTAAATATGGGTTACCGCCAAACTTCTTACTGGCTGAAAATGCCAGCAGAATAGGCAGGTAAACAAACGGCGCGTTCGCAAACGTGTTGATCATGTTCGCCAAGTCTGTCAGTCCTGGGTTGGCATCAATCAAAGATTTGCCATCAATGAACAAGCCTTGAGCAGTCAATAGGTTATAGATACCCATCAACAAACCACCAGCGACGATTGCGGGAATGATTGGGACGAAAATATCAGACAGCCCTTTCACCGCGCGCTGAACAATGTTTTGTTTCTCTGCGCCAGCAGACGCAACGTCGTTGGTGGACATTTCACTCATCCCCGTCAACTTCGCCATTTCTGCATAAACTTGGTTTACGATGCCTGATCCAAAAATGATTTGGTACTGACCCGCAACTTTGAACTGCCCTTTTACTCCTTCAAGGCTATCAATCGCTTGTTCATCTATTTTTTGCTCATCTGCAACGGCAAGGCGTAAGCGTGTCGCACAATGCGCAAGTGCGGTGATGTTGCTTTTACCACCTAATAGAGTTAACAACTCTTTTGCTACTGCCGGATAATTCATTTCATACCCCATTGGATTATTATCTGAGCTTGCGAAATTTTCGGGAACGTTTGCAAAATGGATTTTTGCTCAATAAAACCAAATGATCAAAGATAAAGCAGAGAGAATGTGAGAATGATCGTCAAATTCTCTCCCTAAGAGCAGTATAGGAGGTTAGAATCGATACTTATCAAAGAGCTTTTCATCTTCTCTTTGCAAACAATCCCAAAAACGAAAAACAGAATGGATAGGAACAATGGCGAGTCTGCATGATGTCGCCCGTCTGGCTGGCGTATCAAAATCAACAGTGTCACGGGTTATAAACGATGAATATGGCGTAAAAGAAGCGACAAAACTGAAGGTCCGCCAAGCAGTAGCGGAGTGTGGCTATGTGCCGAACCAAGTCGCTAAAGATCTAAAATCTCAAAAGACCAATCTGGTTGGTGTCATTGTTCCTCGGGTTTCCTCTCATGCCACATCCCAAGGTGTCGATGGATTAACAGATGTCCTTGAAAAAGCTGGGAAACATGTCTTACTTGCTAGCACTCACCAAGCCCACGAAAAAGAACTGGAATACATTCAGATCTTTAACCAAAAACGGGTTGAAGGGATCATTCTTTACGCCACCCACCTCGATTCCAAGCTGGTAAAAGCAATTCAAAACTCAGCCGTTCCAGTTGTGCTCGTCGGTCAAGATGGTTCCATGTTTAACATTCCAAGCATCATTCATGATGACGCACGAGTAGGGTTTGAAGCGGGAAATAGACTGGTTGCAAAAGGTTGCCAAACTATGGGTTTTATTGGTGTGCAAGGTGACGATATCGCGGTAGATAAGCAACGCTCAGAGGGATTTGTTCAAGCGCTACAGCATCATGGTTTTGAGCTCGCCTTCCATGCTCGTGGTGACTTTACCATCGATTCTGGCTATTCATTGGCAAAACAACACTTAACAAAGAACCCTAAGCTAGATGGCTTGTTCTGTGCGACAGACCGTATTGCTATCGGTGCGATGAGAGCGATTCAAGAGCTCGGGTTAACACCGGGTAAAGACGTTTTAGTGCTAGGCGTTGGTGATGATGAGCTCGCATCAGTGTGCACCCCAACCTTATCAACATTTAACTATGCATTTGATAAAGCAGGGGAAAATGGTGCGAAACTGTTACTAGATAGAATTGCCAACAGAAGTTTTGAAATGAGTAAGATGGTACTAACCTTCAAAACTATTGAGCGTCAGTCCTGTTAATGAAAAAGCGCCAACTGAAATCAGTTGGCGCTTTTCTTATTACTCTTTGTAGGTTAGGTCCCTTTAGAACCAAGTTTCCATTTGCAGTGCAAACAGAACTTCACCACCATCACCCATCGTTGCAGCACCCGCATCCTGGCTAATCGAGTAGCCATTCAAGTCTTCGCTCCAATCAACGTAGCTAACTGCAAAACGTAGCTCCGGACGGTCAAAGAAACCTGCAGCGGTAGACATCTTAAGCGTTGGTGCAATTGTCGCTTTGTAAAAACTGCCACTTGCTTTATCAATCGCATTGTCTAGGTCCATGTATTGGTATGAGCCTTCATAAACCATCTCAAAGTTCTGCGTAAACTCTTGCGCTAAGCGGATGTTGAACGATGCCCACGTAAATTCATCATTTTTAGCAAAGCGATCTTGGCTGTGTTCTGCTAGCAACGCAGGTGCTACACGCCAGTTGTCGCCGATGCGTGTTACACCATAGCTAAACAAGCGTACGGCTTTTGCGTCTTCTAACAAATCTCCGTTTGAACCGATGCCTTTAAGTTCCGCACCCAATCCATCACCCATCAAAATACCGGTTTTAGAGAAGCCTTCACTCATGCCAAAGAAGTTATCGCCATGGTAGGCAAACATCGCATGTAAACCTTTGTCCGCTGCTCCTTCTACGCGATCATTATTATCAGCTGACGTCATGCCGCTCAGCATCAATTGCCAATTACCGAAGCGGTTGTTCATTGTCGCGATATAGTTTTCAACATCCGTTGACGAGCTATCAATCTCACCAAAATCACGACCATAGATCGAGAAGTTTGCTTTCCATGATTCGCTCATTTGGACGTCATACACACCAGCACCAGTGCCAGATAAGAAAACAATATCCGAGTCAAAGAAGTGAATGTCAAAGTTATCACGGTCAAATCGTTTACCAGCCCAAAACGTCGCGTCAGCAAACGCACTTGATTCAGAGAACATGCTCAACTTGTTTAGCTCAGCATATATCTGACGAACGTTTAATTGACTCTCGCTCGCCGTCCATTCGTTATTGGTTTCCGTACTATCTGCCAACATGATTCGGAACAATGCGCTGGAACCATCATCTGCAAAACGTTTGTGAATAAGGTTTGCTTCCACATAATGATCATCCTCTACCCCTAATCGCCCAACTGGAGCGCCAATAGCACCAGCTGCCGTCATGTAAGGACCAGTACCCACTGCACCATTCAGATCGTCATTAATCAGTAGCCCGGAACGAGCGTAGCCATGAAACTCAAAGCTTGAGGCTTTCTCATTTGCTTCTGTGGATGCTTTTTCTGTCTGCTCAAGTCTCTGTTCTAATTCATTAATTCGCTTTTCAAGAGCGTCAACATCTGTTGCTGCGAATGCAGGTGCAGTAACCATTCCAAGCGCTACTGCCATCGTCAAAGTGTGTAGTTTCATTTCCATAGTCTCACGTAAATTTATACTTAGGCATATTGCAAACGTTCCCAAGGAAAAATCGCAAACTTATGGTGACTTTAAATGTCCATCTAAAGCCTGAATTTCAGAGCGCTCGTACTCAGAGCGTCTCTACTACTTATATCAATGAGGGCGATAATATATAAACTTTTCGGGAACGTTACCTTTAAGAGGCCATTTTGTTACTTCTATCACGTTCAATTGTGTTACTTACAGAAAAATCATTAACCAGCGCACATTTGAATTAATTGTTAGCGCTAGAGGAAGTAGTTTGAAGGTGACAGGCTACAAAGAAGGAGTTTAATGTTCATTTGAGAGAATACTTCCTCGCTTCCCTATGCTACTTGATAGTAACTCATCTCTATTTATTGATGAAAAGTAGCAGCTAAGGTTGAACGTAACTAAGAGCGAAGCGGATCTCGATACCTCATTTCAAACAACTTGAAAGGCTGTTAAGACGAGATAAACGACCTTCATTTTCTGTGAAGAGCGCTTTGTTGTTCTAATTCAAGCTAACGAAACACTTTTTTGGACAGAAGTACGTTAGAATACATACCCTAAAGTAGTCATAGATTTATTCAACCACTGCCTGAAAATGAGCCAGCCGCTCCCATTAATCAGAATGATAAAATGCCCAATAGAGATACATGAAAAAGCCAACTGTAATCACAGTTGGCTCAGTATTTCCCCTTGAACTTTTAAGCCTTATATTGACTAGAGCGTTAGTTCGGAAAGTGTTTATTTAAGAAGTCCAAAACATGAGTAACGTACTTCTCGGTATCAAAGACAGGTGCACTGTGTCCTACACCTTCTTCAATGAAAAGTTGGTTGGTAACTCCATGCTCATCAAGCTTAGCCTTAAGTATCTCACTTTGAGATAGAGGCACTCGCTTATCCAAGGTGCCGTGTAACTGTATATATGGTGGAGTATTTTCATTCACATAACTCGTCGTTGATGCTTTCTTGGCAAGCTTTGGAATATTGTTTGGAATATCTCCTAAGAAACGAGATACAGACGATTTTTTGCTGGTTTTCTTGCCACCTTTATTACTTAACTCAAGTAAATCGGTAGGGCCAAAAAAGCTTACTACGGCTGAGACCTTGTACTTTGGTGGCTCATAGAAATCTACTTGGTTGTATGCCGAGTTAGTCGCACCAATAAAGCCAGCGAGGTGCCCGCCAGCAGAGCGTCCCATTATCACAACATTGTCCGCTTTAATACCGAGCTTTTCAGCATTGTCGTACAAATAGTTCAGTGCATCATTAATGTCTTGTACTGGTTGAGGAAAGATCGCTTCTCCACTTAAACGATAATCAACTGAAGCTAGCGCATAACCTTCATTCAACACAGACTGAAGTAATAATGGGTTCTTTTCTGGGATGGCGTCTTTGCTCCCACGTTTCCATGCACCACCATGTACCCAGACTAATAACGGGTACTGAGTATTTGATTCAACCGAAGGAGTATAAAGATCGAGTTTAATCTCTCTTTCACCTACAGTTTTGAACAAGATATCCTTCTCTACATTGAACTCCCCAGCCAAACAGACAAAGGGCATAAGTAGCAGAGAGGTCATCGCAGACTTAATTTTCGTATTCATTGTTTTGTTATTCGCTTAAAAAAGTAAGTAGATTAGAAAGTCGCTTCAGCAGCTAACCAGTAGCGTCGGCCATCTTCAATGTAGCCAAACTCTTCCTCTGTGATTTGCTCATCGAACAAGTTATAAACCGCTGCCATTAACTTCACATTCTTAGTTACACGCCAGTTCACACCGAGATCCACGTAAGTAATAGAAGGTGCCAACGTTCTTGTGCTATCACTAGTGATGTTGTTTTTCTCTTTGCCTTGATAGTTCATGCGGGCCCATGAAGCAACATCATCACGCACTGCCCAATCACCATTAAGTGAGAAGATATGTTCAGGTGCTTGTACAAGAGGCAAGCCATCATAATCGTCATTAGTGTTCTTTTCACTACGAGTATACGAGTAGGTTGCACTTAGTGTAATTGACTCTGTAATACCCTTAGATACGGAACTTTCTGCACCATAGCTGTTCGCATCATCAATGTTGACGTAAGTGCGGTCGCAACTTCTGCTATCAGTACACGTCGGATCGACAAACTCACTTTCGATCTTGTCTTTGAAGTCGCTGTAAAACAAAGTAATGTTTGCAGAAAGGTCTCGCTCATTAACGTAATACAGTCCCATCTCTGTATTGATGGAGGTTTCTGCTGTTAAGTCTGGATTACCGTAAATAGAACAACGCCCTCTACAGCTCTCTTGAACCCACTCTTCGTCCATTTGTGTCAAACTAGGTGCTCGATAACCCGTAGACACACCACCTTTTAGCGTCCAACTAGGGTCAATAGACCAGACCCCGTAAGCTCTTGGGCTAAATTGCCCGTCAAAGATCTCATTGTCGTCGTAACGTAAACCAAGGGTGAGAGCGAATGTATCCGTGAGATACCACTCGTCCTCAGCAAATACTGCCCATTGCTTGTTTTTAGAGGTCAATGACAGTTTATTATCAGTCAGATCCTTTTGCTCGAAAGATGCGCCCAGTGTTAAGTAGTGAGCATTAAGAGGCAGACCCCATTGCGTATTAATTTGACTATTCTCGACTTCTTTATCTGCACCGATATTTTTTACTGTTTCATTACTGATAAATGAAGAACTTGTACCCCAAGAGTAGTTTCCGTCGTGGCTAAAACCAATAGATTGGCGTTCATATTCTCGTACTGCAACTTGAGACTCTCGCTCCACTGATTTACCTAGAGTGGTCTCTCGCTCTTGGTTATGATTGGTGAACTCCAGAGTAAAAGTGTCATCCGAGGTAGGTGTGAGGTACAAAGAAGCTCGATAGTTGTCGAGTGTCTTACCTGCATAACCACCTTCAATTTCATCTTCTTTTCTTTCCTGATACAGTCCAGTCAAAGAAGTACTCAACAGACCATCAATGACAGGGCCAGCAAGGTAAAGCTGCCCTTGATAGCTATTTCCAGATTTTGAATTTTCTTGAAGCGTCGTTTCTGCACGCAAGCTTCCGTGCCACTCTTGATAATTTTTACGCGTAATAATATTAATCACACCCCCCAAAGCATCAGACCCATAAAGGGTTGACATAGGGCCACGTACAACTTCAATACGTTCAATTGCACTCAACGGGGGAAGCCAGTCTTGTTCAGTAAACGTACTACCATTAGTTTGAGTTTCTCGACCAGACTGCTTCCTGCCATCAACAAGAATGGCCGTATATTGAGCAGGCATACCTCGAATTGAGATATCTTGGCCATCACCACCTCCTGTAACGGTTACCCCAGGTATATCACTTAAAGCATAAGTCAAATCTTTATATGAGCGATTTTCAAGTTGCTCTCGGGTGAGAACACTTATTGTTGCTGGCGCTTCTGTGACATTCTGTTCGTAACCAGAGGCTGTAACCACTACGGTTTCCATTGCTGTTGTATTGATACCAGTCTCAGGTAACTGGTCATTTGCAACAACGACCATAGGTACAGTAATACAAGCAGAAACAACTGATGTAGAAAATAGAGAGTATGTGAAAAGAGGCTTCATATTGAATAGGCTTAAAATGTAATTGCATTTAATAATTATTATCAATTAAACCTGATTATCATAATCACTGACAAGTTAATCACTATCGAGAAAAGAGAATATCACTATCCAATATACGAATAGTTAACCACGAATTACCCGATATAAGCATTTAAGCTAAAGTATCGGTTCCAACATAGAGCTGTTTAAAGATCTCTCGTACCCATTCACACATAGGATCATCGTTAAAGCGTTTGTGCCAATATAGGAAGACTTCTTGAAAGTCCAACTGTAGCTCGGCAGGTACTTCTCGAACGATCAAGCGAGGGTCTTGACAAGCTGCCTCTGCAAAAGGTGTCGGTAGATGAAATATAATCTCAGTCTCCGCAGCGATACTTGGAGCAGAACTAAAGTTATTCAGTTGCACTGGCGCTGATAAACGCTTTTTTTTGTTCGCTAACCCTAGCTCTTGGTATTTATGCTCAAACGACAATCGCTTCTCACCCTGCAAAGAGACTTGTCCAAAGTCAAATTCGGCCAAACGCTCTGGAGTTAGCTCTAAATCGGCCAGTGGATGATAGCGGCTCATAAGCAAACGGAAAGTACGCTTAGCAACAACCATTCGATAGATATTTTGCTCAGAGCTTGGCGGTTGATGAGAGGAAAGTGCGAAATGAACATCTCCAGCCACCAACGCATCAAAATGACGTTTTGGTGCTGAGTCCAAACTGACCTTAAGGTTTGGAGCCTCTTGCCGAATCTTAGCGATAACCTTAGGCATTAAGGTATTAATCTGAGGAAGAAGGCCGTAAACCTTAACGGTGCTTGATACAGTGCTCGGATCAAACGAGTCTCTATGGGCAAGTTTTTCTAAACTGGTAATCACATTATTGATGTCTTGCCTTACTGACTCTGCTTTTGGAGTCAGTTCATAGCCGTATTTCTTGCGCACCAGTAATTCGTCATTAAAGAAAACTCTCATTTTTTGCAGTGCTCGACTTACCGCAGACTGGCTCATATTTAAAGCCATAGCGGTGTTAGATACATGCTTCTCTTCGAGCAAGTGCTTTAAAACAAAGAGCAAATTCAGATCAATTTGAGATAAGTTCACGTCAATACCACCCATCAAGCTTCCAGTAGGTGGTATAGTACATAAATCTCTAGAGTTTGTGGTAAGTGTTTTCGATACTACAAGGCACTATTGAAACACAAGTCTGGTAGCAGGACAGTTTCCGTGCTAACACGAAAAGGGGCAAAAGTGTGTTTCAGTTCTTAAATGGGGAAGTGTTTTCCTCATATACCTCAACCAATACAGCTAGCCTTTCAAGTTTACAAATTAGTCTTATATTTGCTTTATCGAAAGGCATTGAGGTTACTTACCTTGGCGAGATTTTTTAAAGTACTCAATACTGTGTTGTATACGACATTCAACACTTGTACTGTTTCCCTAACGCCAGAGCTATTCATTGACATATCAACAGTTTTTTCTTTTACATCTGGCTTGCGGGCTTCGTAAACGTAATCGAGTTAAAGCTCTTTCGACACTCGATACATCTGGAGCGAGGAGAGCCAGAATGCCCTTTTCCATGTTCACGAACGGGCTCTGTTTTATTACAGAAACGATATTGAACTTGGATAGTAACCATGAGTTAAAAACATCAGAAATCAGGTGGCTATATTAACATCTATCAACCGATTTGAGTTATGACCAATAAAAGGATAGTTAGGTTTTTATTGCGTAAATTATCGGTAAGATGAAGTCATATAACAGGCAATATTTCAGGTGTGTAGAATTATTCTATTTTAGGGATTTTGCTCTAAGTCTAAATGAATCTTTGCATTTCAATTTCAATAAAGCTTGGTTATTGATCATGTTTCTGAGTATGCGAATTATTATCAGTTATGCATATGATTGCTCATTGTCTAGTTTGACTTGTGTAACGTCACTTCAGCACGCACTACGCTGATTGTCTGTGTTTTCGTGTTGACAGTTTGGTACTAGGTAAAAATCAACAAGACTATGATTTCGAGGAACATTTTATGTTAAAGAAACTACTAAGTTGTTGTATCACCTCCGCGCTCTGTTTTCATTCTTCTCTCGCTTTTTCGCAACCCAATGAGCTTGCGGACAGTGCAGAGTTACAACAAGCTCCCAACACATTGCCTGCCACTTTGATGCTTGCACCGGACGACATCGCCATTGCAGATCGCTATATTGTGGTATTTCAACAGCCGCAAATGATGGTGAGCAATTCAACGGAATTCGAGCAATTCACGCAACAATCCGTAGACCGCATGTCTGGTTTGTATTCGATACAAGTGGAGTCGGTTTTTGACCACTCGATAAGTGGATTTGTCGCTAACTTGAGTCCTGAGCAACTAAAAGATCTGCGTTCTGATCCTCGTGTGGACTACATTGAGCAAGACAGAATCCTATCGCTTGACCCAATAGTCTCGGCAGACGCAAATCAAACCAATGCCATTTGGGGACTAGACCGAATCGACCAACGAAACTTGCCACTCGATAACAACTACAGTGCCAACTTTGATGGGACTGGGGTAACGGCTTATGTTATCGATACTGGTGTGAATAACGCGCATGTTGAGTTCGGTGGTCGCTCAGTTTCAGGGTATGACTTTGTCGATAACGATGCAGATGCAAGTGACTGTAATGGACACGGCACACACGTAGCGGGCACCATTGGCGGCAGCTTGTATGGTGTTGCGAAAAACGTCAACCTTGTCGGCGTGAGAGTATTGAGCTGTACCGGATCGGGTTCTACTTCTGGTGTTATTGCCGGTGTGGACTGGGTGGCTGCGAACGCTTCCGGACCTTCAGTCGCCAACATGAGTTTAGGCGGCGGTCAATCCGTCGCTCTGGATAGTGCGGTGCAAAGTGCGGTTCAGTCAGGTGTCAGCTTTATGCTAGCAGCAGGTAACTCCAACGCCGATGCGTGTAACTATTCTCCAGCACGCGTTGCTTCCGGAGTAACTGTCGGATCGACCACTAGCACGGATGCACGTTCGAGTTTTTCAAACTGGGGCAGTTGTGTGGATGTATTTGCGCCAGGTTCACAAATCAAATCTGCATGGTATGACGGTGGCTACAAAACCATTAGTGGCACTTCGATGGCGACGCCACATGTGGCGGGTGTAGCAGCATTGTATCTTCAAGAAAACAGTTCACTGTCTCCAAGCCAAGTAGAGGCCTTGATCGTTAGCCGCGCAACTAGCGGAAAAGTGACGGACACAAGAGGCAGCGTGAACAAGCTACTTTATAGCTTAACGGATGCAGATTGTGGCCAAGACTGCGGTGGCCCAGATCCAACACCGGACCCAGAAGGCAAATTAACCTCGGGCGTGCCAGTAAGTGGTTTAAGTGGTTCAACTGGTCAAGTAGCGTATTACTATGTTGATGTAGAAACTGGGCAGCGCTTAACCGTACAAATGTATGGTGGCAGTGGCGATGCGGATTTGTATCTCCGTTTTGGAGCAAAACCAGCACTGAATGCATGGGACTGCCGACCTTTCAAATACGGTAACAATGAAACATGTACGGTCAGTGCGACGCAAAGTGGACGTTATCACGTCATGATTCAAGGTTACTCAAACTATAGCGGTGTCAGCATTCAAGCGAGCTACTAGTTATTCTTCTCTTTACTAAAAGAGAACAAAGCCCGCTTTTCGGTGGGCTTTTCTTTTGGGAATACGGTGCTTTAGGGAATGCAGTGTTTAAGAGGAGACGCTATTCAAACGTATTGGCCTTTTGCTTCAAAAACTCAACTCGAAGCGGCATCGAAGCTTTCTATTAGTTAGTAGTACTCGCATAAGTCGGGTTCCTCAAACAAAAAAGCCCTTTACATAAGTAAAAGGCATTTTTATTTTAGATTTTGATTAACGAGCTATAATACCAACCCACCGTCAATCTTGAGCACTTGGCCTGTGATGTAGGCGCTCTTGTCTGAGGTTAGGAAAGAGACGCCACTGGCAATATCTTGAACTGAGCCCATGCGCCCTAATGGGGTTTTGCCTTCCATCATTTGAATGACTTTCTCTGGCAGGTTCTTGGTCATGTCGGTGGCGATAAAGCCTGGCGCGACACAGTTGACGCGTATCTGTGCACCCTTTCTTGAAAGTTCTTTCGCCCAGCCTTTGCTCATTGAGATGACGCCGCCTTTACTTGCGCCGTAGTTGCTCTGGCCGATATTACCATCCGTTCCCACTATAGAAGAAATGCTAACAATACTGCCTGTGCCCTGCTCTAGCATGACAGGAGCAACACGTTGGGTGAGTAAGAACACCGCTTTTAGGTTCACGTCGATCACGCTGTCCCAGTCTTGCTCTAACATATCTGGCAACAATGCATCTCGAGTGATGCCCGCGTTGTTAACCAGAGCATCGATTCTTCCGTGCTGCTCTACAACACTTTCTACTACTTCACTGACGGCTTCGGCATCACACAAGTTGACTTGATAACTGCTTAGCTGCGCCGACTGACTCCATTCCACGGGCGCTATATCTAGCCCGACAACATGGAATCCATCCTCCAGTAATTGTTCACAAATCGCTTGGCCAATACCACGAGCCGCACCAGTGACTACTGCTACTTTTTCCGGTTTCATCTTGGTCTTCCTTAAATGTTGAGATTACAAATTCGCTTGTATCCCTAGCGTTTTTTGTTTTTATGCCTAGTCGCGTTACAACTGCGCTTCTCATACGCAGGGTCTTTTATATCTTATAAAAACTATAGAAACAGTCTGGGAGTCGGATGTGAACTAATCAAGGCAACTTGATGACTATGGCAAGATCAACGTAAGAAAGTGTGTTGGAGGGCGCAAAGTTAAACGATTGGAGGACTTGGATAGAAAAGTATTGGTCTGATTACTCAAATACTACTTCATCAAACCAATATTACTTGTCTCTTAATCTCTTACAAAAGCTGGTTTTGTTATTTTCACCAGAAAAGGCTGAAGCAAGAGATTAAACAACATGCCAGCAATAAACAGGGTGATCACAATACTCGCACCACTCGGTAAGTCATAGCGAGCCGATGCGGCAATACCCGATAAGATCCCAACAATACCAATGCTGATACTAGCGACAAAGAATCGAGTTCCCTTCAATGCTGCCGCACATAAAGCTGGAATCACCAACAAAGCAAATTCTAAATAAATGCCGGTTAACTTGACCGTAATGGGCATCAGAATAGCAAAGATCAGATAAAAACCACTACCGCGCATAAACGCAGGTTTTAACCAAACCAATAGCAACATCGCAGTGGTAATGAGTGCCAAAGGCCAAACGTCTGCCCAAGTCGCCCATAACAGTTGCCCATTAAGAATGCCTTGAATAAAGTCTCCGCCGTGTGGGTCTTTGCTCACCAGCAGGATTGCCAGCGATGCAGACACGACAAACAAGCTGCCAATCATGGGCTCTAAATGCTGCTGGTATCGTTTCTCCATTAAGGCGATCAAACCGCAAAGCATCAAAGACATCACCCAAGGGCCAATCATTTCGCCAAAGAATGAGCCTGAGAACAGCGCGTATTGGCTCAACCAGTAGTGGCTTAGTGCTGCCCCCAATGCCGCGACTTGCGCCACCGCCAAATCTATAAAGATGATCTGACGATTAAGAACTTGTTGCCCCAGAACGATGTTGCCAACTAACGCAATTAAACCACACAAAACCGCAGGTAAAAGCCATGCATAATCAGCCATGGCTTAGATCTTCTCAGGAACGGGCGGCACTAACACATCCAGTAAATCATCAATGACCTGATCGTACATCTCATCCAAGCTTTCACTCTCAGAAACGGTCAATGGCAGTTGAATCACAGGTTTGTCAGTATGATCTTGCAACCAGTTCGCTGGACGCTGATCCTGATGAGAGGAGTAAACAATCGCATCAAAACTGTCAGCATCTAACTTGGTGAGTGATTGCAGGTGAGATGTGGTCGGTGAAATGCCCGGTTTAGGTTCGAGATCGGCAATCTGCTTCATTCCGAGCCAATCGTACAAATAACGATACGTCGCGTGATAACCGACAACTTGCTTACCCTTTAAAGCAGCCCCTTTCTCATTCCATTCTTTAAGCTTTTTACGCCAATGAGCACGAAACTTCATACCATTCACTTGGTAACTTTGTGCGTTGTCGGGATCAATCGCTTTTAGGCGCTCCGTGACTTTACGAGATAATGGAATCATGTCATTTGCCGCAAATTGAACATGTGGGTTACCGTGAGCGTGTATATCTCCCATGCTACGGTCAACGTGAGCATGAGTATCTAACATGCGCACGAAGTCCGTCGCGTAGATCATGCTCGGCGCACCATTTTGCACCGCCGCATTGCTGCTACGAACTTGCAGCATAGGTAACCACCCCACCTCTAGCTCTGCGCCCGAACACATTGCCATGTCCGCTTGGCGCATCTTCGCAATCAAAGAAGGACGAGCTTGTACGTAATGTGGGTCTTGCTTAGCCGTTGTCGCTGAATAAATACTGGCATCTGGCGCGTGGCTTTCAAGAAAGGCTTTCCATTCTGGCTCACAAACGAAAATGTTTAGAGCCGAAGCAGGCGAAGCAATGATGGCAGCTCCTGCCGCCATCATCACCAAACTGCATTTATTTAATGTCAGCTTAGAACGCATGAGCACCGTGCGCTCCAAATGTCATCACGTATTGCAGAGTGAACACGTTGTCTGTCTCACTGTCTTGGTTATCAATGCGAGTGTATTGCGCACGGATAGTACCGAAGTGAGAAGAATCCCATGCGATCATCGCATCCATTTCTTTATCATTCAGCTCAGTAAAATGCATGTGGTCGCCATGTGCATGACCATCGTAGCTTTCTGCTTCGCCGTAACGTAGACCTGCTGACCAGCTTGGGTTGAAGCGATAAACACCCGAAACATAGTAAGCGCTTAAGTTGTCTGGTGACTCTGCATCGTTTTTATATTTGCTATCTACCACACCGTCTAACAGCATGTATTCAGCCGATAGCGTGAAGTTGCTGTATTTGTAATTACCGTCTGGTGCCCATTTCCAAACAAAATCAGCACCGTAAAGGTTCGCACCTGTCACTGCTGCGCCATGATGGTGATCGTGCTCATGCTCTTCTTCATGACCGTGGTCGTGATCTTCGAATTCTTTAACCTTGCCGTTTTCGTTACGCAGGTAACTTAAACCAAACTGCCAACTTGAAGATTCGGAGAAGTCACTACCAAGCTTCAGCGTCGTGGTGTACACGCCAACTTCAGAACCATCTTCGACAGAAGACATTTTGCTACCACTGAGCGCTTCTACACCAAGTTTTACATAAAGGTCGGTTGGCAACACGATGTTTGCACGTACACCATCATCGTAGTAGTGCGAGCCAAGGAAAGTACGATAAGCAATTGGACGCTCAACAAAGCTATCGGTGTGCATGTGTTGGTTGTTCAGGTAACCAAAGTCAGATAGGAATCGGCCAGCGCGCACGTTTACACCATATGGCAATGCCAAAGTTTCGATGAATGCCTCTTCAAGCTCTAATTCTGTCTCATCACCATGACTTTCAAGAACCGCGGTCAATGCGCCGTAAAACTTGTCGTCGATATTTGATGAGAAGTTTAATTCCGTATGGCCTAGACCAAAGCCTTCTTCGCGCTCAGAATTATGACGTTGGCCATCTTGGTAGTAGCCATCAACAACAACACCAATCTGTGGGTTCGATAGTGTGTCGGCAAAAACAGGGGATGCAAAAATGCTACCGATCACGAGAGACACCAATTTCTTATTCACTACTATTTCCTTTTTGTTATGTTATAACATTTAATTTTGCGATGTTATAATATAACAATTCTCATTACACAAGCAGAAATTTAAATTAGGCTCCGATTTCATGTTCGTACTCAATCCATGAATTGGGCTATCAACAAATGAATCAATTGATGTTTTTTATACGTATACTAATGAGAATTAGTAATTAAATAAGTAACGGAATTTCAATATGTTGAATATGGACTTTTCAAAAAGAATCGTGATAGATACTGCTCAACAGGAGTGGATCGCCAGCCCTTCCAAAGGTGTGTGGCGCAAACCTTTGGAACGAGAAGCCAAAGAATCAGGGCATACCACCAGCATCGTTAAGTACGAGCCAAATTCGCAGTTTTCGACTCATCCTCACCCTCAAGGAGAAGAAATATTGGTGCTCGAGGGGGTATTCTCTGACGAATACGGTGACTATCCTGCCGGCACTTACCTTCGTAACCCTCCAGGAAGTCAACACGCACCATTTAGCAAAGAAGGCTGTGTGATTTTAGTTAAACTAAATCAGTTCGAATCTGAGGATCTTGAAACAGTTCGCATTAATACAAACCAAGCGAGCTGGCAGAGTGGTGTCGGTGGGTTGCAAGTCATGCCGCTGCATAATTTTGAGCACGAACATGTCGCATTGGTTAAATGGCCAAAAGGTAAGAAGTTTCAACCACACCGTCACTTTGGTGGTGAAGAAGTTTTCGTATTGTCAGGAGAGTTTAGAGACGAGCTAGGTACCTATCCCGCTCTCTCTTGGATTCGAAGCCCACATATGAGTGAGCATTTTCCTTTTGTAGGGCAAGAAACGATCATTTGGGTAAAAACTGGTCACCTGCCGCTCCAAGCTCCTGCTCAGCACTCCTAGTGTTTGCACACTTGGCATCGTCCATTGGAACTAAAATCGGCCCGCAATTTACGAGCCGATGATCATTTCGTCACTAAGAACCCATTATTCGCGAGTGGAGCCAGTCTTTGAGCTCAGCCCGGTTATGTTTTAACACGTTCATTTCGTGATCATCAATCGGGCTTCCTTGAAGTTCTAGTACGCGGATTTCCTTATCTAAAGCATTGTAGTTTTTAACGGTTTCAGCAAATGATGCATCGTTTTCGGTAAGCTGAGTAATGGTATCCAAATGTTCTGGGAATTCATGAGTTAATGAGTGATTTTCACCTAACATAGAGACCTCTTGGCTATTATTTGAGTACAAAATAGTGCCTAATTTTTGAGCACCACATGTATAACCGTAGCATCTAATGAGACGTTAATTCGTCGCACCGTCCACAAAAAGAACAACAAAGTTATTTTCAATTTTTCCTAGAAAGTGTTTTCTTTTTAGTCTCAATAGTCGAATGCAAAAGATGCCACTATGATCGTTCTATATTAACCTTCAACAATGAGAGCGATCATGCGAAAGACAATTCTAGTTACTGGATCTACTGACGGTATTGGTTTAGAAACCGCGAAAATGTTAATTAACCGTGAACAACACGTAATAATCCATGGCCGGAATATAGAGAAAGTTCAACAAGTTGAGCAAAGTTTGAGGGAGATGAAAAGTGGTAAAGTTGAAAGCCTTGTTGCTGATTTATCCTCTCCCAATGCGGTAAAACAGATAGTGATGGAGATAACAGAACGGTTCAATCATTTAGACGTCATCATTAACAATGCTGGTGTGTACGCAACACCAAATCCAAGAACTAAAGAGGGTCTTGATGTACGCTTCGCAGTCAACACCATTGCTCCCTACTTACTCACTAGAGAGCTATTGCCGTTGCTCGGAGATACGGGTCGTGTGGTTAATTTGTCTTCAGCTGCACAAACAACAGTAAACACTAGCGCTTTACTCGGTAACAAACCATTGTCAGATGGCGAAGCATATGCCCAAAGCAAATTGGCATTAACGATGTGGTCACGAGCAATCGGACTAAAGCTTAAGAACACTGGCCCTATGTTGGTATCAGTAAACCCAAAATCATTCCTAGGTAGTAAGATGGTTAAAGATGCTTATGGGGTTGCTGGTGGTGATATCCGCTTAGGAGCAGATATTCTAACTCGCGCTGCGCTATCAGAAGAGTTTGCTCAAGCGCATGGTATGTACTTCGATAATGACATTGAAGCATTCGCGCCCCCACACCCTGATGCATTAGATCAAAGCAAAACACAGCAGATAATTGATACTATTGAATTAATCTTAAGCAAACTCCATTAATAACAATTAAGAATTATCTTGAGGTTCGTTTTTATTCGGACCTTAAAAACAATGTATTCGATAAGTGAAACTTGTTATCACTTTTCCGCAAACTCCCAATAAGGTGGCGTACCATAGTATTCAGCAAAGTAATCAATAAAGGCACGCACCTTAGGCGCAATTAAACGAGAGCTTGGGTACACAGCCCAAATCCCAGCATCCATCGCTAAAGGGTGATCTTCGAGTACTTCCACTAGCTGACCACTTTGTAATTCTTGATAAACACTCCAAACCGAGTTGATAGAAATACCTAACCCGTTTACCGTCGCGTCTCTCATCGCATCACCATTATCAGTTTTAAAACGACCAGAAGTTCTTACATTGACCATTCCATCTTTTGTATTGAATGACCAATTATTCATTCCAACTAAGTTAATACATTGATGATTCGTCAAGTCTTGGGGCTTGTTAGGTCTCCCAAATTGTTCAATATAATCTGGTGATGCAACGATAATACGACGATCTGGCGCAAGCTTTCTTGCGACCAATGAAGAATCTTTCAACTCAGCGACACGAATGGCGACATCGAAACCTCCCTCAACCAGATCAATAATGGAATCAGAAAATCGGCAGTCCACGGTTAACCCTGGGTAACGCGCCATAAAACCTTTTAATGCGGGCACAATATGCAAGCGACCAAAAGTTGCAGAGGCGGTTATACGTAATACTCCCGTTGGCGCACTCTGCCCTGAGCCAACAGCTCCCCTTGCTGCCTCCACTGTTGCAAGGACCTCCTCCGCGTGAGGTAAAAAAGCCTGCCCTTCTTCAGTTAAGGAAACTTTGCGTGTGGTGCGATGAACTAAACGAACTCCTAAGCTGTCCTCAAGTTTGTTGATGTGCGCACTAGCGACAGCAGGAGAAAGTCCAAGCTCCTGACCAGCCATGCTGATGTTGTGTGTCGAAGCCAAACGGACAAATAGCTTTACATGATCGATGTTCATTTAATTTTCAATTATTTGTAAAAAATCACCATATAGAGCTTAGCATTTTCTTCCTTACGGATAGTAAATAAATACTCCAGTTAGAAAAAACTGATGGGCAGATAGAAGTCCAGCTCAAACGCCTCATCATGGCTAAGGAAATGGTTTTTATGATAGTGAACATAAGCGGGAGTAGAACGCTGCTTAAAGCCTGAATTCGGCAACCACTTTTCTAACACCATACTCAATTGAGGAAGAAGCTCTCCATATACCCCTGTTAAGCGAAAAACAGCATGCAAACCACCCGGAATCGTCATTTGATTCACGACACCGCGTACTTTAAGCGGCTTATCAATCGCCATACAAGCCACATAGCGACACTTATCGAGCTCAACCCAAGCGGGGTTGGAGTGATGCAAACCGTATTGAACCGAAAAGTCCCGATTCTCAGAGCTTGCCCACGCCTTCAAAATCAGCCACGCATTACGAATGGAACGGCTATAACCCTCATGCCGCACATAAGCCGCAAAGCGTTGTGGAACCTCCATAATTTTAGGTTCTGGCAACTCGCGTTTCGCAACCCGATGATAACCCGCAGCCACTTCTGGATCTTTTAGATACGGCTTTTCTGCGACTTGTAAATCATGCTTTCGCCACGCGCCAGGAGACATAGCGAACGTTGCTTTAAACGCTCGGCTAAAAGAAGATACCGAGCTAAAGCCGCACTTGTTAGCAATGTCTAACACCGATGAGCTGGTATCAAACATCAGTTGATTGGCGGCGTATTCCATTCTTGTTCGACGGATATATTGATGGACAGACTCCCCTACCACATCTTTAAAAATACGATGGAAGTGCTGTTCAGAATAGGCTGCTACATCTGCTAGCTCTTTAGCCGATAAATCTCTGCTAATGTCCTGGTGAATGTAAAACAGCACGTCATTGATTCTGGAAACTTGTTGATGGCTCACGGAGTAAACTTTCGCTTAAATAGCATAAATGGACATGTTTAACAGCATAAATGGACATGTTTAACAGCATAAATGGACACACCAAGCTTGGCAATTTACCTATACTATTTCTGACATAAAAAAAGACAATTACGAGAAGCACAGCACATGGAAATCGCACAGTCATTACAACAAACTAAGTCATCCTACATCCGAGAGATCCTCGCAGCAGCGAGCGATAAGAACGTCATTTCTCTTGCAGGTGGCTTGCCGGACGAAAAAACCTTCCCGATCGACTTAATGAAACCGACGCTCGAAAACCTCGCTAATATGCCAGAGGTGTTTCAATATGGCGCAACAGCAGGCTACGCCCCGCTACTTAACTTTTTGGCCGATTATTACCAGCTGCCGGAATCTCATTTGGCGATGATCACAACGGGCTCTCAGCAAGGGCTAGATTTGATTGCGCGTGCGTACGTAAATCCGGGCGATAAAGTGGTGATGGAAGCACCGAGCTACCTTGGTGCTATGCAAGTATTCGGTCTAGTGCAAGCCAACATCGTGACCGTTTCACAAACCGAGTGTGGCCCAAACCTAGAAGAACTCGAACAATGCTTTGCCACGCAGCAACCAAAAATGTTCTACGCCGTACCCGATTTTCACAACCCAACGGGCGTATGCTGGGCGCTAGAGACTCGCCAAAAAGTTGCCGAGCTTTGTATACAATACGACGTGGCATTCATCGAAGACGCGCCATACCGCGAGCTGCGTTTTTCTGGTGAAGCGCTTCCACTGGTTTCGGACTTCTGCCCACAGCACTCCATCGTATTGCGCTCTTTCTCCAAAATAGCTTCACCAGGCTTGCGTATTGGTGTAGTTACGGGCAAAAGCAGCTACCTTGAGCCACTCATCAAAATTAAACAAGGTGCCGATCTGCACTCTAGTATTCCTATGCAAGCTTTGCTGCATGGTCTACTGCAACATGACAACTTCGAAACGCACATTTCAACCATCTGTGCTCTTTACAAATCACGTTACGATGTCATGTTTGCTGAACTGCAAAAACAGCTGCCAGAAAGTTGCGTACTCAAACCCGTCGATGGTGGTATGTTCGTTTGGGTCGAGATTCCAGAATGCGACACCTTCGAACTGGCGAAAAACCTTCTCGCAAACTGGGTTGCTGTAGTGCCGAGCCCGGTCTTTTATCCAGAAGGTTCAAAGGTAAAAGCCGCTCTGCGTCTTAACTTTACCAATGCTACACCAGAAGAACTGACGACAGCTGTCTCTCGACTCGCGGATGTCCTCAACACGTTGTAATTGAACGCGAGTGTAAGAACCTGCCTTTGAGATTCAAAAAAAGTCTCAAAGGCAGCATCAAAAAAGTTCCCCAAAAAAATTTATATTTTTCCTTCAAATCAACTCTCTACAGTAAGTGCCTGTTTTCTCTTGAACCTCTCACTCATATAAAAATGAGAACTCAATCACGTATTTGATGGTTAGAAAAGTTACGTCTATCTTTCAGTCAAAGACATCAACTTCGCAGCGTTAATGCTCTCAATTTCAGACACTTTATCAATCGTGGCTTAGCGGTTGATAAACGACTAAAAAAGCATCTGTGGGCATACCCACTACGAAGGGTTGACCAGAACCATTCTGAATGTCGCGAGCCAATCTTTTGATTGGCAATTACGTCAGTGAATCGCACCAAATGACAGAGGGGTTATCAGGATGAATACTCGAACCACGACAGGACTCGTCACCATCGGCTGGTCCGTTACACTTTCACTTTTTACCGCATTCGCCGGGTATGCCAATACGTCGCCAAACTGTAGTGACGTATTAGTGGGCAACACAACCGCCGCATCGCAAAAAATGATAGTTTTATTAGGCGAAGACATCACCAAATCTAACCGTATCACTACGGTGATTCCTGCCGAAAACAATCCATTTGTGACCGAAGAACTGGTTTCGGTTTCTAACGACGTATCGCCAAACGGTCGTCTTTCACAAAAGAGTTTGGAAGAGATTCGGAAAGTCCGCTCAAATCTAGAGAAAGCAGCACAGGAAGTAAGCCGATTACAGGGCACTTTTGAAGTGGCTTTAATCAGTTTGATTGATGGTTACTGCCAATTTTCTAATCATAAACGTACTCAACATGCCAAAATCGACTTTGACCATTTGGAAGGCCTCACTTTGTATTCAATCCCCGCTTTAATAGCAATGGTCGATCAGTCGTACTACATGGCAAAGAATCGAATCGCTAATGAGCAGAAACAGTTAAGCGACATTGAAAAAGAGAAACAGAGGCAGAAACAGCAAGCAACTGCGGCGGCAGCCGCTCGTTACCAAGACAGTAACGTACTTGTAAGAGTCGAGAACTTTGATGGCGCTAATGTGACATTTTCCGTTACTAACATTGGTTCACAAGGATCATTGCAACCAAATTTCAACTCGTTTAATGCATATCGCACAGAAAGTGGAGAATTAATCTACAAGTCAGAGTCTTTATTACACCTGGCGGATACTGCAGGTAACACACTTGAAACAATGGGTATCGCTGAGCTCTCATCACAAGGTGGAAGTGACATATCGATCTCTCCTGGAGAAACCCGAAAATTCGTTACTAGCATTGCTTCAGAAGTCGCGCCACATACGCAGTTGAGCTTAGAGTTTCCAGCCAAAGTGCTTAATACCGAGCGAGACTTTACATTGTCGTTTTCTGATACATCAGCGGTGGCGACAGCAAACGTTAATTAACGCAAAGTCTCCAGTATTTGTAGAACGCATCAAAGACAGGCGAGCAGCGCCTGTCTTTCAATTATGAGCAAGAAAATCGCTACTGTTTGCACTTGTAAGCATTTGCAAACATCGTCACTGACGTAGAAAAGCTCAACGGTTGATACAAGTACAAGGTATCTGCGCCTAAATCCACCGCCTTGATGCGCATTTGGTTTAGCGTCCCCCAAACCATGTCTTTATCTGCGTGAAACCAGTAATCGTAAAAGTGTCCTTCTGAGCCGATCACGGTACCCATTAGTTCACAGTTTTCAATCGCATTCACATTGTCCCAAAGCACCTGTACTTGCTCAGATTCTTGAGTTGGGAACGTCACACATCCCGTTAATGATGCCGCTAACGCGAGAGTCATCACTCGCTTTTTCATACTTATATCGCCAAAATTTTTCATAGATGGCAGATTTTATGAATGGCTGATGTGATGACTAGCAAAAACTTTTTATCGCGTGTTCAAGCAGAATTAATGGACAACGGAAAAGATCCAAAAGGTGATCATGCAGCTAGCGAGCAAAAGCCTAATCACTCAGACCTAGCAATAAAGCTGTATCTGAGATACAACAGTAACGATTAAATAGCCGCGAGGGATAGAGTTTGGTTGCTAAAAATAAGCTAATTCGCTACACAGCTACGGAAGTCGCTGATGCATTTGACAAAGAAGATGAGCTCATTAAACAAGTTCAGTCCAACCAACTCTCGCAAGTGCTATTGCTTTGGCAAGTAAAAAGTCCAACGCTCGTGCTTCCCGCGGGTAAGAAATGGCCAGTGTCTAATGAGTTAGAACATGCGTTAAATACGTCTGGCTGGAAGCTCTTTTCTCGTAAAACCGGTGGTGCCCCAGTCCCTCAGGTGCCAGGTATTATCAATCTATCCCACATTTACCACTGGCCAGAAGGCGAGCCTTACAACATCAAAAAAGCGTATCTCGATTTATGTGCAATATTAACGGTTTTCTTTAAACAGCTCGGCGTGAAAGTGGATGTTCATGCTACGCCTTATTCCTACTGCGATGGCGAGTACAACCTCAACATTGGCGGGCAAAAAGTCGTGGGAACCGCGCAGCGTGTTTTACTTAAAAAAGGCGGCGGACAAGTGGTATTGTCACAAGCATGCATTCTGATTGATGCCGACGTCGAGAAGATTGTCGAACCAGTACGAATGTGTAATCAGCTTTGCGGTCACAGCGATGATATTCGTGGTGATGTCCACACACCGCTCTTCCATCATGTATCCGACCGCCCATCGGTAGATTCGCTCTTTCAGCAATTGACGAGTGCGTTTTTAACGCATGCAAAAGCGGAGTAATGAAAGGAGCAAGCCTCCCCCACACTCCGAACAGCATTTGATAAACTAAAACTGCATACCGTGATAGCGATGTAAGAATGGGCATCGCCAACGTAAAACCATTCAATCGATCGACCAAACCAGTTATCAGTTTTGCCTGCCAAAAAGAAATGAGATCCAGTTCAAATATTTATCCATGACGGAATTAGTTGAAGCCTGCGCGTAAAAGCCTCAGAATGTCGCACTTTTCGCACCGATTTGTTTTCGGCGCGTTGTTATCTAACTCTACAATTGAGAATCATACATATGGGTTTTACCTCGTTAGGTCTATCTGCTCCAATCCTTAAAGCTATTCAAGAGAAAGGCTACGACACCCCTTCGCCAATTCAGGCAAAAGCAATTCCTGCTATTTTGGAAGGGAAAGACGTAATGGCAGCAGCGCAGACTGGTACAGGTAAAACTGCAGGCTTTACGCTACCGATTCTTGAGCGTTTATCGAACGGCCCTCGCGTTCGTGCTAACCAAGTTCGAGCACTGATCCTAACGCCAACACGTGAGCTTGCAGCTCAGGTGCAAGAAAACGTATTTATGTACGGCCGTCATCTTCCACTAAGCAGTGCGGTTGTTTTTGGTGGTGTGAAGATCAACCCGCAAATGCAGCGTCTTCGCAAAGGTGCGGATGTGTTGGTCGCGACACCAGGGCGCCTGATGGATTTGTACAACCAAAATGCGGTGAAGTTCGACCAACTGGAAGTGCTAGTGCTCGATGAAGCAGACCGTATGTTGGATATGGGCTTTATCCGTGACATTCGTAAGATCCTAGCTCTGCTACCAAAACAGCGTCAGAACCTACTTTTCTCGGCGACTTTCTCGGATGAAATCCGTGACCTTGCGAAAGGCTTGGTGAACAACCCGGTTGAGATTTCAGTGAACCCGGCAAACTCGACGGCGAGAACGGTTGAGCAAAGCATCTACCCAGCAGACGTGAAAAAGAAAGCACCGATGTTGGTTAAATTGATCAAAGACGGCGATTGGAAGCAAGTGCTGGTGTTTACGAAAACGAAACACGGCGCAAACCGTCTGACGAAGTTCCTTATCGAACAAAACCTACCGGCTGCTGCCATCCACGGCAACAAGAGCCAAGGCGCGCGTACCAAAGCACTGGCGGATTTTAAATCGGGTGAAATTCGTGTGTTGGTCGCGACGGACATTGCTGCGCGCGGTATCGATATTCCTCAATTGCCGCAAGTGGTGAACTTTGAGCTACCTAAAGTGGCAGAAGACTACGTTCACCGTATTGGTCGTACTGGCCGCGCGGGCGAAGTAGGTAAAGCGATTTCACTGGTGTGTGCGCTAGAAGCATCTGAGTTGTTTGCGATTGAACGTTTGATTCAAGAAGTACTACCACGTAAAGAGTTGGAAGGTTTTGCGCCAACCAATGTGGTGCCAGAATCTAAACTGGATACGCGCCCAATCAAACCGAAAAAACCTAAGAAGCCGAAAAAACCAAAAGCGCCAAATGCTGCAAGTGAAAACGCCCCAGCAGCCGAAAAGAAAGCAGGCAATGGTGCAAACAAACCTAAACGTCGCTTCAACGGTGGTAACAACGGCAACAAAAACAGCACCAACCAAGGCGGTGCGGGCAAGCCTAAAGGCAACCGTGAAGGCCAAGGTCGTGCAAACAGTAAACCAGATGACCGCAAACCTAACGGCAACAAGCCAAATGGCAATAAGCCGAATGGAAATAAACCAAACGGTAATAAGAGTGGCAACGCTGGTAAACCGTCAGGTAACCGCAAGCCAAACAATGCTAAACCTGCAGGAAACAAACCGTCAGGTCAGCGCCGTAAACCTCGTCCGCAGGCGGCAAACTAACCTGTAAACGGCCCCCGATAGCAAATACAACAAAGCCGCTGATAATCTCAGCGGCTTTGTTTTTCTTAGAACGCAGCTTTGTTAAAACAGCCTACATTAAAGGTGTGATTCGAATATCTGCGATTTGCGCTTCGTTCTTTTCACCCTCAATACCACCTGCGTAGATGTAGGTTTCATTCGATTTGAGGTAACTCATATTGAAGTGGTCCTTCAGCGCGACCTGATAGGTTTTTCCCTGCTCCAACGTCACCTCAATTGGCGTTGAGTAACGCATACCTTGGTTTTCACCAATATGGCCCATCTGCAAGTAACCTTGACCAACCACTTTACCTGCATCATCCAATACCTTTAACAATTTCACGGTGTTCGTGATGCCAGTATTAAGTTGCCCTAGGTTATTGTTGTACCAAGCATCGAACTGGTAAGTGCCCGTTAAAGGAGCTGTAAACGACTCTGCACCTTTTACGATACCACTGTCTTTGCGCACCGTAACCACTGAGACATTGTCTTTGAGTGGCTGATATTCGCCATCAAGTTTGATGCGGATCTCTTCACCGACACAAACCGGCTGGCTTGGGTTAGAACGGAAGCCTTTATCGTTAATGCTTTCAGCCAAATAACAAGCAAAACCTGTTGGCGTATCGGAATAAGATTGAGCAATCACGTTCTTTTGAATCAGCTCGCCATTGCGATACAAGTTCACGTTGTACTTGCTCGTCACGTCAATCGAAACCGAATTATCAACGCTTTTTACCACCAATGTCGGCTCTTGCGGAGAATAAACACGGCTGTCTTTACTCACATACGGTTTCACATCAGAAACTAAAGTAATGCTGCTATCTACATTCACAAGCGCGCCTAATGTCACGTGGAAATGCCCCTCTTCGTCCATCGTGACATTCTCAACTGGGTAGTAACCTGTTTCATCTTTGCTTACTTCAGGCAAGTCAATCGTTACCGAGTAGTTCTTTCCTTTGAAGGCAAAGTTTTCCAAAGTGATTTGTTCAGACTGAGCCAACAAGTTATTGCGCACCCAACTTGTGATAAATGGCTGCACTTCCAACTTACCCGTTTCGGTATGAACGCCGAATAGGGTCTCTACCACCATGTTCAAGTAGCCACCCACAGACCAAAGCTGACGCTGAGAGTTAATCACTGGGCCATCCATGCTTGGATCTTCACCATGATCACTATGGATGATGAATGACTTACCAGAAAGCCACTCTAAGTTTTCCATGTTGGATAAATTAGTTGCCGTGCCACGAACCAACGATTGAATCGCATTGTTCGCCGCAGCCACGTTCTGTGTTTGATGCGCGGCGCGCAAGCTGTACGCGGTAACAAATGGCCAAATTGCGCGGTTATGGTACACAGGCACATCCGGTTGTTGAGGGAAGTAAACCGGCACGCCAAACTCACTGTGTGGGTAATTGGCCATGATTTGTTTCGCCTGCGCATCACTTGCCACGCCACTGATGATCGCAAGTGCTTCGCCCAACATGTCGTATTTGTCGACCGCGATGTCTTTGCCATTGTCAAACAAATAGCTTACGTACATACCGCGTTCGGCATTCCAAAACTGCTCGTTGATAGCGGTTTTTAACTGCTCAGCCCAATCGGTGTATTTGACCGCGCTGGTTGAGTCGTACTTCTCTGCCAACTTAGCCGCGAGATGAATCGCGCGGTAGTGAACCACGTTTGTCGATAACGCTTTGCTGCTACCAATCGCATTTACATCGTTTGGCGTCCACGTTGAGTAAGTTTGCTCACGCCAATCAAGGAATGATTGCTCACCAGTGTATAAACCAGATTTCGCATCAAAAGCCGCCAAGCGATCGGCTTCAAGTGTATTACTGATCGCTTTATATGCGCGCTCTGCAAACTGGTTGTACTCTTCCCCATCCAATGCCGAAAGTAAGCGTTCTGCACCAAGCGCCCAAGTCGTGCGGTCGGTACTGATTGGCCAGCTGCCGCCCGTGCCCGTGTCTTGCACAATCTGCTCGCCATCGTATTGCTGATCGGTCGTGTCGCGGAAAGCAGACAATTTGAAATTCAAACCATTTTGCACCCGAGTTGGATTCATCAATGCAAGCGAAAGGTCTGCTGCGTACGCCAAATCACGCGTCCATACGTAATGCCACTTCGCGCCCGTCTCAAAAACTTCCGCTTTGATTGGGTTGTTGTAGTTGTAATTGCCGTCTTTGATTTCAGAAACGGCAAGCTGGTCTAGCTCTTTCATCGTCAATGCAAACAACGCGTCAAACGCGACATCACCCGACACCACTCGCGGCCCTGTTTGCTCATTAATCACTAAGCCTTGGTCGAGCGCATCACGCAATTCTGTCGTCGTTGAAATACCAAATTCACGCAGTTCAGCTTTAGGATCTTTCACCGAGAAAATCACGGTATCACTCGAGTCATCGTAATTGGCGAACAGTTTCACTTCTTTATTCTGATGCCCTTCATGCACCATTGCAGGGTCGAGAATCGCATCAGAGTAGTATTTTTCCGCTTCTTCTTGCGTTGCTTTCGTCACAGTCATTGTCGCACGACTTTCATCGGCAAAGCTCACAGAAAACTTGTAATACCCTTTGTCTTCAAACGTGATCTCAGAGTTGCAATCATCGTTCATACACGCTTCATTCGTGTCAGGTTTTGGCAGGTACTCTTGAGCTTTATCGAACGCCGCGGGCTCCTCAAAATAGGTGTATTGGATCTGCCAACCCGGATCAGCAATCTTGAACTGATTGCTACCTCGAGCGACGCGCAGTACGGTTTCGTACTCGTTATTACCCAAATAGTTTAGCTTGGCATGCTCTGCCGTGCCCCAATCCCCATTTAAACCACGTAAATATAAGTCGGCTGAAATAATTGGTTTGTCGACTGACACTGGCGTATCAGAGGAATCTGACCCACATCCAGCAAGACCAATACAAGACGCGACAGCAAGCGCAATAAAACTCGGTTTCATGTTCATCCCTTAGATTGTTGTATTGGCGACAGTCTAAAGAACACCTTTTTGAGGGGAAAATAGGAAGTCAGGAGCGAGCTATAGATAACATCTATACGTCAAACCCCAACAGTGATGTAGATCTATGAAATGCGCATAATTTCAATCAAATGAGATTACAGATTTGTGATTTATAAATGAAATTGTGCAAAATACCCCTCGTTCTTAGAGGGGAAAGAAAATGGACAAATCTCTGCAGCAATTTTTACTGGTTGCACGCTGCCAAAGCATCAGCGCTGCGGCAAGAATGGCAGGGTTAAGCCAGCCAACGGTAACAAGCAATTTAAAGAAGCTGGAAGAGAATCTCGGCGTGACGCTTTTTGAACGTCATCCTAATGGCATGGTGTTGACCGAATACGGACGCATCCTCTATCGCCATAGCAACGCGATGCAGCATGAATACAACCAAATGATGCAAAGCATTGATGAACGGAAACAGTACCAAGTCGGAAAAATTAAAATGGGCACTGGCGATGCGTGGTGGCCGCTGTTCGTCAAACAAGCACTCAATGAACATCTGACCAAGCAGCCATCGGCATCTACACACGTCGAATTTGGCAACCACTTAGGCTTGATGGATTCATTAATCAGCGAACAGATTGAATTCTTCATCGGCCACGAGATTGTCGGCTTGTCGTCTAAATGTGATGTTACGTTTATTCCGCTATTTCAAACGGTTGATGCCTATTTTGTTTCCCCAAACCACCCACTTCTAGGGAAAACCGTCACCGAAGATATGCTGCACGAATACCCCGCTCTTTCGGTCACTTATGACGCTAAGAAATTCGCTCACGTCATCGACAACCCAATCCCGAAACAAAATGAACGCGAAAGGCAGCAACTGGATGACAGACCGACTTACGAAGTGGATTCTCTGCTCGCCAGTATTGATGTACTGAAAGAAAGCGTCGCGGTGATGTCTTATACCCGCCACCTGCAATCGTATTTGGAATCCTTTGGCTTACGATGCTTAACCATGGAAAACGAACCAAACCCTGGCACCGTCGGGATTTATCGCCACCGCCGAGAAACCTCGGAATCGCATCTAGATCTGATTGCGGGCATCACTCAGCGCGCTAAATTGCTCAACTAGAAAGTCCAAAAACAGGCGAACTCTTTTCGGTTGATATTGGCGGCTCTGATAAATGACATGCAGATCCGCTTCAGCGCCTTGCGAGAAGGCGCTGAAGTTTTTCATATACCCATCCAAAACCGTTACTAAACGTTGTTGTTCTAGGTCTTGCTGAATATCTAAAATCGATTTCAGCGCAATCCCCGCACCGTCCAACGCCCATTGTCGAATCACTTCACCATCATCAGAAAATCGCTTTGGCGTGACCGTGATCGTTTGGTGAGAATCTTCATCTTTAAAGTGCCACGTTTTTAATTCTTCATTGCTGCGCACCATGGCTAAGCAGCGATGAACCGCGAGATCTTGAGGACAGTTTGGGATACCTTGCTTCGACAAATAGTCAGGTGATGCGCACAGCACGCGTTGACTCGACGCCAGCCTGCGCGAAATGAGATTGCTGTCCGCTAACTCGCCATAACGAATCACCAAATCGAGCCCCGATTCAGCCAAGTTCGATAAATTGTCATTAAGATAAAGATAAGGCGTCACATCCAGATATTGCTCAGAAAAAGCCGACACCATCGGCGAAATAATTTGTTTGCCAATATCTCGTGGAGCTGAAATTTTCAACGTTCCGCGCACTTGCGAAATACCCGTTTGCAGCAAGTTTTCCGTCTCTTTCACGCTATCAATGATGTTCAGACAAGCTTGATGGTACATTGCCCCTGCGTCCGTGAGTGATACGTGGCGTGTGCTTCGGTTGAGCAGCTTTACGCCATAGCGTTCTTCTATCGCTTGCAGCCTTGCCGTTACCGTCGCCGGAGACAAACCTAACTCCCTTCCCGCCGCTGCCAGACCTTGATGTTTAACGATGCTGACAAACAACGTCATATCCGAAAACTTATCCACCTTCGCGCCCTTATTATTTGGAAAAACTGAATAATCAATTCAGATATTACCCAATTATCAAATTAAGTCGAATCCATATACTGGCCCTATCGACATTGTTTAGACCCAGAACGTTATGTGACAGGGCAAAGTTAAACGCCGTAACGCTGTACAACGCACAACAACACGCCCTGCCCAGCCAAGAGATAGGAAACAAAAAATGAAACTGTACATTTATGAACATTGCCCCTTTAGCGCCCGCGTCCGTTTTGTTGCAGGCATGCTGAATATTCAGCTCGATGTCATCAACATTGCTTATGACGACGAGAGCACCACCACAAACCTTATCGGCGCAAAACAAGCTCCTCTTTTGATCAAAGACGATGGTGAAGCCATGGCGGAAAGCTTAGACATCATCAACTACTTCCTTGAATTGGCATCTTCCAGCGAAAAAAGCCAACCCTCAACACCGGTTTTAGACTGGCAAAAACAAGCGTTTTTACCGCTACAAAAAGTCGGGTATCCGCGTTGGTCAAACGTGACGTTACCGGAATTTGCAACAGAAACCGCTAAACAAGCATGGCGTGCAAAAAAAGAAACCGAAGCGTTAAATTTTGAAGCTTTGATTAACGATACACCTGCGATTGCGAAAGAAGTCGCCGCTTTGATAGAACAAACTAAACCCTTGCTCAACCTAAGTTCAGAAAAGCAAACGTCACTGGTTGATCAAGCCATTATGTTTTCCATTCTACGCGGCTTTTTCAGTGCGCCCGAAGTGCAATGGGATCCAGCCGTACTTCACTGGATGGCAACCGCTCGTAAAGCGACCAACGTGCCAGTACTTATCTAAGGAGCGCATCATGAAACAAAGAACAAATAAGCTGTTTGAACCAGCTCAACTGAAAGCGTTGTCACTACAAAACCGCATTGTCATGGCACCAATGACTCGCGCACGCACCACTCAGCCGGGCAACATCCCGAATGAGATGATGGCAACGTATTATCAACAACGCGCTTCTGCCGGGCTGATCATTTCCGAAGCCACACAAATTTCGGACGATTCTCAAGGCTATTCGTTCACCCCTGGCGTTTACACCGATGCTCAAGTGGCGGGCTGGCAGGGTGTGACCCAAGCGGTCAAATCACAAGGCGCAGCGATGTTTTGTCAGCTATGGCATGTGGGCAGAGTGTCTCACCCAACATTCCAAAATGGTGAACAGCCTATCGCGCCATCTGCGCTCGCTCCGGTAGAGACGCAAGTTTGGATTGCAGATGAACAAGGCAACGGCAATATGGTCGATTGTGTTGAGCCTCGCGCCATGACACAAGCGGATATCAACCGAGTTGTCGGTGATTTCGCGAACGCAGCCAAACGCGCTATTGAATCGGGTTTTGATGGTGTAGAAATCCATGGCGGGAATGGGTATCTGATCGATCAGTTCTTAAGAACCAACTCAAACCATCGAACAGACAACTACGGTGGTTCACGAGAAAATCGTATCCGTTTTCTTATCGAAGTAGTGGATGCAGTTATCGCCGCTGTTGGTGCGCATCGAGTTGGGGTGAGATTGGCACCATTCATTACGTTTAAAGATATGGACTGCCCAGATATCGTGCCAACGATCCTAGAGGCATCAAAACAGCTACAGGAGCGCGACATTGCCTACTTGCACTTGTCCGAGGCCGATTGGGCCGATGCACCAACGATTCCCGAGACGTTTCGAATCGAACTTAGAAAGCGCTTTCGCAACGCTATCATTGTCGCAGGTCGCTACGATCCTCAACGAGCAAACGAAGTGTTAGAGAAAGGCTACGCGGATCTTGTCGCATTCGGACGACCATTCGTAGCAAACCCAGACTTGGTCTCTCGATTGCAACATCACCATCCGTTGGCAGAACTCGATGGCTCAACGTTGTTTGGCGGAAACGAACGAGGCTACACCGATTACCCTGCTCTGCAACAGGAATGCGCAGAACAGGCCTAACAAAAAAAGCCCCAACCTAGCTGCTACGGTTGGGGCTGTCACCAAACTAAAATTGGTTTTAGCTAGCTTAATCTGGCTAAGAGTTAAATCACTTCTAACGCGCCGCAGCGCCAAGGTTCAATAACGACTTTGATGTGGTCATTTGGCGTCATTAACTGTCTAAACGCATCTTCCACACCATCGATTCCCACTTTGGCGGTGAGCATTTTCTGCCAAGGCAACGTGTGTTCGGCAATCGCTTGTAGGCATTGCTCAAACTCGTGCGGTTGGTAGTAGTAAGAGAATCTCAAATCGAGCTCTTTTACCGTCGCGTACGCGTAGTTAATGATTGCGGGTGTAGTATGGATACCCGAGATAACGATTCGCGCTCGGGCAGGGGCGCGGCGCAGAAAATCGTCAATCAAAGTATGCTTGCCAACACACTCGTAAATGACCAGACGTGAGTTCATCGCGTACTGCTCACCAACGGCGATCTCGTCTTCCCTGGTCGGGTTGATCAATCGATTTGCGCCAAACTCACTAGCAAGTTGCAGTTTCTCTTCCTGAAAATCGACCGCAAGAATATTGCTCACGCCACGTTGTTTCAGTGCAGCAATCACCGCCAGCCCTATAGGGCCGCAACCGACAACCAGCGCGGTTTCTTCCGTTTCGATTTCACTGCGATTGACCGCGTGCAAACCGACTGCCAGTGGTTCGGTCAATGCCGCCGCCTCAGACGGCATTCCGTCTGGGACAGGTAGCAATAACGCTTCATCAAGCAGGAAGTACTCAGAGTAAGCACCATAAGTACCTGGAGTGACACCAACGCCCGCGCCATTTTGACTGAGCAACATCGGCACTGAGGTGACTCGGCGACCAACAGCCAACGTCTGCTGAGTGTCAGCACCGTATTCGACAATTTCCGCACAGAACTCGTGCCCTAACATCACTTGAGCGTGCTCACCGGCTTCATCAGGCATCAACCCGAGCTGGTGGAATACATCAAATACCTCATCCGCGTGTCGAGTAATGTGAAGGTCGGAGCCACAAATACCGCAAGCTAGACTACGAACCAACACTTGTCCCGCTGAGGGTTTGGGGATTCCGACTTGCTTCAGGCGGACACTACCATTCTGCATTACGATACTGTTCATCTGTTGCATGGGGTTACTCCGCTAGCTCATCGCTGAGGCCAGCAATGGCACCCGGTTTGATGTAGCGCGCGGTGAAGCCTTGTGCTTTCGCTGTTGCAATAACAACCTGCTCAATCCAACCCGCATCCATGATATTGATGAAGTTACCTTCTTCGTCAAAGTTAATGTTTGCACCTTGGATCACCATAAATCCGTCGGCACCGCCTGAGCTTTCAGGGCAGTGGAAGGTATGAATCGAACCGCCTGGCTCATATAAGTAGCTGCCTGCGGTTTGGAGTTGGTCTGGGTACTCGATGTAGTGCCAAGCGCCACTTAGGGTGTAGAAGTGCACCACACCAGTGTGGTAGTGCTTAGGCAGAGTGATACCCGGTTTGAATTTGGCGCGAACCACCCAAGTACCGTTTTCTGGGTCTAGAAACAACGGGTAAACATCAACACCCGGTAGCGCGTCTTTGATGATCGACTCTTCATTAGTATTAAGAGTTAATAGGAAATCTTGATGCTGAATAACTTCTGGTAATGACATAACTTACATCCTCGCTATTGCTGTAATGTGGCGTACTCGCCTATCCCATAAGTGGGTACTTAAAATTCTCGAAACCGTCAGATGCGCTGATGGTACAACCGTTGATACAGTTGGCTTTCTCGCTTACCAGAAACGCCACCACATCAGCAATCTCTTCTGGTTGTGTGAAGTTTTGACGCATCTGTTCTTTGCGAATGTGGTCCCACAGGCCAATCTCTTCGTATTGCCTTAACATCGGAGTATCAACGCGTCCCGGAGCAACGGCGCAAACACGAATACCCAATGGTGCGAGTTCTAATGCGGCGCATTTGGTCATCATATCGACTGCGGCTTTACTGACGTTGTAGGTAAAGGTCATCTCAGACGCCATTCGTGCGTAAACAGAAGAAGTATTGAGGATCACGCCCGGCGTGCCTTGCGCTTGGAATTGTCTTCCAGAGGCAAGAATGCCGTAGTAAACGCCATTTTGGTTGACCTTTGAGATCGGCTCAAAATCGGCAATTGGGTCGTGGTCAAGCAGAGGTTTCGGTGCACCGATGCCCGCGTTGTTGACCATGATGTCAAGCGAGCCAAACTGTTCGACCGCATGCTTGACCATGGCTTCCACTTCTTGGTATTCGGTGACGTCTGCAACAAATGTTCGTAGCTGCTCTGCATCGAAGTCTTGATACACATTGAGTGATTGAGGGGAAATGTCGACAGCAAGTACTTTCGCGCCTTGTTCCAGCAGCTTGTGAATAATGGCTTGGCCAATTCCACCTGCAGCGCCGGTGACAATCGCGGTTTTATTGATAAGTTCCATACGGCTTCTCGTTCATGTGTTGTTGTTATCAAAATGTAACCTAGATCAACTCACTGACACTCACTTGACCTTTTGCGAAGTAAATTTGATACATTACGATTTACAACCTGTTAACATTTAAAAATCGAGACATGTATATCGTACGAAGTGGCGCTGCCGATAAATTTGATAGCTTGGTTTCCGAACTGGGGCAGAATCCGGTTGAGATTATGGCTGCCGTCGGGCTGTCTGCGGCGCAGTTTCGCAATCCCGATACGTATCTCGCCTACCCTAGGCTGGCTGAATTGCTGGAGGAAGCGGCTGCTCGTTGTCAGCAACCGCTGTTTGGCGTGTTGCTCGCCGAGCGTCAAAACCTACAGAGCTTGGGAGACTTGCCAATGCTGGTTTCCCGGGCGCAAACGGTCGGTGAAGCCTTGGCGCGGGTGAATGATTTTCTCTATCTGCATTCGTCAGGAGTCACTCTCAACATGACCCCACAAGATGATTGGGTACGGTTGTCGCTCAATATTGATGTGCACAGCGAACGAGGTATCGCACAGCTGATGCAGCTCAGTGTGTCGCACTTAGCCATGTTTGTTGCGAGCTTACTTGATATTGAAGCGAGCTACTTCACTTTACACCTTACCCAACACGCAAGCTTCGAGGCAGAACAGAGCGAATTTGCCCAGCAGAACAAACTGCGTTTCGGTGATAAGTTTGACGGTATCCTACTTAAAGCGAGTCTGCTTAACGCTAAGAACCACCAAGATGAAGACGCACTAGAGCGCCATTTTCAGCAGCACCTCAAAGAGCTGCAAACTCGTTACCCCAACAATCTCAGTGACCAAGCAGCAAACATGATTGGCCGTCTGCTCTCAACCGGAGAATGCAGCGTTGAGCGCGTTGCAAGAGCATTGGATCTGCATCCGAGAATGCTGCAAAACAAGCTGAAACAACAGGGCACAAATTATCGGCAGCTTTTACAACAAGTGCGTCAGGATTTCGCCGAACAGCGATTGCATGAGAATATTCAGAGTATTACCGATATCGCGTTGCAACTGGGCTATGCAGAAACTGCGGTCTTCAGCCGCCACTTTCGTCGCTGGACGGGAAAATCGCCAAGGCGATGGCGACAAGAAAAAACTCAGTTACAAACGTTTAAGCCCATCAGTTAAAAGCATAGATAACCTATCGCTCAGACCAAAAAGTGTGAGGTGGGAGGGTTGGTATCGAGAATTTCAGCAATCACAGATAACCCGTGTTTGATGTAGCCTCGATTAGTCTCTGCTCCCAAACTGATTCGCACGTAAGGCATTGGCTGATTAGTATCGAGAACAAACGGTTTGTATCCCGTGATCTGCACCCCTGAACGCTTAGCCGAAGCAACCAGGTCATCGCTATTCCACTGCTCGGGTAGTCTCAACCAAATATGCTGTCCATTCGGGTGCGAGCTATAAACATGCCCTTCTAAAGCGGCTTTTGCTATTCGCTGTCGCTTAGCAAACTCATTGACTTGAAAGCGAATAAGTCGATTTAACGTACCGTTTTCGATCCACAAATGAGCGACTTCAAATGGTAATGGAGTCGCAGACCAACTCGTAGCCGCTAAACGACCAATCGCGTGCTGCAGAAAATGACGTGGGACCGTCAGATAGCCAGTGCGCATGCCTGGCGCTACAACTTTGGTTAAACTGGTGACATAGAAAGCTTGTTCGGGTAACAATGTGGCAAGGGGTGGGACACGGTTAGGTTCTAGTGCTCCATACACGTCATCTTCAATGACATAGATGTCGTATTGCTGCGCAATATTCGCTATCGCCTCTCGGCGTGCAACATCCATATGCGCACTAGTCGGGTTAGCCATGCTCGGTGTGCAACACAATACCTTGATTGGTTTGTGTTTACATGCCCATTCAAATGCATCCGGCGTTATACCAAACTCATCCATTTCAAGTGGTTGCAACTTAAATCCAAGCATTCTCGAGCGAGAGATCAAGCCATGATCAACCAAGTGACCACAAGCAACTAAATCACCGTGTTCAACAACTGTGCTTAAAGCCAACGTTAAACCATGGCATGCACCATTTGTGAGTAATATTTGATCGGCACCCACATCCAGCCCTTGGCTACTTAGAAATCGTACTCCTGACTCAATATGATGAGGCTGACCTGTTACCGGCTTTGCTTTACTGATCAAACCACGATTGTTTGTTTGCCCAGCAATCTCCATTAACGCCTGATTAAAAAGCGTAATGTGGCGATCGGTCACCACTGGATGTGCAATCGACATATCAATTTCATCCGGCGTTTCTTTCATCTCTTGTGTCAGCATGAACTCCGTGTCCGTACTTTCATCCACAAAACCTGATTTGACAAAAGTACCATTCCCAACCCAAGACTCGATCGCCCCTTTTTTCTCTGCATAACCATATGCATGGCTCACCGTTTGTACGCTGACGCCAATTTGCTCTGCAAACTCACGATGTGTGGGTAATCGAGTTCCCGGTTTTAGATAACCACTGCGGACACATTCGACAAGATAGTTACCAATGGAGATGTATTTAGCGGTGCCTGGCCGAACGATCGGGTTCAAAGAAATTGTCATGACACAATATTTTAATTGATTCATTTTTAACGCTCATTGTAACTTCTATTTAACAAATGGCGAACTTTAACTCACAAAACGAGGTAAAATGCACAAAAATAAACCACAATTGTAATGATTGACATGAAATGTATGGGTTAAACAAACATGTTAAACAGCATCGTTCAATCCAAATACAACCCCAGAGGTAAATTGCAATCATTTTTAACGCAGATCTGGCTAGCTGGTAGAAGGTAGAAATACCTCAGCGTCTCCGAAGGCCCATAAGGCGTCGGATTTCTAACAAGGAGAAAATATGAGAGGCGTTGCTTTGCATTTTACACTGGATGAGTTCCAGGATCGGTTAACGAAAGTTCGGCAATCGATGGAAGAAAGAGAATTGGATGTCCTTATCATTCATGACCCTTCTAACATGGCGTGGCTGACAGGCTATGATGGGTGGTCTTTTTACGTGCCACAATGTGTCGTTGTTGGTCCATCTGATGAGCCAGTTTGGTTTGGACGCTGCCAAGATGCCAACGGAGCATACAGGACTGCGTATATGTCGGCAGAAAACATCACCTACTATCCAGACCATTATGTAATGAATCCGCCGCTACACCCGATGGATTTCCTGGTCGAAGCCGTACTGGCTCCGCGCCTTTGGGATCGTGGTCGCATCGGTGTAGAAAAAGATAACTATTACTTTAGCGCCACCGCTTACGAATCACTCACCACGCACCTACCGAATGCTCAACTTCTCGATGCAACTGGACTAGTCAACTGGTGCCGCGCCGTTAAATCCGATCAAGAACTGGCGTACATGTACCGTGCCGCTCGCATTGTTGAAAATATGCACCGTGTCGCGTTCGACATGATTGAACCAGGATTACCGAAACACCACCTTGTTGCCGAGATTAACCGCCAAGCCGTGCTCGGGCATGAAGACCACTTTGGCGATTACACCGCGATTGTGCCGCTTTTGCCATCAGGTTCTGATGCTTCCGCACCTCACCTGACTTGGGATGACAGACCCTTCAAGAAAGGCGAAGGGACGTTTTTTGAAATCGCAGGGGCGCACCGCCGTTACCATTGCCCACTCTCACGCACTATTTTTCTTGGCGAGCCTGACGACAAGTTTAAACGAGCCGACGAAGCCCTAACTCTAGGACTTGAAGCGGGCTTGAAAGTGGCAAAGCCCGGAAATACCTGCGCCGACATCGCCAATGCACTAAACCAGGTTCTCGATAAAGCGGGATTCTCACGCGAAGGCGCCCGTTGTGGCTATCCAATAGGTTTGAGCTAC
Organism: Vibrio sp. Vb1574; assembly: GCF_033338675.1. Classification (NCBI taxonomy): domain Bacteria; kingdom Pseudomonadati; phylum Pseudomonadota; class Gammaproteobacteria; order Vibrionales; family Vibrionaceae; genus Vibrio; species Vibrio sp. Vb1574. The sequence continues at coordinate 67,451 of NZ_JAWOTC010000018.1, forward strand.
CCGCCAGATTGGGGGGAACGAACCATGAGTTTGCGAGACACCGATAAAACCATCTTGAGAGAAGGTATGACATTCCATTTTATGCCGGGGCTGTGGTTCAAAGATTGGGGGTTAGAAACAACGGAAAGTATCGTCATTACCCATGATGGAGCAAAAACATTGTGTGATTTTCCACGCCACTTATTTGTTAAACACTAATTTTCAAACCTTAAGCTCTGTTGAGCCAGGTCTGAGAACTAAAAGGACTTGATATGCAAAAAAGCTCGATCACAGCCACCATAGACTTTGACCGAGAAGGTGTACAGCACGGCTTTTTAACGCTGCCCTATTCACATGACGACTCCGCTTGGGGCAGTATTATGATACCTATCACCGTGATCAAAAATGGTCACGGACCAACCGCACTGCTTACTGGCGGTAATCACGGAGACGAATACGAAGGCATCACCAGCCTGCTAAAATTGACGAACTCGCTTCAGGCAGATCAAATCCAAGGTCGTGTCATTATTGTACCCATGATGAACTTACCTGCGGTACAAAATGCCTCACGTACGTCGTTTATCGATAAAGGGAATTTAAATCGCAGCTTTCCTGGCAACCCCATAGGCACAGTGACCGAGAAAATTGCGGATTATTTTACTCGTTACCTAGTTCCTAAGTGCGATTTTGCGTTAGACATTCACTCAGGTGGTAAAACGTTAGATATCGTGCCGTTCGCCGCTGCCCATCGTCTCGACAATCTCGATCAAGAAGAAGCCTGCATATTAGGTGCAAAACTGTTTGGCGCACCTTACACCATGATCTTGCTCGAAATGGACGCCACCAGCCTGTATGACACTGCCGTGGAGTCTCAGGGAAAAATCTTTGTTACCACCGAACTCAGAGGAGGCGGAACCAGCACTCCAGAAACAATCGCTTATTCCGACCGTGGCATTCGCAACTTCTTACGCTTCTCAGGCAACTTGCCCGGTGACTACGAACAACCAACCCAACCAACTAAGTTATTAGATATGCCAGATGCAAGTTGTTATGTGCAAAGCCAACACCACGGCATCACAGAATACTTATTTGATCTTGGCGATACCGTCAAAAAGGGCGATGTATTAGTGAGAATCTTCTCGACCGAGCGCACAGGTACCGCCCCCGTTGAGTACAAGTCACAGCGCAATGGTATTTTCGCGGCACGTCGTTTTCCTGCTATGGTGAATATCGGTGACACTATCGCAGTTATAGCCGAAGACTGCGGCGAGATAGGCTGATTGAAAAGCCAACTAAAGAAATCAAAACAAATGGCATACCAGAAGCAAACTGGAAAGCACCTTATAACAGCGACCAGTCATCAGCCTTTCATGAAATGATTAGTATTCAACAGGGAGACTCATAATGCGCCTCGATCGCTACGACGTAAAAATTCTACAAATACTTCATGATAATGGTCGTATCACCAAATCTCACCTTGCCGAGGCCATCAACCTATCCGTGAGCCCTTGCTGGGAGCGCGTCAAAAAACTGGAAGAAGCAGGCATCATTGAAGGTTACGGAGCAAAAGTAAATACCGATATTTTGTTCAAACGAACGTCGGTTATGGTTGAAGTTACGCTCAAAGAACACAACGCCCAAGCGTTCAAACGCTTCGAGCAACTGGTTCAACATTCACCAGAAGTCACTGATTGCTATGCCACGGGCGGTGGTATCGATTACATCCTTAAAATTCAGTCAGAAGATATCGACCAATATCAGCGGCTTATCGACAACTGGTTAGACTCAGATGTGGGCATTGAGCGCTACTTTACTTACATTGTGACAAAAACAATCAAACGTGATGCGGGCACATTCGAAGTAAACCAAAACGCTTTGTTATAAAAGGGAAAATGCGTATCGGGCGTGAACAGAAAAAACACCATATTTAACGGCACTAAAAAGAAAGTTCTGACGTTTTAAACCTCGGTATCAGAAATTATTTCGGTCACTTCTCCATTACAGTTTCATTATGGACAACGATGCTGGGAGAAGGACTCATGACAGCACTGCACAGCTTACACGCTGAAGAATTAAAAGCCTCGCACGACATGATGGCGATAATGAAAGACGTACGTTTGGTGAGAGGTTTAGCGTACGTGAATGGCAAATGGGTAAGTGGTGATCAATTTCATCCGGTGGATAATCCAGCAGATGGCACGGTCATCGGTTACATCACTAAGCTATCTCAGCAACAACTCTATCAAGCGATTGATGAAGCCGACCAAGCCTTTCGTCAATGGCGAAAAATGCAAGCAGAAGAGCGCGCTGAAATTCTCATGCGTTGGCACGACCTGATTCTAGAATCAAAGCAAGATCTTGCCCATTTGATGGTGATGGAGCAAGGAAAAACACTAGGTGATGCTGTAGGTGAGATTGACTACGGCGCATCCTTTGTTCGTTGGTTTGCCGAAGAAGCACGCCGCTGTTATGGCGAAACCATCCCAAGTCATATTCCGAATGCGCAGCTATCAACCGTGCGCGAGCCGATTGGTGTCGCAGCACTGATTACGCCATGGAACTTTCCTAATGCCATGATCACACGCAAAGCCGCTGCCGCACTAGCAATAGGCTGTCCGGTGCTCATTAAGCCCGCCAGTGAAACGCCTTTTTCTGCGTTAGCGTTGGCAGAGTTAGCAGACCGAGCTGGCTTTCCACCTGGTGTCTTTAACGTGATCACTGGCGATGCGGTGATGGTGTCACAAACCTTGTGTCACTCCGATAAAGTCAAAGCGCTCTCGTTCACAGGCTCAACTCGAGTAGGCAAACTATTGCTACGCGACGCGGCACAAACCGTGAAGAAGTGCAGTATGGAACTCGGTGGTAACGCCCCTTTCATCGTGCTGCCAGATATGGATATCGAGCAAGCAGCCAAAGCCGCCGTGGATGCGAAGTTTCAAACCGCAGGACAAGACTGCTTGGCCGCAAACCGTATTTTCGTCCCTGACGATAAGTACGAAGCGTTTTTGGAAGCGTTTGCCAAAGAAATGAGCCACATCGTTTTGGGCAATGGCTTAGACGAAAAAACCACCATGGGACCACTTATTAATCGCACTGCGGTGGATAAAGCGCATGATTTGGTGCGTGACGCGCTCGACAAAGGCGCGCGATTGGTAGCGGGATACCACCAGCCCGTACCAGGCGAAAACTTCTTCGCGCCGACATTGCTAGCCGATGTAACCTCTGAAATGGCGGTGTATCGCGAAGAGAATTTTTGTCCTGTGGCAGGCGTATTGCCTTACCAAGACTTAGATACCGTGATTGAAATGAGCAACGACACTGAGTACGGCTTAGCTGCCTATGTTTATGGTCACGATATTCACCAAATTTGGCACTGCATGCGCGGTTTGGAGTTTGGCATGGTGAGCGTGAACTCCGTCAAAATGACAGGGCACCCTATCCCATTCGGCGGCGTGAAACAGTCTGGTCTTGGACGAGAAGGAAGCCGTCACGGATTTGAAGAATACAGCGAAATCAAATACTGCTGCTTAGGCGCTTTACCAACCGTCAGTGGCAGTTGAGGCACGAAATATGGATATCCAATTATTCGAGGAGAAGGATCATGAGTAACAAAACCCAACAACTTTTAGAGATCGATCGTCAGAGAGTATTTCATGCCTCAACCCACCTGAAGCAGTATGCGGCCGGGGAGCTTCCGGGAAGAATTATCTCGAGCGGAAGCGGAATACGCATCACCGATTCAGAAGGCATCGAGCTGATAGACGGCTTTGCCGGGTTGTATTGTGTAAACATTGGCTATGGCAGGACCGAAATGGCCGATGCGATTTATGAGCAAGCCAAAGAACTGGCGTACTACCACACTTACGTCGGTCATACGAACGAAGCGCTCGTGACACTGTCAGATCGCATCATCAAAATGGCGCCTGAAGGCATGAGCAAAGTTTACTACGGCATGTCAGGCAGCGACGCGAACGAAACTCAACTTAAGTTGGTGTGGTATTACAACAATGCTCGTGGTCTACCAGAGAAGAAAAAAATCATTTCGCGTGACCGCGGCTACCATGGTTCAAGTATCGCGTCCGGTTCAATGACAGGTTTACCGTTGTTCCACGCCCATTTTGATTTACCACTTGAGCGTATCAAACACACCATCGCGCCATATTATTATCGCCGTGAAGACGAGAGTATGTCTGAGCTTGAATTCTCTCAATATTGCGCAGATCAACTCGAAGCGATGATCTTGGAAGAAGGCCCAGAAACGGTAGCAGCAATGATTGCGGAACCAGTGCTCGGTACTGGCGGTATTGTGCCACCACCAGCAGGGTACTGGCAGGCGATTCGCAAAGTACTCGACAAATACGATGTACTCTTGATTGCGGATGAAGTGGTGTGTGGCTTTGGTCGCCTCGGCTCCGATTTTGGCTCACTCCACTACGACATGAAACCAGATCTCATCACGGTAGCGAAAGGGTTAACCTCAGCGTATCAACCGCTGTCTGGCGTGATCGCCGGTGAACGAGTTTGGAGTGTGCTAGAAAACGGCACCGACCAATGGGGTGCTATCGGACACGGTTATACCTACTCTGGTCACCCAATGGGAGCGGCAGCCGCGAACTGCAACCTCGATATCATTGAACGTGAAGGCCTGGTGCAAAACGCAGCCGAAGTCGGCGCTTACTTGCAGCAACGCATGGCGGAGACGTTTAACGATCATCCATTGGTCGGTGATACTCGTGGCGTTGGCTTGTTGCATGCGTTGGAGTTTTCTTCAGATAAGCTCCGCCGTGCACACTTTGATCCAAACTTGAAAGTAGGCCCGCAAATCGCGGCGGCCTGTTTAGAGCAAGGCTTAATCGCTCGCGCCATGCCACATGGTGACATCCTCGGATTTGCTCCACCGCTTATCGCGAACCGTAACGATATAGACACCATTGTCGACAAAGCGCATCAAGCGGTAAACAAAGTGATGGATAACCTCGTCACATCTAAACAGTGGCAGCCATAACCCACCTAGATTTCAGTAATGCTCGCGGGCTTTGGAGAAGGCCCGCTTTGCACTTTCCATTAAAGAGACAACAAGCCAACCAAACATTTTAGACCCATAGAAAGCACTATTATTTACTACAAGTGGCAATAGTGGGTAAAATGCCCAAAATTGCGCACTAACTGGATGAAACATGGCAAAACTTACCCTTCAAGAACAAATGCTGAAAGCTGGCTTAGTTAATGAAAAGAAACTAAAGAAAGCGAAGAAAGGCTCAAAAAAATCACGCGTTCAAGCACGCGAAGTAAAAGCGGCGGTTGAAGAGAATAAACGCCAACAGTTAGAGCGTGATAAACAATTGAGCGAGCAACAAAATGCTGAGCGATTAAATAAAGAGATCAAAGCGCAGATCAATCAATTGATTGAGATGAACAAGATCGACTTAAAAGATGGCGACATCAAATACAACTTCACTCACGGTACGCTAGTGAAATCACTTTATGTAGATTCACTTATCCGCGAGCAGTTGATCAAAGGTATTTTGGCAATCGCAATTGTTGGTGAAAGCTATGTTGTCATTCCACGTGGAGTAGCGAATAAAATTGCTCAACGTGATGAGTCCGTCATCATCGAACAGAAAGAAGCAGAATCTGACATTCCAGCAGAAGACGATCCATACGCAGATTTCGTCGTGCCTGACGATTTGATGTGGTAACAATAAATAATCGATGCATCAACTAAAAGAGCCGCTGATGTAACATCAGCGGCTCTTTTTATAGAAAAATAATCTACGGAGATGATGTGTTGTTATTGCTTACTTAGTAGCAAATTCGCACCTGATGCGGCTAAAAACAACGAACATCCGCGATTGAAACGTTTCGCCATTTTGGGGTTTGAAAACCAGTGTCTCAAGTACAAACCAAAGATGGCATAGATTGAAATGGCGACCATTTCTAATATCAAAAACGTGGAGCCAAGGGCAAAAAACTGCTCTTGAACGTTGGCATTGGCATCAACAAATTGCGGCAAGAATGCAGTAAAAATAAGAATCGCTTTCGGGTTGCCAGCAGCGAGCGTAAATTCTTGTTTCGCCAGTCCTGCGTAGTTGCGCGAATTGTCCAAGTCAGAGATCGGGCTGGACTCTGAGCGCCAAAGGTTGAACGCAATCCATAGTAGATACAGCGCCCCTACCAACTTTATTGCCAAAAATAGCATTTCTGACGTATACAAAATCACAGCCAGACCTGATGCAGACAACGCAATCATCGCTGAAAAAGCAGCAATTCTGCCTAAACTGGCCGTAAACGCGGCCCTAAAGCCGTAACAACGCGCATTATTCATTGCCAATAAATTGTTTGGGCCTGGAGCCATATTTAGAGCAAAGCAAGCAGGAATAAAAAGGAGAAGCTGCCAAATATCCATAATAAAATGGTCTTAGTGAGTGATTTTGATCGGTACCCTAACATCTGTTAATAAAGTGAGTAAACCACAAACCGATCTTAAAGCAACTCAGCATCAAATCGTGCCGTGCGAGCTTGAACTAACGTGCAGTTCGTTTCAGCCATCAGCTCCGCTAAGGTGATGTTTGGGTTTTGTCTCACCAAACGTACCAACTTCACGTCCAAAGGTTCCAATTTGTCTTGGTGAGCAAGTAGAGCTTGTTCGATTTTGTTGATCGCAAATCGCATCGTCTCTGCTTCTTCGTTTTTGAGATGCTCTAAAAACGCTTTTACATCCAAAGCCTCGCCTGAGATTTGCCAGTGACGAGATCGTCTAATTCGCTTAAGATCGCACTGTTTTTCTGCTGCGAGTGTTTTCGCTCGCCTGGCATGGTCGCCCCCAATACGGTGAATCAAGGATGGGAGCGAAATCGTAATCTTCGTCTCTTTCATGGCCTTTTCTTTCATCGTCTTAGCCCTCAACCACCGACACATTCTCGCCAACCCAAGCCAACAACTGTTTTGCCGCTTTAGATAACACCTGATTTTGACGCACGATGTAGCCGAAATCAGTGTTTGGAAAACTTGGCAAAGGCGTAACTTCTCGAGAAAGCTTTAATCTCGGATCGAGCGAAAAATCCGGCACAATAGCAGTCCCAAACCCCGCTTCCGCCCAGTCGATTTGTGCTTCCACACTGCCCACTTCCATCACGCGATGCTTAGGCAGATTTAGCTCAGGTAAAGACGCATCAATCAGCTCTCGGGTTCGAGTATCGTGCCCTAGCAGGATCAGCGTCTGGCTCTCTTTTCGATTGTCTTGCCACTCAAAAATGTTATCGCCAAACGCACACCAGTGAATTTGCGTGAGAGGCGTAAAATGCAGCGGTTGACTCTCTTTTTGTGCGATAACAAAGCCGATATCGGCACGCGCACTTTTCACCAAATCCACCGCTTGAGAAGATGTGGTATTGAACAATGCCAAGTCGATCCCCGGATATTCACTTTTGAATTGCTGAAATGGTTTGATAAGCAGTAAACGTGAAACAATATCGCTCGCCGCAATAGAAAGCGTCCCCTGCGTAAGATCGTTGATGGCATTGAGATCCGACTGACAAATTTGCAGCTCATTGAGCATCCGCTGCGCCGTAGCTAACAAACGCTTCCCCGCTTGCGTCAACTGCACAGGATTTCGCTCAATCAATTTCGTGCGCGTGGCTTGCTCCAGCTGCTTGATATGCAAACTTACGTTCGGCTGTGTCATGTGGAGTTCCGTCGCTGTTTTACCAAAGTGTTTTACCTCTGCAAGAGTTACGAAGGTTCGCAGCCAGTTCAAATCTAACATTGCCAATTCCGATATGAGATTCTTATCAAGTTAATGAGTATAATTAATTTCTCTTATTATGGCGAACACCTTAAGATTTTTGCATCTGTTTTTGGAGATTAAATTATGTCGTCTATCGTTGTTGTGGGTGCAAACTGGGGTGATGAAGGCAAAGGCCGCATCGTTGACTTTTTGGCAGAGCAAGCTTCTGCGAGCATTCGTTTCCAAGGTGGTAACAACGCGGGTCACACCGTGGTTAACGATCTAGGTACGTTTAAGCTGCACCAGCTACCAAGTGGCGTATTCAACCCAGACTGTTTGGCAGTGTTAGGTCCGGGTATGGTTATCAGCCCTGCGTTGCTGTCTCAGGAGATTGCGGAAGTTGAAGAAGCAGGCGTAAAAGTGAATATGTGCATCTCAGATCGCGCAACACTGTGTCTACCTCTACACGCACTAGAAGATACGCTAGAAGAACAACGTTTAGGCGACAAAGCATACGGTTCAACTCGTCAAGGTATTGCACCTGCTTACGGTGACCGCGTAATGAAGAAAGGCATCCTAGTTGGTTGGTTGAAGCAACCAGAAGTATTGGTTGAACGCCTTCAATTCATGATGGATTGGAAACTGCCGCAACTGCGTGCACTTTACCCGACGTTCGAGTTTGAACAAACCGCTGAAGAACTGGCGAACTGGCTGCTAGAAGTCTCTGCACCTTGGCGCGATTCAATTTGCAACGTAACGCTTCCTCTAAAAGAACTACAAGCGAAAGACAAAACACTATTGTTCGAAGCACAGCTTGGCGCAGGTCGTGACCTTGTTTACGGTGAGTACCCTTGGACAACATCTTCTAACGTTGTATCAATGTACGCGGGTATCGGCAGTGGTCTTCCGGCACTTCGCCCTGAGCGCGTTATTGCGGTTGCAAAAGCATTCAGCTCATCAGTAGGTACTGGTACGTTGATCACTGCAATGGAAGAGCAAGATGCTTTCCGCGAACTTGCAGGCGAGTTCGGTGCAACTACAGGTCGTCCACGCGACATGGGCTACTTCGACGCAGTCGCTACTAAGAATGGTGTTGAACTGCAAGCAGCAACTGAAATTGCGCTAACTAAAGTAGACTGTTTGACTGGCCTTAACGATCTGAAAATCTGTGTTGGCTACGAAGGCGACCACAGCGAAAACCCAATCTGGCCTCAAACTGCCTCTCTTGCGCCAATCTACGAGAAGATGGAAAGCTGGAGCGAGGACATCACTGGTTGTCGTAAGTTTGAAGAGCTTCCAGTAGCAGCACAGAAATACGTTCTACGCATTGAGGAACTCATGGGCGTACCAGTAAAAATGGTGTCTGTGGGTCCTGGTCGTGAACAAATGATTATGCGATAAGATGTGAATTAACACATCATTGGCAAGCGGCTTTTATCTGTTCCGGGGTAAAGCCGCTTTTTTTTTACACTGTAAACTTTGGAAAATTGCACGGCTAAATTCATGTTTAGTAACCTCATCACGAGACTCCTACCTCCTTTATTTATAAATCAATAAATTATAGGGCTTAACACGTTGTGCACGTTACTAGCACATCTCACTTGTTAAAGAAGCACGTCAATTAGGTTAACTGGTTGATTTGATATTCTTTAAGTGATTAGTTGATCACGATCTTCATCTGCAATTTGTTGAACTAGTACTCAAAAAATCTAACCCACTGTTTTTAGGATAGATGAGTTCCCCAACATCCAACCTAACAGCAGGTGATTCCCATGACGAAAAATCTTTTCCGCCTCAGTACGATAACCCTTGGTTTGTGCCTTAGTTCTTTGTCTTTCGCGCAATCCGAACTTCCGAACATTAAAATTCTTGCCACTGGCGGCACCATAGCAGGCGCAGGTCAATCTGCAACAGAGTCAAACTACACAGCAGGTAAAGTCGGCGTTGAATCATTGATTTCTGCGGTGCCGAGTATGACCAACATTGCCGATATTTCTGGAGAGCAAGTGGTCAGTATCGGTTCACAAGATATGAATGATGAAGTGTGGCTAAAATTATCGAAAAGAGTTAATGAGCTACTCGCTCAAGATGATGTTGACGGCATCGTCATTACTCATGGTACGGATACGTTAGAGGAAACCGCTTACTTCCTTGATCTGACCGTCAAGAGCAAAAAGCCTGTCGTGATCGTCGGTGCAATGCGTCCTTCCACCGCAATGAGTGCTGATGGACCAGTCAACTTATACAATGCAGTCGTAACAGCCACCGATGAAGATTCAGAAGGACGTGGCGTGCTAGTCGCAATGAATGACACGATTTTCGATGCGCGAGATGTGACAAAAACCAATACAACCTCCGTCAGCACTTTCCAGTCACCCAACTTTGGTGCTATCGGCTACATTCATAATAGCGATGCCAAATATCAACGAAGCCCAGAGCGTAAACATACGACAGAAACCCCATTCGATGTATCAAAGCTTACTAAGTTGCCTAAGGTCGGTATTGTTTATAACTATGCAAATGCCTCCAATTTGCCAGTGAAAGCCTTTGTGGATGCGAAGTTTGACGGCATCGTAAGTGCTGGTGTCGGTAATGGTAACTTGTACCACACTGTGTTTGATGAGCTAGAGAAAGCGAGTAAAGATGGCGTTGTTGTTGTAAGAAGCTCCCGAACGCCTAGCGGCTCAACCACTTTGGATGCTGAAATTGATGACGAAAAATACGGCTTTGTTGCCGCTGGTACATTGAACCCACAAAAAGCACGTATCTTACTGATGCTGTCACTGACTCAGACCAAAAACTATCAAGACATCCAAAAGATGTTCCAATACTATTAATTCTGTCTAAGGTTCATTCGATAGAGGAGGTACACACCTTACCTCCTCTTACACATAGCGACATGAGCGTCTCTTGTTAGCCAAACAAGCGACGCTTCATTCCTGCTTTTTCCAGAATACGCGTAGTAATTTCCTCAACAGACAGAGAGGACGTATTGATATATGGGATCGCCTCTCTTCTAAACAACGCCTCAACAGTGTCTAGCTCCAGCTTGCACTGCTCTGTGCTAGCGTAATCACTTCCAGACAAACGATTTTCACGGATTTCAGTCAAGCGCTCGGGATCAATAGTCAGCCCAAACAACTTATGACGATGGATCTCAAACTCAGGTAACAAACGCATCATCTTCACATCTTCCGCAATAAACGGATAGTTCACAACACGTAAACCAAATTGCATCGCCATGTACAAGCTAGTCGGCGTTTTTCCACTGCGCGACACGCCAAGTAAGATGATATCAGCTTGCTCCAACCCTTTTAGCGTAATGCCATCATCATGCGCCAATGTATATTCAATGGCCGCAATACGGTCGAAATAGGTATCGGAATCTTTCCCCACGCTGCGAGAACGCTGCAACTTAGGCTTTGGTGCCATCTGAATGTCGTCTTGCACTTTCTGCACAATGCTTTCCAAAACATCGTAACTGTATGCCGGCGCTTCAAGCAGCATTTCACGTACTTCTGGAACGACAATTGAGAAAAAGACCAGAGGTTTGACGCCATTGCGCTGGTAGGAAGTTTCAATTTCTTTGACTACGTCAGTAGCTTTGTCCTGGCTTTCTACAAACGGAAAGGTTTTTTCGTTAGGAATGAACGGAAATTGACCGAGAACAACATGCCCTAATGTCTCACATGTTATCGCCGTACCGTCAGAAACATAGAACACATCACGACTTTGGTTATTTATTTGCATTTCTGT